>JAZQAY010000134.1:0-3933 GCA_045545455.1 Anaerovoracaceae bacterium | reverse complement strand
CTATGAAGCTCAGGCTAAGCGCCTCGGAATAGAAAAGGTATATGCCTTTGATGAAAAGAGAGTCTTCCCCGACGGAAATGCAACACCCGCCGGCGACGATGACTTCATGATAAGAGAAGCTCAGAAGATGTATCACGAGTTAAGTCCTGAGACTGCCGAATTCATCGATTTCATGATCGATCACGAACTGATGGATCTTAAGAACAAACCGGGAAAAGCTTCAACAGGATATATGACACTTCTTCCGTCTTTAAGCGCACCCTTCGTGTTCTCATGCTTCAACCAGACCATCTTCGACATGCAGGTGCTGACCCATGAACTGGGTCACGCATTCGCAGGCTTCAGAGCCTGCCGCAAGCAGCCCGTAGAGAACTATTATTTCTCATCAACTGATATAGCCGAGATACACTCCATGAGCATGGAGCAGTTCACCTATGGATATGCTGAGAGATTCTTCGGTGAAGATGCTGACAAGTACAGATTTGCCCATCTTCAGGAGGCCATTACTTTCGTACCTTTTGGCGTAGCTGTTGACGAGTTCCAGCACATCTGCTATGAGCATCCGGAGCTTACACCGAAGGAAAGGACTTATGAATGGCATAAACTTGAACAGAAGTATATGCCGTGGAGGACCTACGATAACGACGAATTCATGGAGAGGGGAGGATACTGGTATCATAAGCTCCATATCTACCTCTATCCGTTCTACTATATAAACTATACGCTCACTACCATGGGAGCTATGGAATTTAAAAAGAAATATGCGGAGGATCCCGAAAAGGCCTGGAAGGATTATCTGGCGCTCACCGATGTGGGAGGATCCAAGAGTTACCTTGAGATACTGAAGGTTGCAAACCTTTCAGTACCATTTGAGGAGGGCGCTGTAGCCAGGGCTACGGGTTACGCTAAGGATATTCTTGAAAAAGAAATGGCTGAGATGTGAGTTACTTAAAGGGAGTATATTCAGAAGGAGAGATCAGACATTATGAAAATACAGCATGTTACTATCCTTACAAGGAATTTCGAGGAAGAGGTCAGGTTTTATGAGGAATTCGCAGGACTCAAAGTGGTTCAGGATGCAAGACCGCACATGGATCTTGTGTTCCTTTCCAACGGACAGGGAGAGACGAGAGTCGAGATCATAAGAGATCCTGAGGCAGAGGAATCCGGCAGTCAGTATATATCCGTAGGTTTCGGAACTGATGATGCTGAAGCTCTAAGGGAAGAGTACATAGCCAGAGGACTTGAAACTACTGAACTCATCTCGCCCAATCCCAGAGTTAAATTCTTTTATGTGAAAGATCCTGCAGGTGTCAGAGTGCAGTTCGTTGAGGGATAAACAATGAAAGAGTACAAGACTGTTGGCATTCTCTCCGCCCTTGATGTGGAGAGCGATATCATTCTGAGAAGAATGACCGGTAAAGAAACCTCCGTGTTTTCAGGCATGACTTTTACCAAAGGGCTGCTTAATGACAAGGAGACAGTTCTGGCAACCTGCGGCGTAAGCAAGGTGAATGCAGCTCTTTTCACACAGATCATGATAGACCGTTTCAGCCCGGACTGCATCTTATTCACGGGTGTCGCAGGAAGCATGGACGCATCCGTAAAACAGATGGATCTGATAATAGCTGATAAACTCACATTTCATGATGTCAGCCCTCATCAGCTTGAATTCTGTTTTCCAAACCGTGTGTGGTTCGAAACCGATGAAGAGCTTAGAGGATTATTGAGCAAGAATGCGGAAGGTTCAAGGGTAGGACCTATTATTACCGGAGATCAGTTCATAACTTCAAGGTCAACAAAGGTACAGCTGAAGAAACGGTTTCCAGAAGCGTTGGCAGTAGAGATGGAAGGCTGCGCTGTGGCACACGCATGCTTTGTCAATGATATACCCTTTGCGATCATCAGATGCATTTCAGACCTTGCTGACAACGGAGCTGAGGATTCCTATGATGTATTCGAACAAAAGGCTGCTGAGAGATCAGCAGAAATAATTATAAAAACCATAAGTGATATAAGGTAGAGAGAATTTGAATTTTTTAAAGACCGTTAGAAAAAAAATAACGAAACAGGAGCAGATGTCTGAATCTCTGATACTGAGTCTTTTACTTGCTTTAAGCGGGGGATTCCAGGATGCCTATACGTATATCGAGAGAGGCCATGTTTTTGCCAATGCTCAGACAGGAAACGTTGTCCTTATGAGCGCGTCTGTTCTGGACGGAAATTTCGTTGATATACTCAGGTATATTAATCCGCTTCTGGCGTTTGTGATAGGTATCATAATCGCAGACGTGATCGAGCATCACATGAAGAAGGTGCAGATCATACACTGGAGGCAGATGATAATAATGGCTGAGGTCATAATCATGTTCGTTTCCGGACTGCTTCCTGCCAGGTTTGATATGGAGGCTAACTGTCTGATATCTCTTGCCTGTGCCATGCAGGTCGAGACCTTCAGGTCATTCTGCGGAAATGCATACGCAAGTACGATGATCATAGGAAATATGAGATCCGGTACTCACGCGTTCTCTAAATTCCTGCTTTCAAAGAAAATGACTGAACTAAAAAAAGCTGGTGAATATTTCGGAGTTATACTGGTATTCGGTATCGGAGCAGGGATATCCGCTTTACTGACACCTATAATGGGTGAGATGACGATCTGGTGCTCTTGCCTTATCCTGCTTATTTGCTACGTTATAATGGAACTTGATAAAATAGATATGACTGCTTCGGAGGACTGATATATGAAATGCAGGATGTCAAAGGACTATGTGATAGGACCCGGCGTATGTGATCATTCGTCGAGACTTGGGATACCCGACACTTTCGGTATATTTATGGACATGGCGGCAGAACATGCTGAAAGCCTTGGGATAGGAACTACGTTCATGATGAAGGAACATAAATTCTGGCTAACAGCCAAGACCAGGATAAGCTTCATCAGAAGACCGGCTATGATGGAAAAGGTAGTCCTGAATACGTGGCCGCTTAAACCTAAGGGCGTTCAGGAGATAAGAGACTATTCCATTGAGGATATTGATGGCAATGCTATCGCATACGGTAAGACTCAGTGGGCTGTTCTGGATACGGATAAAGGATCTCTTGTCAGGATCGACGAAATCTTCAGCGATGAATGGGAACTCGAGACACAGACAGTCCTGGATGAACCCTTCGCAAGGGTAAAAGAGGATACTTCAGACTGTGAAGAGGCAGGGAAGTATGAGATAAGGTCGATAGATATAGATCTTGGTGGTCATATGAACAACGCAGCTTACGTAAGAGCTTTGTTCAGCATATTCACGACTTCTGAACTTGACGAGATGAAGATAACCGATTGTGAGGTCTGCTACAAGCACTCATGCTATGAAGGAGATGTTCTCACATTTTATAAGCGTAAAAGAGAAGATGCTATAGAAATGATAGGAAAAAACGGAGGAGGCGAGACAGCTATACTCGCCGTTCTTAAGTAGCTGATCAGGAGGACTGCATATGGAAGAGAGAATACTTAAGAGGATAGATGAAATCGTATCATCCATCGGACCTGAACTAAAGAGGCTTGCTCTGGATATCCACGATAATCCGGAACTGGGAAACGAAGAGTTCAAAGCATGTAAGTGGCAGACTGAACTTCTTGAAAAGTACGGTTTCTCGGTTGAAAGGGAGTTCTGCGGTATCCCCACAGCCTACAGGGCTACGTATAAAGGTGCCAAACCGGGACCGAGGATCGGAATGCTTGGTGAGTTCGATGCTCTTCCGGGACTGGGTCACGCCTGCGGACACAATCTTATCTGCGCCATGGCTGTAGGTTCGGGCATCACCATGAGAGAATTCGCGGATGAGTTCGGAGGTGAGATAGTGGTAATTGGTACACCTGCGGAAGAGACGGCAGGGGCCAAGGTGGAGATGTCAAAGAAGCACGCCTTCGACGACCTT
>JAZQAY010000133.1:0-8146 GCA_045545455.1 Anaerovoracaceae bacterium | reverse complement strand
TAAAAAAGGGTTAAGCTTTTGCCTTTCTCAATGCCTAGTTATTGAGAGGATAATTCAAAGTATACAATATTCTTTTAAAAAAAGGTTAAGTTTTTGCCTTTCCCACTGCCTACCCCTTGAGAGGAAAAAGATGGTTATAAGTGAGGTAATGTCTAATGAATAAAACAGCAAGAATAGAGTTCGTAATGACGGAGGAAGATGCTGCAAAGCTCAAAAAATATGCCCGTATGGTAAGATTGCCTGTATCAAGACTTATAAGAATGATACTGAAGGGATATAGACCTAAAGAAGGTCCGGGAGAGGAATTCTACAGAGATCTTAACAAATTATGGGAAGAAGTATCGAAAATGCAGCTTACAGCCGAAGTCATAAGAGACCCTGATATCAAGAAGATCCTTCGGGATACTTCCGAAAATATATTGAAACTAACAATAGATATTGAAAGAAAATATCTGTTGCCTGATAAATCAAAGCTGAAGATCATATAAAAACTGGAACGAATGGAGGAGATCATGGCAGAGCGAAGGATGTTTTCCAAGTCTGTAATAGACAGCGATGCTTTTATGGATATGCCATTATCGGCACAGGCATTGTACTTTCATCTTGCAATGCGAGCCGATGATGACGGGTTCTTAAGCAACCCTAAGATGGTTATGAGAATGATATGTGCTTCAGAAGATGATATGAAATTGCTGATAGCAAAGAATTTCATCATAACATTCGGCTCCGGTGTCATCGTCATAACGCATTGGAAGATGCACAACTATATACGTACAGACCGATATAAAGAGACTATCCATAAGGACGAGAAAGAACTGCTTTCTCTAAAGAATAACGGTATGTATACCATTGGTATACCAAGTGACAACCAGATGACATACCAACCGGATACCCAGGTCAGGTCAGGTAAGGATAGTATAGGTAAGTATAAAGACGATCTATCAATCATAGATCGACTGACTGAAAACGAAATAGAACTGCTGAAGGATTCATGTACGGATTTTGACCAACTCATAAGATATGCTGATGCGAAGATCTCGTCCAGAGATAATGGCTCACCAATATCAGATCCTTACAGCTATCTTAAAGCGATAATCATAAATGAAGGCTTCCTGAAAAACAGCTGATATCCCATAGTGTATGCTTGATCCTGACAGAAAGGAGGTGCCGGAGTATGGCAGACTGCAATAAAATACAACTTAATAATCCGTCTTCGGCATCTTTTTCTGCTCAGGAAATGTTGTCCTACCTTGATCAGAATGGTATCATAGATGTGGGCAGCGTGGAAACACAAATGAGAGCCGCAAGGAGGAAAAAATTATTAGATAGTCATCCTTATTTAATATCACAAGGTAAAGACGGACGCTGGAGAACATATATAAAGGATCCGAAACAGCCTCATGGAAGAAAGATGATAGTCAAATCATCACGGGAAAAGGTAGAGGATTTCATATGCGAATATTATGCAAGCCTGGACGAGAATGACAGCAGGAAGAAAGTTACTATGGCTTCCCTGTTTGAAGAGTGGATCGAATACAAGTCTCTTCACGTTGAAAGGACTACCATAGAACGAGTACGACGCGACTGGAACAGGTATTATGCAAATGAAAACATCATCCATATACCTCTTGTGAAGCTGACAAAGCTGGACATAGATGTGTGGGTACATGAGATGATAAGAAAGTATTCCATGACCAAACATTCCTTTGGTAACTTCAGGCTTATCATCAGGCAGGAACTTGACTATGCTGTGGACAGGGATATCATTGATAAAAACCCCTTCCTGTCCGTAAAGATCGACCAGAGAAGAGTCCTTACACCGGAACACAAGAAGCCTGACCATACACAGGTATATTCCAAAGAAGAACTGGATAAGCTGGTCGAAGTGGCATGGAAAGACTTCAACGAGAAGGAACACCCTGTGCACCAGCTTGCACCGTTAGCTGTAATGTTCATGTTCCTGACAGGCGTCAGAGTCGGAGAAGTATGCGGCATAAGATACGAAGATATCTATGGCAAAACCATGATGGTCAGAAGAATGGTGAGACATCCCGGCGGGGAAATAGTTGAGCATACCAAAGGCTATGATGACAGAGAAGTGCCGCTTGTACCCCAGGCATTGAGATTGATCGAGATCGCGAAAGAGCGTCAGGAAGAAGCAGGTGTAAGTACAGAAGGATTTGTATTCTCCATGAATGACGATCCTATCCTCTATACGTCCATTACAAAGGCTTTTACTGCATACTGTAAGCAGATAGGGATCGAAGTAAAAAGCTCCCATAAGGCCAGAAAAACCTTTGTATCCACCCTTTTGGATGCCGATATCAATATAAACTCTGTAAGACAGTTTGTAGGGCATAAGGATGAAAAGACCACACTTAATAACTATTGCTATGACAGAAGCTCCGATGAAGATAGATACAAGAAAATGGAGCTTGCACTCGCCTGATTACAAAAAGTGTAATCAAGGTGTAATCAAAAAATACACTGTTTTATTTCCAGTTACACTTAAAATATCAGACTCGCTGAAAATGCGAAACCCCTTGCAAATCAAGGGCTTACAACGAAAAAAGGAAGTGCAAATGCACTTCCTAAGATGGTGGAGCGTAGGGGATTCGAACCCCTGACCCCCACACTGCCAGTGTGGTGCGCTCCCAGCTGCGCTAACGCCCCGGATATTCCGAACGGAATTATTATAGCACGGGCGGAAGTGTTTTGCAAGGATATAATTGGGCCAAATGGCCGAAAACTTGACAAATACGGTATTTTATTGTACTATAACGATACTCGCCTCTGCCTACACCTTAATTAAGTGAAACACAGAGGTATATTTTGTTTTTGAGATTATCAGTTATTAAATACTAACTAGGCCCGGTTTTACTATGGCGAGGATATTCTTCGCACGGGTCCGAAAGGTGAATAATGGGTAAGAAAAGCAAAAAATACAAGGCTAAGAAGCCACAGACTACAAAAGAAAAGGCCATAAAGGAGGCTCTTCTCGAGGAGCAGGCCGCGGAGGAAGAGATCCTGGAAGAGAACGCTGCGGAGATTGGCGAAGAACAGCCGGATGAGGAAGTGCTTTCAGGTGAAGAGACTGCCGAAGCAGCAACTTCCGAAGAGTCCGGAACTGACCCGGAAACAGTAGCAGAACCTGACGCCGAACAGGAGCCAGCAACAGAGTCTGAAGCAGAGCTCGAAGCTGTTCAGGAAGCTGATGAAGCTGCGGAACCTGATACCGAACAGGAACCTACCTTCGGATTGGAACAGGTACCTGAGCACGACGATAACACTGGTCTCGGCGAGACCGGCGATCAGCTGCCTCAGGCGGATGACGATGCACCGGATCCCACCGGATCCAAGAAGGTTACCCTCACCATCGACGAAGAAGGCAAGGTGGCCATCGCTGCAAACCGCGAGGGCGAGATCATTTTTGAAGAGAACGTCATACCGCCTGAACCTAACTTCTTCCAGAAGCATAAATTTGGTACCCTTCTCATAGGGATCCTCGTTATCCTCGTATCCGGTTCCCTGATATACGACCTCCTGATCCCGAAGGAGATCACCGTTCGTATCAATACCATGGGCGCATCCGAATCCTTTAAGGCAGACATTGCGTCTCACGATGTTCAGGGCGTTTTGGACAAACTTGGTATCCAGCTTTCGGATATCGATCAGGTACTCCCCGCCAGGAACACCAGGGTCAAGTCGGGAGATACCATAGAAATTACAAGATATCTCCAGGCGATGGCTGAGGTGAAGGGTGAAATGGAACCCGTGATACTCATCCCGGGCACTGTTAAAGAGAACCTTGAGTTCAATAAAATTGAATACGACGAAGATGACATAGTAATGCCGGAACCCGAAAGCACAATGTCAGCCATGGAGACCATCGTCGTAAAGGATGTCGAAAAGGTCGTGACTCAGACCGAAAAGACCACACCTGCAACTTCCAGGATAATCTTGGATCCGAACTTAAGCTCCGGCGTGGAATCCTCCACTTCAAGAGTTGACGGCGTGGGTCTCTACAACGTCACCACCACATACGTGAACGGCGAAGTCTTTGATACCAAGGAAGAGTTTAGCAAGTGGATCACCGAACCCCAGGATGATACCATCCGCCTCGGGACCTCGGTCACCGGCAACAGCGGTGACGTTGTCATCAGATGGTCCTTTGTATCGAACACCACTGCATATTATATGGGTGAGAACGCCTACGGTGCATCCGGCGGTCACTGCCACTACGGCACAGTCGCTGTGGATCCCAGCGTCATCCCCTACGGCTCCATCCTTTGGATAGATGGCTATGGATTCGCAGTGGCAAACGACTGCGGAGGCGCCATCGTGGGAACCAATCTGGACCTCTACATGAGAAGCACCGAGGAGTGCTACAGCTGGGGAAGACGATACGTGAATGCGTACCTTCTCGGCTGGGCATAAAATCATAATCGTTTTATCGACCCCTTGTAATTCAAGGGGTCTTATATTTTTTGCGATCACCGCAAAGCACTTCACGCCCACATGTACGGGAAAATTTATATATTACAGTGTTTCCCGTCTATATAAATCGTCTTTCTAACCGTAAAATGACGGGAATACTTTTTTAAAATAGCATTTCCCGTCCTTTTGGTTGTATTTCAAAGAAAAAATGGACGGGAATCAGCCTTAAATCGAGTCATTTCCCGTCCATCTATTTTCACAAAGAATATTATTTCACTTCAGCTTCCAGCTTTCCGTCCTTTACGTCCACCAGGATGGTATCTCCAGGGGAGATGTTTCCGGTGACGATGATCCTGGCCGCTGCGGTCTCCACGTACTTCTGAAGATATCTCTTGAGAGGTCTTGCTCCGTAGGTGGGATCGTATCCGTTATCGCAGACGAACTTAAGTGCTTCGTCGGTGAGTTCCACGGAGATCTCTCTTTCCGCGAGACGCTTGTTAACGTCCTTCACCATGAGTTTCACGATCTCTCCGATGTTCTCTCTTGTAAGAGGTCTGAAGAGAATGGTCTCGTCAAGCCTGTTCAGGAACTCCGGTCTGAAGTGTGCCCTCAGGTCTCCCATCACCAGCTCCTCAGCTTCATGAGAGATGTTTCCATTCTCATCTATACCGCCAAGAAGGTACTGGGATCCAATGTTGGAAGTCATGATAAGGATGGTGTTTTTGAAGTCCACCGTCCTTCCCTGGGAGTCGGTGATACGACCGTCATCCAGCACCTGAAGCAGAACGTTGAAGACGTCGGGATGAGCCTTCTCAACTTCGTCGAAGAGGACCACGGAATAAGGCTTTCTTCTGACCGCTTCAGTCAGCTGACCGCCCTCATCGTAACCTACGTATCCGGGAGGCGCTCCGATGAGTCTTGCCACCGAGTGCTTCTCCATGTACTCGCTCATATCTATCCTTACGATGTTGTTCTCATCGTCAAAAAGATTTTCAGCTAACGCCTTGGCAAGCTCAGTCTTACCTACGCCTGTAGGTCCCAGGAAGAGGAAGGACCCGATGGGACGTCTGGGATCCTTGATGCCGGCTTTGGACCTTAAGATGGCCTCTGCCACCTTCTCAACTCCTTCGTCCTGGCCGATCACTCTCTTGTGGAGGGATTCCTCCAGGTGAAGGGTCTTCTCCCTCTCGGTCTCGGAGAGCTTGGCTACAGGGATGCCTGTCCAGCGGCTGATGATCCTTGCGATCTCCTCTTCCGTCACGCTCTCGTGTACCAGGCTCATGTCCTGACCTTTTACTTTTGCCTCCTCTTCCTCCAGTTCTTTGGTGACCTTCGGAAGTTCTCCGTACTGGAGTTCTGCGGCCTTTTCAAGGTTGTACTCTCTCTTGGCCTGTTCGATCTGCTTGTTCAGGCTCTCGATCTTCTCTCTCAGTTCCGAGAGATGGGTGATGCTGGCCTTTTCGTTATCCCACTGTGCTTTCTGGGCGTTAAAGGTATCTCTCAGCTCAGCCAGCTCCTTCTGGAGAGCTTCCAGCCTCTCATGGCTCAGCCTGTCGGTCTCCTTCTTAAGGGCAGCCTCTTCGATCTCTAGCTGCATGATCTTTCTTCTTAAATCATCGATCTCAGACGGCATGGAGTCCAGCTCTGTCTTGATAAGGGCACAGGCCTCATCCACCAGGTCGATGGCCTTGTCCGGCAGGAACCTGTCTGAGATATATCTGTTTGAAAGAACTGCTGCGCTCACCAGCGCGCCGTCTGTGATCTTCACTCCGTGGAAGACCTCGTATCTGTCCTTCAGGCCTCTCAGGATGGAGATGGTGTCCTCCACCGTGGGCTCGTCCACCATTACAGGCTGGAAACGCCTCTCCAGGGCAGCGTCCTTTTCTATATATTTTCTGTATTCATCCAGGGTGGTCGCACCGATGCAGTGGAGCTCGCCCCTCGCCAGCATGGGCTTCAGCATGTTTCCTGCGTCCATGGCTCCGTCGGTCTTTCCGGCACCTACTATCAGGTGGAGCTCATCGATGAACATGATGATCTTGCCCTCGGACTTTCTCACCTCTTCAAGTACGGCCTTCAGCCTTTCCTCAAACTCTCCCCTGTACTTGGCGCCTGCCACCAGGGCACCCATGTCAAGGGAGAACAGCATCTTGTCCTTAAGGGATTCGGGAACGTCCCCTCTTACTATCCTTTGGGCCAGACCTTCCACAACTGCGGTCTTGCCTACTCCGGGCTCACCTATGAGCACCGGGTTGTTCTTAGTCTTTCTGGAAAGTATACGGATCACGTTTCTTATCTCTTCGTCACGGCCGATAACGGGATCCAGCTTCTGCTCTCTTGCAGCAGCCACCAGGTCGCGTCCGTATTTGGCAAGTGAATCGTAGGTGTCCTCAGGCGAGTCGGAGGTCACCCTCTGATTTCCTCTTACTGTACTCAGCACCGTGAGAAAACTCTCCCTGGAGATCCCGAAACTTGTGAACAGGCTCTTGATCGACCTGTTGGGTTTCTTGATCATGGCCAGCATCAGATGCTCCACGGAAACGTAATCGTCCCCCATAAGTTTGGCTTCGTCCTCAGCCCCCATGAGAACGTTGTTCAGATCCTGAGAAACGTACGGACTCCCCCCCTGGACCTTAGGATCGGATTCGAGGATCTTCTCCACTGAAGAAGTAAACGCCGGAAGCTGGATGCCCATCTTGGTAAGGAGCTTGGCGATCAGCGAATCCTCCTGTGTGATAAGAGCATAAAGAAAATGCTCCTGATCGATCATCTGATTTCCATAGTCGTAGGCCACCTTTTCCATGTTCTGCACGGCCTCTATGGACTTCTGTGTGAATTTGGTTATGTTCATAAAATACCCTCCTTGTATGTGTATGGCTGTGCCGTCTTTTCCTGTTTACATTATGATTCTATCACTGGTTGTTAGCACTGTCAAGTGGTGAGTGCTAAAAAATATTCAAAAGAAAAGCCGCAGGTCTCCCTGCGGCAAAAAATCTTCATTTCTTACTGATAAAAGTTGTTGTTCTGTCCCTGATATCCGATGTACTTGTCGTTCTTCGACATGTTCTTTACAAGTCTGGATGCCCAGATGAACATGATGACCACGAATACGATGAACAGAGGGCTGATGCCCTGATCCCAGGTGGCTATGAAGTCGTAGGTACCGTGCATCAGAGCCGGCATCACTACACACATCCTTCTAGCAGTCCTGGACTTCTGGGACTCACCTGCGTATTCATATCTCTTGGCCATGCCGTACCATACACCCATGAATACTGCGAAGCAGCAGTGTCCGGGAACTGCGGTGAAAGCTCTGACTATGGCAGTCTCGAAGCCGTACATCGCCACGTACTGGATGTTCTCCCAAAGCGCGAAGCCAAGGCTCACGAATACCGCGTAGACCACTCCGTCGAACTGGCAGTTGAAGGCGGGATGATTCCATGTGCATTTCTTGAGCAAGATATACTTGGCCCACTCCTCCGAGAATGCCACGACTCCGAAGTACATAAGTATGTTGTAGATCAGGCTGTTGGGGTCAAGGGGCGACAGGATGAAGCTTCCTATCTGCTCCAGTACCACGGCGATAGCGGTGCTGACTATACCCAGGACCACCAGTCTCACAAGGAGACCTCCGGGTTCTCTGTCAAGTTTATCGGCCTTGTATACCACCCTCATGAGAAGGATGGCGGGTACGATGGCCGCTATAGTA
>JAZQAY010000132.1:0-3379 GCA_045545455.1 Anaerovoracaceae bacterium | reverse complement strand
TTCCTTGGTAAGGAAGAGGTTCGGCAGTTCAAGTCTGCTCAACAGCTCCAACGAAAAAGCCGGTCATAAGACCGGCTTTTTTATGCATTTCATTTGCTCGTGACCTTTCCTTCGGCTGTTATTTCCGGGAGGGATTTGTCGGAATATGCTCCTCTGAAATCCCATGTAGCCTTAACGTCTGCCCCGGCGGACAGCTCCTCTTCTGTCATCTGTATGGTCGTCTGACCGATGAAAACGCTTTCAAGCTTGTTTTCTTTCCTGTCTACAGCCTTGGTGCTGAAGCTGTAACTCCTGGTGCCGGAAGGTGTCTTGACCTCCAGCTTGTTTCCGCTTCTGTCGCTTACCTGAAGGGAATATGTGCTAAGATAGAACTGGAAGGTGACGTCGTAGTCGCCGCCGGAGTTCTTGCTGGCACCCCACTTGGTGATCAGGTTGAGCCCCGTGCCGGTATCGGAAACGAAATCGCCGGTGTAATCTCCCTTCAGTTCATCAGGGACTTCCGCTATAGGCTGTTCTGATGAAGAACTGCTGTCTGTTGTTCCCCTGTCAGGAGGGGTCGGCTTATCGGCAGAGGAGCTTTCGGGATCTGAGGATTGCTGATCCTGAGAACCGGTACTTTGATCTGCAGAAGAACTGCTCTCACCTGAAGATGTACCGCCCTGATCAGATGGCTGTGCGGGCGTCACGGAACTGCTGTTATCAGCTTCCTGACTCTGTTCGGATGGTGCGGCGTCATTACCGCCGCTGCTGTCTTTTGAACCGCAGCCGGCGAATGAGAAGATCATGATAATAGCCAGCAGCAGTACTAAAATGGATCTAAACTTTTTCATAATGACCTCCTTGCCCTTTATATACCTTAATTATAAATAAATGGCAGAATTTTAGCAATATGTATCTATTGACATAAGGTCGTACGTATAATATATTATTTTTGGTCAAATAGGGAGTAGCTTGCGCAGCATTGCGTAACATATTTCGTCAGTACGGGACATATGCCCCGGAATATGTTTGAAATAGCGAGACTTTTACCGATATGCGGTGAGAGTCTTTTTTGTCATAATATATTTTCAGAGGAGAATTCAAATAATGGAAGTATCTGATATATTGTCGCTTCTGGGAGGAGTAGCTCTTTTCCTTTTCGGAATGTCCGTCATGGGGGACTCCCTTAAGAAGGTCGCCGGAAGCAAGATGGAACTGGTGCTTTACAGACTGTCGGGCAATGCCATAAAGGGCATACTGCTTGGCACCGGAGTCACTGCGGTCATACAGTCATCGTCAGCTACGTCAGTTATGGTGGTAGGATTCGTAAACTCAGGCATAATGAAGGTGAGGCAGGCGATAGGCATCATACTCGGAGCGATCCTGGGAACGAGTATCACAGGCTGGATACTGTGTCTTAACAGTCTGGGCGGTTCCGGAGCAAGCGTCGCATCTTTCCTCAACACGGAAGTGCTGACCGGAGCGGTAGCTGTCATAGGCATATTTTTATGGATGTTTTCAAATAAGACGTCCAGAAAGAACGTCGGCGGCATCATGATGGGATTTGCAGTGCTCATGTATGGGATGAGTATGATGTCCGGCGCCATAGAACCTTTAAGAGAGAATGAGGAGTTCATCAGGCTGCTGACAAGTTTTTCAAACCCCCTGCTAGGAGTTTTAGCGGGCCTTCTGATCACCGCCGTTATCCAGAGCGCCAGTGCAGCTGTTGGTATACTTCAGGCTCTGGCCGTCACCGGAGCGGTGGAGTTTGACATGGCATTCCCTATCATAATGGGTATCGGTATCGGTGCATCCCTCCCTGTGATGCTCAGCGCACTGGGAGCGGGTACCAATGGCAAACGCACTGCCTTCGTATACCTGATAATAGACGTTCTCGGAGCTGTTATATGCGGAAGCGTTTTCTATATACTCAATGCTGTCCTGGACTTCGGCTTCATGTCGATGAACATGACGATGGTGACAGTGGCGCTCCTTAATACTCTTTACAGGCTTGCCATCGTGATCGTTCTTTCACCTTTCCTCGGAGTCCTGGAAAAGATCGTGTGTGCGCTCTTCCCTGAGGACAGGGAGGCTCAGCTTGAAAGGGAGGACATGGACAGGCTGGAAGAGAGATTCCTCAAACATCCTGCTATTGCTCTTGAACAGAGCAGGACTGTGATAAACTCAATGGCTTCCAAGGCCCTTGAAAGCGTGATCTGTGCAGCAGCAGCCAGAAGGGATCACACCACCCACAGCCTTAAAAAGGTTTATGATCTCGAAAGCATACTGGACAGATACGAGGATAAACTGGGGACGTATCTGTTCAAAATAACTTCTGCTGAACTGAGTGACGCTCAGTCAGGCGAAGTGGCCAGGGACATGAGAGTGCTCTCGGATTTTGAAAGGATATCAGACCATGCCAGAAACGTGGGAGAAGCGGTGGGTGAGGTAAATGAGAAAAAGATCGTTTTCTCTGAATCCGCCGAAAGAGAACTGAAGATCCTGGAGCAGGCTATCTGCGACATCACCAGGATGACTATAGATGCCTTTGTCAGAAACGATACCGAAGAAGCGCTCAGGATAGATCCCCTTGAGGAAGTTGTGGACGACCTTTGCGATGAGATCAAGAGCAATCACATAGCAAGAGTCAGCCGTCAGGAATGCACCCTTGAAAACGGTTTCGTGTTCAACGATCTTCTGACGGATTATGAGAGAATATCCGATCACTGCAGCAATATCGCGGTGGATATTCTGGAGTCGGGAGATGAAGGCAGACATCTTCATGAATACCATCAGAGCCTTGATTTCAGGAAGACTGAGATATTTGAAAAGTATTTCAGTGAGTACAAGGAAAAGTATACTCTTGAACAGGCCTAAACCTTTAAAAACAGTTTGCTTTTTCAACGAAGTGTGGTAAAATAACTATGCGTGCGAATTTAACCGCGTGAGATGCGGGGACGCCCGTATCTGACTTCCAAAAATAACGTTATAATAGGAGGAACCCAAAATGGCTAAGCAAAAGTTCGAAAGAACCAAACCACACATCAACATCGGAACCATCGGCCACGTAGACCATGGTAAGACAACTCTTACAGCAGCTATCACCAAGACTCTTCACGAGAGATACGGACTCGGCGAATACGTAGCATTCGACGATATCGATAAGGCTCCCGAAGAGAGAGAAAGAGGAATCACCATTTCCACAGCACACGTAGAGTATGAGACACCTAACAGACACTATGCTCACGTAGACTGCCCGGGCCACGCTGACTATGTAAAGAACATGATCACAGGAGCAGCTCAGATGGACGGAGCTATCCTTGTAGTAGCAGCAACAGACGGACCTATGCCTCAGACCAGAGAGCACATCCTTCTTTCCAGACAGGTAGGAGTACCTTAC
>JAZQAY010000131.1:0-11918 GCA_045545455.1 Anaerovoracaceae bacterium | reverse complement strand
AGGAGCTCACGGAGACAGGATACTTAAGACCCAAAAAGAAGAGCGGATTCAAGGATAAGAAGGCAAGGCCCCAGCCCATGAAGTACAGACTCGCAAGCGGTCTCATGTGTCTTGTGGGCAGAAACAACAAGGAGAACGACTATCTCACCTTTAAGCTCTCAAACAAGGGAGACCTCTGGCTTCATACCAAGGATATACCGGGTTCTCACGTACTTATACAGACGGGGGGAGAGCAGGTGTCTGAAGAGGATATTTTTGAAGCAGCAGGAATCGCAGCCTTCCACTCAAAGGCTTCGGATTCTGAGAACGTTCCTGTAGACTATGTGCCCATCCGGTACGTGAAGAAGCCTCAGGGGGCTAAGCCCGGCATGGTCATCTTCACCAACAACAGAACTGTATACACGAATCCCAAAGAAGGAAATAAGATATGAAACAGGAATTCAAAGGATCAGAAATGCTTTCGCCGCTTCCCGCTGTAATGGTAAGTCTGGGGGAAGGCGAAGAAGCTAATATCATGACTGCAGCCTGGACAGGTATCATCAATTCGCGCCCGCCCATGACCTACGTGTCAATAAGGAAGTCCAGATATTCCCACGATATCATCATGAAAACAGGGGAGTTTGTAATAAACCTTACAACTGAGGACCTACTTAAGGCCACGGACTGGTGCGGAGTGAAGTCCGGAAGGGACTTCGACAAGTGGAAGGAGATGAACCTCACCAAGGAAGAGGCTTCAGTTGTCAAATGCCCTATGATCGCGGAATCTCCGGTAAACCTTGAGTGCAAGGTAACAGAAGTTAAGGAACTGGGTTCCCACGACATGTTCATGGCTGAGATCGTAAAGGTACACGTAGATGAGAAGATCATCGATGAGGATGGTCACTTTGACGTGGTGGGAGCAGGACTTCTCGCATATATCCATGGCCACTACTACGGGATAAGGCGAAAGCCTCTGGGGCGCTTCGGCTTCTCCGTAATGAAGCCTAAGACAAAAAAGCGTCTGAATAAGGAAGCCCATGAGAAAAGAGTGGAGAAAAACAGAAAGAAACGCGTTAAATAAAAAAGAGACTGCAGCTGACTGCAGTCTCTTTCGCTATATCTTATTCGATATTCTGAACCTGTTCTCTGATCTTCTCGATCTCTGCCTTGATGTTCAGCATATTGTTTGTGATCTCAAGATCATTCGCCTTGGAGCCGATGGTGTTGGCTTCGCGGTTCATTTCCTGTACCAGGAAGTCCAGTTTCTTACCGACAGTTGATTCGGGACCGGTAAGTATGGTCTTAAGCTGCACCAGGTGAGAGTTCAGTCTCGTTATCTCTTCGTCGATAGCACATTTGTCAGCGAAGATCGCTGCCTCGGTGAGGATCCTCTCTTCGGGGATCTCAGCAGCACCATCAAGCAGTTCTGCGATCCTGGCTCTGAGCTTTTCCATGTAATCCTTAACTACGAGAGGGGACCGCTCTTCGATCTTATCCAGCAGGCCTTTAATGGTTTCACCCTTGGAGATAAGGTCTTCTGCGAGGCGGGCACCTTCAACGGCTCTCATCTTTTCCAGATTAGCTGAAGCTTCCGAAACGGGGATAAGTATAGCCTTCGTTATCTCTTCTTCGTCTTCGACGTCAGGCACGGCCTTAAGTACGTCAGGCATTCCTGCCATAAGGCTGAGATCAATGTCTCCTGTGAGCCCGAACTGTTCCTTAAGCTCGGTGAGATTGTCGAAATACTGCTTAGCGGCAAGCTGATTGAGCCTGATCACCACGTCGCTCTCTGTAACGTTCTCAACGTTGATGGATACGTCGACTTTACCTCTTACCAGTTTTTCCTTTACCGCCTGCTTGATCTTATCTTCCGCAAAAGAATATCTTCTGGGCATTTTAACGGTGATGTCGGAGTACCTGTGATTGACCGATCTGATCTCACAGATTATATTTCTCTTGCCGTCTGAATATTCGCTTCTTCCGAAGCCTGTCATGCTTTTTATCATTTAACTGAAACCTCTTGGAGAATTATTATCTGAGAACTCTTACGCTCATTACTTTAGGATCATCGAGGACTACGTCTGCAGGCTCGCTGAGTTCAGCAAGAACATAAGCGGGTCCGAACTTGCTCCTGGATGCCATGCACTTGGTAACGGGTGCTTTGGCAGCGGAAAGGAGGTCCATAACTTCCTGAACGGGGTTCTCCATATCCTTTACCATGACTGCAACACGGCAGGCTGTGCGCTGTCCCATATCGAGCTTAGGGAAGTTGACTGAATTGATGATGTTTCCATCCTCGAAATAGTCTCTGATCTCCTTGACTGCCATCTCAGCGCAGTTGTCCTCAGCTTCAGCTGATGAAGCTCCAAGGTGAGGAGTGAGGATGACGCCCGGTTTGCCCACCATGTGGTCGTTGGGGAAGTCACATACGTACTGGGAAACCTTGCCTGACTCAAGAGCAGCGAGAAGGTCATCTTCGTTTACCAGTTTATCTCTTGAGAAGTTGAGAAGAAGAACGCCGTCCTTCATGGCAGAGATAACGTCAGCGTTGATCATCTTCTTGGTTGCATCGTTTGCGGGAAGATGAAGGGTAACGATGTCTGCCTCAGCAAGCATTTCCTTAAGGTCTGTGTAGACCTTTACGCCCTCGCACTCTGTAACGAAGGGGTCATAGCCTACGATATCCATACCGAGAGCAGAGCATGCTTCTGCGATCTTTCTTCCGATGGCGCCGAGGCCTACGACTCCGAGAGTCTTTCCATAGATCTCGTGACCTGCGAATTTGGACTTGCCTTTTTCTACCTGCTTGGCTACGTCCATCTCTTCGTTGGGGGTGAGACCCTTTGCCCACTCAAGACCGCCGGGAACGTTACGCATTGCCATGAGCATTCCGCAGATAACCAGTTCCTTAACTGCATTTGCGTTGGCACCGGGTGTGTTGAATACGACGATGCCGTCGTTTGCGCATCTTTCAAGGGGAATATTGTTGACACCTGCGCCGGCACGGGCAATAGCCTTGAGAGCGGGTGAGAACTCCATTGTAAGCATGTCAGCGGATCTTACAAGAATACCGTCTGCTTCATTTACGTTCTCAGTTACTTCATAGTCGTCGGTGAGACGAGCCATGCCTACAGGTGAGATTTTGTTGAGTTTTGCAATTTTGTACATGATGTTTTCCTCCGATCATTCACAGAAAATTCAAATTACGCCTTAAGTATAACACTTTACTAAAGAATCTAAAAGTGTTAAAATACTTTTGGGCAAAAAATGTGTCAGTATTTTGTTGCGCCCAATTACTATCATCGAATAAAAGAAAGAAGGAATCTAAAATGGTTAAACAGAAGTATGACAGAGTTTATAACTTTTCTGCAGGTCCGTCCATTCTCCCTTTGGAAGTGCTTGAACAGGTTAAGGAAGACCTTCTCAACTATAAAGGAACAGGACAGTCCGTTATGGAAATGAGCCATCGTTCCAAAGAGTATCAGAAGATCATAGACGAAGCTGAAGCTGATCTGAGAGAACTCATGAACATTCCTGATAACTATAAAGTACTTTTCCTCCAGGGTGGCGGAACACTTCAGTTCGCTATGGTACCCCTTAACCTTATGGTAGGCTCCAAGAAGGCAGACTATATCATCACAGGACAGTGGGCTAAGAAAGCATTCGAAGAAGCTCAGAAGTTCGGTGATGCCAAGGCTATCGCTTCTTCAGCAGAAGACACATATTCCTGGGTACCGAAGGTAAAGAAGGAAGATTTCAGAGCAGACGCAGACTATGCTTACATCTGCCTTAACAATACCATCTACGGAACCAAGTTCAATTACATCCCCGATACAGGAGACGTTCCTCTGGTTGCTGACTGGAGTTCAGGATTCTTATCAGAAGAGATCGACGTTACCAAGTTTGGTATCCTTTGGGGAGGCGCTCAGAAGAACGTAGCACCTGCAGGCATGTCCATCGTGATCATCAGAGAGGATCTCATCGGCAAGGCTCCCAAGGAAGTTCCCACATATCTTGATTACAAGATCCACGCAGATAAGGGATCAATGTACAACACACCTCCTTGCTGGACTATCTATGTAGCAGGAGAAGTATTCAAGTATCTGAAGAAGATCGGCGGAGTCAAGGTAATGCAGGAGATGAACGAAAAGAAGGCAGCCAAGCTCTACGCTGCTATCGACGCTTCCGAGATGTTCAAGGGAACCGTAGCTAAGGAAGACCGTTCACTTATGAACGTTACTTTCGTTACCGGAGACGCTGACCTCGATAAGAAGTTCATCGCTGAAGCAAGGGAAGAAGGACTCATCAACCTTGCAGGTCACCGTTCAGTCGGCGGTATGCGTGCTTCCATCTACAATGCCATGCCTGAAGAGGGCGTAGATGCGCTTATCGAATTCATGCAGAAGTTTGAGGCTGAAAACAAATAAGGATCACGTAAGTTTTAACCTGAAATAACATGAAAAAAACAGATAGTAAAATCAAAAAACCTATCCGTATCATCTTTGTTGTTATCGTCGTAGCTGCCATAGTGCTGATGTACTGCATCGGCCCTATGGCCTACGTTTTCGCTGAGACAAGAAACGGCGTAGATATTTCTGCAAACGGAGCAGCAGTTTATATCGATGAATCCAATACTTTCGTATGGGACTATAATGGTGAAACACAGTACGATCCGGATTCCCTTACGATGCTCCTGACCTGTCTTATCGCTGCTGAAAGCCTTGATCCGGATGAGAGCATTACCATCACAGGATCTTCCATAGATCCCGCAAACGATCCCGGCTGGCTGAAAGAGGGTGAGGTCACGACTGTAGATGCACTGGTGCATCTCGCTGTCATGAACTCTGACAGCACCGCTGCCAGAATGCTGGCGATACAGACTGCAGAGACCGAGGAAGACTTTGTACAGCTCATGAATGAGTGGGCTTTGGAGATCGGATGCACGAAGTCTGAGTTCCATAACGCCACAGGTCATCTCAATGCAGGTAATCTTTCATCCGCCAAGGATATCTGTCTTATAGCGGAAGCTGCGATGGATAATATGATCGTGAAGGATGCTCTCACCTGTGGGACTTATGAGCTGGCGGCAACCAACTCGAACGAAGCAAGGACGCTGACTGCCGGCAACCTTCTGCTCACAGGCGGCACTGCCAAGAATGCAAGCGGAGCTGATGTGAAAGTGGATGCTTCACAAGCTGCAGTGGCCGGAATGAGAAGTGAAACAGCAGGAAAAAGATCAGTGGGGTTCACTCTTATCAGGGTAAACGAAATCAAGGTGTATTCTGTTGTAATGGACGATGCACCTGCCGCTGAATATGGCGATATGGTCAGAATGGCATCCGTGTCAGCAAATATGATACAGCCGTATAAGGCAGTTGAAAAAGGAACTGTTATCGAGGAAAAAGCCAAGGTAAAGAACGGAGCAGTAGGAAGAGTGTCAGGTGAAGTGGCAGAAGACGGTTACGTCAATCTGCTTGAAGGCGCTTCGGCATCACTTATACTTGTAGAGCCCGTGTTCTATGAAATAACAGCTCCCGTTTCAAAGGGCGATGTGATCGGAAAAGACGTTATCTATCTCGCTGACGTACAGGTATCTTCAGTAGACATAGTAGCCACTGAAGACGTTAAGGAGGGATGGGTATTTTCCAGAATAGGAATACCGAATACCGTTGCTCTCATCATCATGATCGTTTTAGGTGTCATCCTCATAGCTGTAATTGCGCTCAGCATAACGATCAGAAAGAACAAGGCGAAAGCCAGAGCCAGAAGAGAGGAGAGGATCAAGGAGATCGCACTCCGGCAGCTGGAACAGGAGAAGAGCGCCAGAGAAAGAGACTGGCCGTACCGTTAAAATGTTCGATATCAAAGATAATCTTAAAAAACTCCCGGAGACCCCGGGAGTTTATATGCATAAAGACAAACTCGGAAACGTCATTTACGTCGGAAAGGCCGTCAACCTTAAACGCAGGGTATCCAGTTATTTTGTCAATTCCGCTTCCCATTCCTCCAAGGTGAGGTCAATGGTAAGGAATATTTCGGAGTTTGAGTACATCACCTGCAAGACCGAGATGGAGGCTCTCATACTCGAGTGTAATCTCATAAAGAAGTACGAGCCTAAATACAACGTTCTCTTAAGGGATGACAAGACCTATCCGTATATCAAGCTCACGCTTAACGAAGACTATCCCCGCCTGATGAAGACAAGGATGATATCGAAGGACGGAGCTAAATATTTCGGTCCCTATTCAGACGTGACTTCCATCAACCGCGCGATAGAGTTACTGAATAAACTCTTCAGACTGAAGAGATGCTCGGCGAGAAGTTTCCCTGAAGGATACAAGCCCTGTCTGAATTATCATATCAAGGAGTGCAGGGGGATCTGTACCGGACAAATATCAAGGGAAGATTACATGAAGGATATCGACACTCTGCAGGATCTTCTTTCGGGAAAGAACAGAAATCTTGAAAACGAACTAAGGGCAGAGATGAAAAAAGCTTCAGAAGAATTGAGATTCGAGGAAGCTGCAGTCCTTCGTGATCAGATAGAGGCGTTGAGTGCACTGAGGAATATCCAGAGGGTGACCATGGTGAACGGAAAGGATCTGGACATGGTTTTCCCGGTAGGAGAGGGTAATAACTCCGCTGTGGTCCTTTTCCCTGTAAGGGATGGGAAACTATCAGGCAGAGAGACATTTCTCATGACAAATGCTGAGAACTGGGATGTGGGAGAAGAGACCTCGGATGAAACGATGGATCCCCATGAGAAGATCCTCACTGAATTCATAAAGCAGTACTATTCACAGCTGGCAAATCCTCCGGGAGAGATCCTGGTACCGAAGCCTCTCAGGGAAGCGGGTATGATAGAGGAGATGCTGGGGACAAAGATCCACACTCCTGAAAGGGGAAATAAGCACCAGCTTATGAAACTAGCTGAAAAGGACGTGATAGAGATCTCCAAGACTCTTGAAGTTAAGGTCCAGACCCAGATGGAGAGAGAGACTGAGCTGAGGACCGCACTTTCAAAGATACTGGGATACGAAAAGACGGGTTATCGCGTTGAATCCTATGATATCAGCAACACAAACGGCGTGGACACTGTGGGAGCTATGGTGGTCTTCAGAGATCTTAAGCCTGTAAGAAAGGATTACAGGAGATTTAAGATCCGTACGGTGGAAGGACCGGATGATTATGGCAGCCTTCAGGAAATGCTGATGAGAAGATTCAGGAGAGCCCTTGAAAACGACAAGAGTTTCAATATACTTCCGGACCTTATCCTCATGGACGGAGGAAGAGGACAGGTCACGTCCGCAGAGAAGGTGCTTAAAGCCCTCAGACTGAACATCCCTGTACTTGGAATGGCTAAAGATGACAGCCACAGGACGAGAGCCCTGGTAAACGGGGAAGGACAGGAGATC
Source organism: Anaerovoracaceae bacterium (assembly GCA_045545455.1). Classification (GTDB taxonomy): domain Bacteria; phylum Bacillota; class Clostridia; order Peptostreptococcales; family Anaerovoracaceae; genus RUG754. The sequence goes on along the minus strand of JAZQAY010000131.1, from coordinate 4,524 downwards.
CTTCTTAAGGACTATCCTTTGCTCTTCAAATACTGCGGTACGATCCAGGAAGAAGTCCACAGGTTTGCGATAGATTACCACAGGAGCCTTCACAACAGGAATACAATAGGATCAGTTCTCGACGATATCCCGGGCATCGGCCCCAAGAAGAGAAATGCACTGCTCAATCATTTCGAGACCATAAAGGATATAAAGGAAGCGACAAAGGATCAGCTTATGGAATGCCCCGGTATAACAGAAAAGAATGCCGATTCTGTCATAGAATTCTTTAGTCTTGATAAAAACAGGCAAGTGTGATATATTGATACCATATTAAAAGCCGGACACGGTTTTCTTAAGAATTATTAAGGAGAATATAACATGGCAAAAGATAAGTATAACGAAGAAGAAGCTGATATCATCACTCTGGAATTCGATGACGGCGCAGAAGTGGAATGCGAGATCATGGGTGTCTTTGATTATGAAGGCAAGGAGTACATCGCCCTCATTCCCGACGACGGTTCTGATGACGTATATATCTACGGATATAAGGAAGTCGGAGATGATGAGTTTGAACTCGTGGACATCGAGGATGACGATGAGTTTGAGAAGGTAGTTGCCGAGTTTGACAAGATAATGGACGAAGAATAAGTTCCGGTTCCGTCAAGAAAGAGATCAGATGCGCCTTCATCGTATGAGAAGGCGCATATTTACTATTTTGCGATAATTATTCAGATAAGGAAATGATTAACAGGATATACACAGGCAGTGATGAACTGAATATAGCTATTGCAGAGTTTGCGAATGATTCTTCTGAGGAGAAATACTTTGCCGTTCTGGCAGCTCTGGCGGATTCTTATGACATGGGGGACAGATTCTTTGTTGCCTCAGCCGGAGATGTATTCCAGTCGGTGAGAGAGGAGGAAATGGACTACCTCGTTATGTTCACCGATATTGAAGAGGCTGAACTGGGGCCTGATACGGACCTTGCGATACTTGATCTGGAAGAACTGATCGGCAACGTTCTTTCAGACGAGGAGATATCGGGTGTCATCATCGATCCCTTTTCCGATGCGGTCCTGGTGGACAGGGACGCGCTGGGAGTCATAAGGGCTATGGCTCTTTCAGGACCCATCGCAGACGTGAGAGTGGACATGTCCGAAATGACACTGGATGAGATGCTTGATTTCGCCGAGGACATCAGACACGGCGGAGATCACTTCGTCGCCGACAAGGTGAGGGCAGGTGCAGTGTATGAGGAGATCCTGGAGAGGCTGTGCGACGATGACGGTGAACCGGTGCGATCTCCGGATAACGACAGGATAAGAGCGAAAGCCGAGACCGGACTTGCACAGCTCATGCTTGAAGGCAGCAGCTTCTATAAGGATGAGACGGAAGCAAGGCACCTGCTGGCAGACGCTATAGAGATGCTGGATACTGATGCGATGATCGTCCTGGGAGGACTTGAAGAAAAAGGGGGGAACGGTATGGGTGCCGCAGCCATGTATCACAAGGCTGCCATACTGGGCAACAGCAGGGGGCTTCTTGAATTCGGAAGGATGCTGATGAACGGACTTGGCGTTGAAAAGGACGTTTCATTCGCAAAGGAATGTTTCACGAAAGCGGCAGCTGACGGCCTGGGTGACGCATATTACTACCTTGGACAGATAGCAGAGGAAGGTCTTGAAGGAGAGTCTGACGAGGAAAAGGCCAGGGAGTATTACGACATCGGTTCGGAACTTGGAAGCCTGCTTTGCAGGGATGCCGATCCCAATTTGCTCGGAGGCACTTTCAGCGACAGCTGGGGGACTGAAGATAAGGAGGAAGAGGATAAAGAAGGCTACGTTTTCGACTTTTCCGGAGGAGCTGGGAAGATGAGGAGCTGAACCTGACAGAAGCTATTCCTGAAATCTTACAAATAATAAAAAAATAATAATAAAAGTATTGAAAAATATATCTCTTTTGATATAATCATTATGTTTTACTGATATGGGCTGGGTTTAAATGACTCAGCTTTTTCAAACTGCTTTATTGCCGGTCAGATAAGACCGGATAAAAAAGGAGAGATGATAGTTGTTCGGATTCTTATCCCGCGAGAGAAGTTCCTCTAACAGCAAGATGACGCTTCTTATAGTTGTGATCGTCATGGCAGCTGCTTTCGGACTTACTCTTCTGCTGCCCGCTGATGTCAATGACTACGGTGCAGCATCACTGATACCTGCTGTTTTTTTGATAGTATATATCTTTGCGACACAGAGGATCATCGAAGCGCTTACCCTTGCTTCACTCATCGGTTTTATCATGGTATCCAGACCCGGTGCCGGTGAAGAGGGTTCCTGGCTGGGAAACATCTTCACCAATTTCAGCGATGGTATCCTGGGAGTCATGATGAGCGAGGACATCGCCTGGCTCATAATCGTCTGCGGCCTTATGGGAAGCATAATCGCTCTCATTGAAAAGTCCGGCGGGGCATTTGCCTTCGGTCAGTGGATATCGAAAAAAGCCAAGACTAAAAAGGCTTCACTGATGTGGACCTGGTTCCTGGGCGTAGTCATCTTCATCGATGACTATCTCAATTCGCTTACAGTCGGTTCATGCATGACCAAGCTTACGGATCAGCACAGGGTACCCAGAGAATTCCTTTCGTATATAGTGGATTCAACGGCTGCACCGCTTTGCGTTATTATACCCATCAGTACATGGGCTGTGTTCTGCTCAAGGATACTGGAAACAAACGGCTGGGCACCTGCGGGAGAGGGACTGAAATACTTCATCAAGACCATTCCTTTTAATTTCTATGGCTGGATAGCAGCGATCTGCGTTCCCCTGGTGATACTTGGGATAGTTCCCATCTTCGGGCCTATGAAGAAGGCCTTTCAGAGGGTAGCGGACGGAGGACCACTGGCACCGCCTGATTCGGACAAGATAGACATTCGCGCCGGAAAGGACGATATCATCTATGAGAACCCAAGGATGATAAATCTTTTCCTGCCTATCGCCGTTCTTGTAGGCGGGACCATAATACTGGATTTTGATATGCAGATGGGAGTGCTGCTCACACTGGCTTTCATGTTTGTCTTCTACCTCTGGCAGGGCGTTGTTACGCCTACTGAGTTTACGGACGTGGCTCTTGAAGGACTGAAGAACATGATAATGCCGCTCCTTCTGATGATCCTGGCATTTCTATTCGCGGACGTCAACAATCAGATCCATTTCACACTTTACGTGATCGAGACGGCCACCAGGTTCGTGACTCCTCAGGTAATGCCTCTTGTGGTATTCATAGCGCTAGCAATAACGGAATTCATCACCGGAACGAACTGGGGAATGTATATCATAGCGCTTCCAATAGTCATCCCCCTTGCGCAGAGCATAGGCTGCGACGTAACTCTGGCAGTATCAGCTGTACTTTCAGCAGGAGTATTCGGATCACACATCTGTTTCTATTCCGACGCTACGGTGATCACATCCGCTGCCACCGGATGCAACAACTTTGACCATGCGGTGACACAGGCTCCCTTCGGGATCATGTGCGCAGCAGTGTCCGCTCTTCTTTTCCTGAGCGCGGGATTCATATTCAACTGACACTATAGATGCCTCAAGCAAAATTATGCTGAGGCATTTTGAAATATTTGATACATAAATGTTTTTTGTGGTATAATACAATTTAGAGCGCAAACAGGCAGTGCCTGGTTACGCCGGGATCTGTTAAATAATACTTTTTACATACAAGAGGTGATTTACAATGGCAAAAGTTGATATTTTCAGCGGATTCCTTGGAGCCGGCAAGACGACCCTGATCAAAAAACTGGTAGAAGAGGCTTACAAGGGAGAACAGGTAGTGCTTATCGAGAACGAATTCGGTGAGATAGGCATAGACGGCGGATTCCTGAAGGATTCAGGCATCCAGATCAATGAGATGAACGCAGGCTGCATCTGCTGCAGTCTCGTAGGTGATTTCAGCACATCGCTTGAGCAGGTGCTTGAACAGTTCCATCCTGACAGGATACTTATCGAACCTTCGGGAGTAGGCAAGCTCAGCGACATAGTTGAGGCTGTTGAGAGACTTGACGACCCCGACCTTCAGCTCAACGGGTTCACGACTGTAGTAGATGCCAAGAAGGCTAAGGTCTACATGAAGAACTTCGGAGAGTTCTACAATAACCAGGTTGAGCACGCATCAGCAATCATCCTGAGCCACACCAGGGACATGGCAGAGGATAAGCTCAAGGCTGTAGTGGAACTCTTAAGAGCTCATAACGACCACGCTACCATCATCACTACCGACTGGGATCAGCTGGATGGCAAGCAGATCCTTAAGGCTATGGAGAACAGGGACACCCTGGAGCAGGCTATAGAACTTCTTGAGAAGGAGCACGCTGAACACCATCATGATCATGACGAGGATGAATGCGATGATCCCGAGTGCAGCTGTCACCACCATCATGATCACGATGACGATGACGAGCATGAACATGAGCACCATCATCATCACCACGATCATGACGATGACGATGATGAGCATGAGCATCATCACCACCATCA
>JAZQAY010000130.1:0-6156 GCA_045545455.1 Anaerovoracaceae bacterium | reverse complement strand
CAAAACCGGGGGGTAGCGCAGTTTGGTAGCCCAACTGGTTTGGGACCAGTGGGCCGCGGGTTCAAATCCTGCCACCCCGACCACTTGTAATTCGGGCCTCTAGCTCAGTGGTTAGAGCATCCGGCTCATAACCGGCAGGTCGCGGGTTCAAATCCCTGGAGGCCCACCATTTCATTAAATGTGCCCAGTTAGCTCAGTAGGTAGAGCAGGGGACTGAAAATCCCCGTGTCTCTGGTTCGATTCCGGAACTGGGCACCATTTATTTTTTGTGTAAGGAGAGAAAAAATGGAACACATCAAGACATTAAGCACACGTAACCTTTGTGAAAGCGCAAAGAACGGCGGCTGCGGGGAGTGCCAGACATCATGCCAGTCAGCATGCAAGACAAGCTGCGGTATCGCTAATCAGCAGTGCGAGAATAAGGAAGAAAAATAATAATACGAACAGAAGCGCCGTCCTTCACAGGGCGGCATTTTTTTGAAAAAGGATAAAAATGATATATCAGTATAAATTCGGAGGACTGAACATAGTCCTGGACGTATGCTCCGGAGGCATCCACGTGGTGGATGATCTGGCATACGATATGATCTCCATATTTGAAAACACCGGAAGAGATGAGGCGATAAGCGAGCTCTCAAAAAAGTATTCCCGTGAGGATGCCGAGGAGTGCTGGGAGCAGGTAAAGGAACTTAAAAACTCCGGTATGCTCTTCACAGAGGACAGCTTCGAACCCCTTCAGGATGAACTTAAGAGAAGATCTGAAGGAGTAGTTAAGGCGCTTTGCCTTCATGTGGCCCACAGCTGCAACCTTAACTGTGAGTACTGTTTCGCGAGTCAGGGAAGATACTCCGGTGAGAGAGCGCTTATGAGCTTCGAGACAGGCAAGCGTGCACTGGATTTCCTCATAGAACACTCAGGGACCAGAAGGAACCTTGAAGTCGATTTCTTCGGAGGAGAACCTCTGATGAACTGGCAGGTGGTCAAAGATCTGGTGAAATACGCCAGATCTGTGGAAAAGGAGCACAATAAGAATTTCAGATTTACGTTAACGACAAACGGAATGCTGATCGACGATGACGTGATCGAGTTCTCCAACAGGGAAATGTCCAACGTAGTGCTCAGTCTCGACGGAAGGCGTGAGGTGCACGACAGGTACAGAGCGGACTATGAGGGAAGAGGAAGCTGGGACAGGATAGTTCCTAAATTCCAGAAGTTCGTAAAACGCCGCGGCGACAGGAATTACTATATGAGAGGAACCTTCACCCATGCCAACCCTGATTTTCTTAAGGATATAGAGACGATGCTGGACCTGGGGTTCACTGAACTTAGCATGGAGCCTGTGGTGGCTGCAGAAGGAGATCCTTCAGCCCTCACAAAGGATGACCTCGCCATAGTCAAGGAACAGTATGAGAAACTTGCAGAGCTCATGCTGAAGAGAGAAAAAGAGGGAAGACCATTTACGTTCTATCACTATATGATAGACCTGAAGGACGGTCCCTGCGTATACAAGAGGATATCGGGATGCGGTTCCGGGACTGAATACATGGCTGTTACCCCCTGGGGCGATCTCTATCCCTGCCATCAGTTCGTAGGCGATGAGAAATTCAGGCTGGGAGACGTCTGGAAGGGCGTGACCAATCATGAGATGACAGAGGAATTCAGATCCTGCAATGTATATTCAAGACAGGAATGCAGGGACTGCTGGGCAAGATTATACTGCTCAGGAGGATGCGCTGCCAATGCATACCACGCATCCGGTTCGGTAAAGGGCATTTATGAGAGCGGATGCGAACTCTTTAAAAAGAGGATGGAGTGCGCTATCTGGCTTGAAGCATCAAAGATGATGATGGATTAAAATAAATATTTCAGAATTTTCTGAAAATTCTTTGCGAAACACCTTGTTTTTTAAATTCTTTGTGTTAAAATAGGTATCAGTTTAGCTTAAGAAAGATCAACTTCGAGAGGAAATACTATGGTTATTACTGATTTTTTGGAAAGAAATGCCAGGCTTTGGCCTGATGATACCGCACTTGTGGAGATCAATCCTTCAGAGGAGAGGGATAACGCTGTCACGTGGAGAGATCTGAGTTTGCTCGGAGAGACTTCTGCAGATACTCCGTACAGAAGGGAACTGAGCTGGGGACAGTTTGATCTTAAGGCAAACCGTTTCGCCAATCTTCTTCTTTCGAGAGGAATCAAAAAAGGTCAGAAGGTCGGGATCCTTATGATGAACTGCCTTGAATGGCTGCCGATCTATTTCGGTATCCTGAAAAGCGGCGCTATCGCTGTTCCTCTTAATTTCAGATATTCATCCGATGAGATCGAATACTGCCTTGATCTGGCGGATATAGAGGTCCTCATCTTCGGACCTGAGTTCACAGACCGTATCGAGCCTGTACTTAAGAATCTCAGGGAAGTGAAATACTACTTCTTTGTTGGACGCGACGTCCCTGAGTGGGCTGAATCGTACAACGAACTGGTGAATTACTGTTCACAGAAGGCGCCTCCGGTACTCAATCAGCCCGAGGATCACGCTGCAATATACTTTTCATCCGGAACCACGGGATTTCCGAAGGCCATACTTCACAACCACAAGGCTCTGGTGAACTCCTGTATAGTAGAACAGAAGCATCACGGCCAGACAAGGGATGATGTATTCCTCTGCATGCCTCCTCTGTATCACACGGGAGCCAAGATGCACTGGTTCGGATCCCTTATTTCCGGAAGCAAGGCCGTTATCTTAAGGGGGATCAAACCAGAGTGGATACTTAGGGTGATCACCGAAGAAAAATGCACCATCGTATGGCTTCTGGTGCCATGGGCTCAGGATATGCTCATGGCCATAGAATCCGGAAAGGTCGATCTTAACAACTACCTCCTCGATCAGTGGAGGCTGATGCATATAGGGGCACAGCCCGTACCTCACAGCCTGGTTCAGAGATGGCTGAAGATATTCCCTCATCACCAGTATGATACCAACTATGGACTGTCAGAATCCCTGGGACCCGGATGCGTCCATCTTGGAGTTGAGAACGTGGACCACGTGGGAGCCATAGGCGTTCCCGGATACGGCTGGGAATGCAAGATCATAGATGAGAAAGGCGAGACCGTACCCGAGGGCGAAGTTGGAGAACTGGCCGTCAAGGGTGACGGCGTTATGCTGGAATACTATAAGAACAGGGAGGCCTCGGAAGAGGTGCTTCACGATGGCTGGCTCTGGACAGGAGACATGGCGAAGGTCGAAGATGGGTTCATCTATCTGGTTGACCGTAAAAAGGATGTGGTAATCTCCGGCGGAGAGAATATCTATCCTGTACAGATCGAAGATTTCCTCAGCGCCAATCCGAAGATCAGAGACGTTGCTGTCATAGGTCTTCCTGATGACAGGCTGGGAGAGATCTGCGCTGCCATAATCTCCCTGAAAGACGGAGAGACTGCGACGGAGGAAGAGATCAATGAGTTCTGCATGGCTCTTCCGAGGTATAAGAGACCCAGAAAGATCATATTTGACAACGTTCCCAGAAACGCTACGGGCAAGATAGAAAAACCTGCGCTCAGGGAAAAATATTGTTCCACAAACCTTGTGGAAGCACAGACTATGTCGTAAAATATCAGTGTAAGACTTTAAGGAGATCGACTATGAAAAAACTGATGTTGGGAAACGAGGCTGCCGCCCGTGGCCTGTACGAGGCCGGATGTACTTTCGTTTCAAGTTATCCGGGAACCCCGGCTACTGAGATCACGGAGCAGGCAGCAAAATACGATGAGATCTATGCGGAATGGGCTCCTAACGAAAAGGTAGCCATGGAATCCGCTTTCGGAGCATGCCTCACGGGACAGAGATCGTTCTGCGGTATGAAGCACGTGGGACTTAACGTGGCAGCAGACCCGCTTTTTACCATTTCTTACACCGGAGTGAACGGCGGAATGATCATAGGCGTTGCCGATGACCCCGGGATGCACAGTTCACAGAACGAGCAGGATTCCAGACATTATGCCAGAGCGTCCAAGATCCCGATGGTAGAACCGTCGGATTCAAAAGAGGCGATCGAGTATGTGAAGATCGCTTACGAGATATCAGAGAAATACGATACGCCGGTAATCCTCAAGATGTGCACGAGAGTATCACACTCCCAGAGCGTGGTGGAGCCTTCCGAAAGGGTAATGCCTGAAGCAAGGCCTTACGTAAAGGACGGGGACAAGTACATCATGATGCCGGGCATGGCCAAAAAGAGACATCCTCTGGTGGAAAAGAGGACAGAGGACCTGAAGAAACTTTCTGAGGATACGCCTCTGAACAGGATAGAGAAGGGTACGGACCGCGGAACGGCCATCATAACGGATTCAACTTCATACCAGTACGTGAAGGAAGTATTGGGCGACAGGTTTGATATCCTCAAGCTGGGACTTATATGGCCGGTTTCAGATGACCTGCTCAAGTCCTTTTCAGAGGGACGTGACAGGGTCATAGTGGTAGAGGAACTGGACGGCTTCATAGAAGGCATGGTGAAGGCCAACGGAATAGACTGCTGCGGAAAGGAATACTTCCCGGTGCTGGGTGAACTTTCACAGAACCTGGTGAGAAAAGGACTGGCTGAAGCCATAGGTGACGACAGTCTCCTTCCTGAAGAGACTGCGGAATATCCCATGCCGGATATCCCCAACCGTCCTCCCGTTATGTGCGCAGGCTGCCCTCACAGAGGACTGTTCTACGTGCTCTCCAAACTTAAACTCAACGTTATAGGCGATATCGGCTGCTATACACTCGGAGCCATAGAACCTCTTAACGCCATAGATACGACCATCTGTATGGGAGCATCCGTATCCGGCATCCACGGATTCAATAAAGCTTCCTCATTCACGGATGATAAGAATGAAGGACACACGGTAGCAGTTATCGGTGATTCCACGTTCATGCATTCCGGTATCACCGGACTTGTAAATATAGCCTACAACGATTCAAACTCCACGGTGATCATCCTGGATAACTCCATAACCGGAATGACAGGACATCAGGAGAATCCCACCACGGGAAAGAATCTTAAGGGAGATCCCGCTCTCAAGGTTGATCTGGAAGCCCTCTGCACAGCTGTGGGGATACCCAGCGTAAGAGTGGTAGATCCATATGATCTCAAGGCCACTGAGACGGTCATCAGGGAAGAACTTGAAAAGGAATGTCCTTCTGTCATAATCTCAAGGCGTCCCTGCGCTCTTCTTAAATACGTCAAGCACAGACCAGCGATCGTGCCCGACAAGGATAAATGCGTGAACTGCCGTATGTGCATGAAGATTGGCTGCCCTGCCATCATGGTCACGGGAAACGGAGTTGAGATCGATCACACCCTCTGTGTAGGCTGCGGTGTATGCGCTGAACTCTGTAAATTCGGAGCTCTTGGTAAATATGAAGAGGAGGCCTCAAAATGAAAGACAGTATCAACATCATGATCGTCGGAGTAGGCGGTCAGGGATCTCTTCTGGCATCCAAACTCCTGGGTAAGATATTCCTTGAGAACGGCTACGACGTAAAGGTATCCGAAGTACATGGCATGAGCCAGAGAGGCGGATCCGTGGTTACATACGTCAGGGTCGGCGAGAAGGTATACAGCCCGATAATAGACGGGGGCGAAGCAGACTACGTAGTGAGCTTCGAGATCCTCGAAGCGGCCAGGACCGCGATGTATCTTAAAAAAGACGGTAAGATCATAAGCAATCTTCAGGAGATAAATCCCATGCCTGTTGTGGCGGGCAAGGCGGAGTATCCCGTATCCCTCGCAGATCAGATGAAGGACATGGGTATAGACATCGACGCCTTCGACGCGCTTGAACTGGCTGAAGAGGCCGGCTCTTCCAAGGCCGTAAACCTCGTCCTGATGGGAAGGCTTTCAAGACATTTCGACTTTTCTGAAGAAGAGTGGATCAGGACCATTGAAAATTCAGTTCCTGCCAAATTCCTTGAAATGAACAAAAAAGCATTCAGACTTGGCAGAAACTCATGATCTGAGGAGAAATAATTGGTTTTTTCTAGTTCTGTATTTTTATTTGCATTCCTGCCTTTGACTCTGCTGGTATATTTCCTTATACCAGCAGGCTTTGTTATGGCCAGAAACACCGCGCTTCTGATAGCCAGCGTTATTTTTTACGGCTGGGGCGAACCCA
>JAZQAY010000129.1:0-7399 GCA_045545455.1 Anaerovoracaceae bacterium | reverse complement strand
GCTTGGCCTCCGACTTTGAAGGCACTAATAGAGGAGAAAGGCGTGAAGACCTTCAAGGTCGAAGCCAAGCGTGCCGACAAGAACTTCCCGGTCAAATCCCCCGAGATCGGCAGGATAATCGGAGCCAAGGTCCTGGTAGGCTGCAAAGTCTTAAAGGTCGACGTGCACGATCCCGACGTCCTCCTCAAGGTTGACGTCAGACACGACAGATCGTACATCTACGACTCCAAGGTAAATGGGCTGGGAGGACTTCCTCTTGGAACAAACGGGAAAGGCATGACCCTCCTTTCAGGCGGTATCGACAGTCCGGTGGCCACCTGGATGATGGCCAAGCGCGGTATGATGATCGAAGCAGTCCACTACCACTCCTACCCTTATACCTCAGAACGTGCAAGGGAAAAGGTAATCGAGCTGGCTCAGATCGTTTCCCAGTATACGGGTAAATTCAGGATGCACGTCATCAACCTTCTCCCCATCCAGGAGGAGATCGTAAAGAACTGTCCTGAGGAAGAGACCACCATCCACGTAAGGCGCTTCATGATGAGGATAGCAGAAAAGCTGGCTCAGGAAGCAGGATGTCAGGCGCTCATCACAGGCGAGGACCTGGGTCAGGTCGCATCCCAGACTGCAGAGGCTCTGGTCGTCACCGACAGCGTAGTATCCATGCCTGTATTCAGGCCGCTGATCGGCATGGACAAGATAGAGATCATGGACAGGGCGCAGGAGATCGGTACCTATGAGAAGTCCATCGAGCCATACGAGGACTGCTGCACGGTATTCCTCCCCAGGCATCCCGCTACCAAGCCAAGGCTTGAAAGGATACTCGAGAGCGAGTCCCGCCTCGACGTGGACACATTGGTGAACAATGCCATAGCCTCACAGGAGATAGTGAATATCAGTCCTGAGGATCTTTGATACAGTTGATTTTGCTGAAAAGCATCAAAATATGACCTATTAGTGTGAAAGGAGATAAAAAATGGGTGTAACAAGCAATCTTGAACCTAAGAAAGTATTTTACTATTTCGAGGAGATAAGCCATATCCCTCATGGCTCATATAATACAAAGCAGATCAGCGTCTACCTTGCAAACTTCGCAAAGGAACGCGGTCTGGAATATGTTCAGGATGAACTGAACAACGTAGTTATCTACAAGGCCGGAACAGCAGGTTATGAAAATTCAGAGCCCGTAATGCTCCAGGGCCACATGGACATGGTATGCGAGAAAGTCCCCGGCTGTCCCATCGACATGGCTAAGGAAGGCATCAAGCTCGTTATTGACGGAGAATGGCTCACAGCAGACGGAACCACTCTCGGAGCAGATGACGGAATGGCAGTTGCCATGATGCTCGCTCTTCTGGATTCAGACGAATATCAGCATCCTCCTGTAGAGTGCGTATTCACCGTAGATGAGGAAACCGGACTTGAGGGCGCAGAAGGGATCGACGCAGCCCTTCTCAAGGCAAACCGCATGATCAACCTTGACTCAGAGGATGAAGGTGTCATCACAGTAAGCTGCGCAGGCGGCATCACAGGAAACGGTACCCTTCCCGTAACCAGGGAAGCTTATGACGGAAAAGTATTCAACCTGAAGCTCACCGGTCTTCTCGGCGGACACTCGGGAATGGAGATCAACAAGGAAAGAGCAAGCGCTAATATCCTTATGGGCCGAGTACTTTCCGAGATCGCTGACACCGTCGATTACAGACTTGTATGCATCAGGGGCGGAAACGCAGACAACGTTATCTGCAAGGAAAACGTCGCTCAGATCGTAACTTCTGATGAAGCAGGACTTGAGGCTGCAGTCAGGGCAAGCCAGGAAGTCATCACCGCAGAATATGCGCTTTCAGACCCCGACATAAGACTCGAACTTACCAAGGCTGATTCCGCAATGTTCGTTCCCATGGATAAGACAAGCGGCAAGCGCATCGTATCATATCTGCTGAACGCTCCCACCGGCATCCAGTCCATGTCAATGGGAATCAAGGATCTGGTAGAGACCAGCCTTAACCTGGGCGCCATCAACACCACAGATACCGAAGTCACCACTCTTTACTGCCTGAGAAGCTCCGTCAAGTCCAGACTCGACCTCATGTGCAGAAAGCTTAAGGACATCTCCGAAGTGCTCGGCGGCGAGATCAAGTTCTCACTCTACTACCCCGGCTGGGAGTTCCTCGCAGATTCTCCTTTAAGAGAGACCTGCATCGAGGTATTCAAAGCTCAGTACGGATATGAACCTTCTGTAGAAGCCGTACACGCAGGTCTGGAGTGCGGGTTCTTTGCAGGTAAGAAGGGACACGGATTCGATGCCGTATCCATCGGCGCAACCTTGAAGGACGTGCACACTCCCGATGAGAAGGCTTCCATTCCTTCAACAGAGAGGACCTGGAAATACCTGCTAGGTATCCTTGAAGCTCTGAAATAGTTTGAAACTCAAAAGGGCTGACTTATGTCAGCCCTTTTTGTGTGTTTTAATAAATCAGGATCGCATCATTCCATCGCTATCCCTGCGGCATACAGTTTCTCGTTCACGCGGTTCATGACCTTCAGATAATAAAGCGATTCCTCGTCAGTCATATCCTCAGCTTCCCACGCTTCCGCTTTCTTATTCACGTCGTAGTACTTCTCCATCAGCGAAGCATACTTCAGAAGCTGCGCAGGATCTGATTCGTTATAGTTCATCATGAAATCGCAGTACTCGTCCATGAAGGCTTCGTATGAATCCAGAAACTCCACAAGCTCCGGCCTTACGCCCTCCACCTGCTCCGTTTCAGGCGCTTCGGTCTCAGGAACTTCTTCCTCCGCCGGTTCAGTTTCCACAGTCTCTTCAGCCGGTTCCTCCGCCTGCTCTTCAGTCTGAGCCGCAGGCTGCTCAGCATCCGGTACCTGCGCCTTATCCTTATCATCGTGTCCCAGCGCTCCGAATATTACCAGCACTGCTATCACCCCGATTATTATCCACTTTTTCTTTCCCTTCTTCATTTTCATCCTTTCCTTTCCAGAAGATCTATTATTCTCCTGAGTATTTCTTTTTCTTCGGTCTTCAGACTTTTATACACATCCACAAGTTTAAGCTCGTAAAGCCTTCCGGACTCAGGCTCGGTAAAATCGAAAAACTCCTTTGGTGACACCTTCAGATAGTCACAGATCTCAAACAGCATTATGAGAGAAGGCAATGAACTGCCGTTTTCGATGCTGTTGATATATCCGGCGCCATGCCCTAGGGAAATGCTCATTTCCCTGGCTGATACCTTTCTCATTATCCTGAGTTCCGACAGTCTTGAACCTATCAGCCGTTTTAGTGTCTCCGCATCGTAAGTCATGTAAATATTATACATTTTGTCCATGCCGGAATTATCCGCTCCTGCAGTACGTTTTTTGCTTTTTGTCCTGTCTGGTCGGTCGATCGTATTTTTCATTTCTCTAACCTCCTTGAAATTTATCCATAAGAGAAAATGAAAAATTCGCGAGGCTGTTCCGGCAAATGAAAAAGCGCCCTTATCGGGCGCTGTTCCGCAAAATATCTTTATTTCATATGCACGTCTACCTGAGGGAACGGGATCTCTATGCCGTTCTCGTCGAAGGCGAGCTTCACCTGTTCCTGAAGTTCGTATTTTGCACTTAAATAGTTAGGTGTATCCACCCAGGTCCTGAGGTCCAACATAACCGCACTGTCCCCGTGCTCCCCTACTCCAACGAAGGTCTCGGGCTTATCCAGGACGTAATGGTTCTTTCTGCAGACCTCCATTATCACATCCTTGGCCTTGGCTATATCTGCACTGTAGGCGATGCTGAAGGAAACGTCTATCCTTCTGATGCTTTCGGAAGTGTTATTCACTATGGCAGAATTCAGGACGGATGAATTCGGCAGGATGACAGTCCTGTTGTCAAAGGTCTGAAGCGTAGTGCTGGTGATATCTATTGCATCCACTATGCCGCTGTAGCCGTTGGTATCCACGAAGTCGCCTCTTTTAAAGGGCTGGTTCACCAGAATGAGAAAGCCCGCAGCCACGTTTGACAGGCTTCCCTGAAGTGCAAGAGCAGCGGCAGCTCCTATGGCGCCCAGCACCGTGACGAGCGGTGCCGTAGGGATCTTAAGGCATGAGAGCACGATCACGAGAAGCACCACATAGAGCGCATACTTCAGAACGGAAAGGATAAACTTGTGTATGCTTGGATCAAGCCTGGTCCTGCCCAGCGCCTTTTCGGCTATCTTAAGGCAAAGTTTAACTATTATAAGTCCGGCTATCAGTACTACCAGAGCGAGTATGATGCTACCGGAGTAATCCTCTATTTTTCCTACTATGCTGTCTGCAAATCCCATGTCTGCCCTCCTATCTGAAACTTCCGAGTTTCCTGAACCCATCAACTGCGTTTTTCAGTTTAACGATCACGTAGTCCATCTCTTCGACAGTGTTGAACTCGCTGAAGCTGAACCTCAATGCACCCTCTATCTCTTTATGTTTAAGGCCCATGGCATTCAGCACGTGTGAACCCTTTGAAGTCCTGTGGTTTGACGAACACGCTGAACCCGTGGATACGTAGATACCGTCCTGCTCAAGCCTGTGCAGTATCACCTCTCCTCTGGTGCCGGGGAGGCTTACGTTAAGCACCGAGCAGACCCCGTCATCAGGTGAATTGATCACAGCATCACCGATCTCTGAAAGGATACCCTCCCTGAGATGCTCTCTTACGAGGACCATTTTCCTGACTCTCTCGTCCAGATCATCCACCGCCATCTCGCAGGCAAGTCCGAAGCCGCTCACCGCAGGCACGTTCTCCGTGCCTGAACGGAAGCCCTTCTCCTGACCTCCTCCGAGAACAAAGGGAAGGAGGTTCACGCCTTTTCTCACATAGAGCGCGCCGATTCCCTTGGGACCATGTATCTTATGCGCTGACACGGAGATAAGGTCGGCGTCTTTCAGTTCCTTTTTAGTATCCAGACTGATCTTTCCAAGAGCCTGAACAGCATCCGTGTGAAGAAGCACTTTAGTGCCGTGAGCTTTATTGAACTCTCTCTTGATCTCACCGATCTCCTTAAGGGGCATCACTGTGCCTACCTCGTTGTTCACAGCCATGACAGAGATGAGGAGCGTATCCTCGGTAAGTTCTGATCTCAACTGATCCGTATCGATCCTGCACTGCCTGTCCACTCCGAGCCTTACCACCTCGAAGCCTCTTCTTTCAAGCTCAGCACAGGGTTCCAGGACAGCCGGGTGTTCCACCGATGTGGTTATGATCTTCTTAGCCCTGGGTCTGGGAACTCTGGCGAGTCCCATGAGGACCGTGTTGTCCGATTCCGTTCCGCAGGATGTGATGACCACCTCTTCAGGAGTAGAGTTAAAGGCGGAAGCGATCCTCTTTCGTCCTTCCTTCATAGCCTTTTCCGCCTCCAGTCCAAGCCCATGAAGGGACGAGGGATTCCCGAAGCAGTTTCTCGCGGTCTCTGCCATCAGGTCCGTTACTTCGTCGTATTGTCTTGTTGTTGCTGAATTATCCAGATATACTAGCATTTTATCTACCTGTAACCACGTTTATCCATTTTTTGGAGTAGAATCTGAAATAACAAATAATTGTCTTTATAACTTCACCCATGGCGACCAAAGCTATGACCGCCCAGATCTCCCAGTGAAGAAGGTGAACTCCTATGTAAGCCAGCGGCACCTGTACCAGCCAGTTGAGGCCGGAGTCGAATACCGCGCACCAGGTGGTATCCCCGCCCGGTCTGAATATACCACATATGAAGAAGTATGCGAGCATTTTAGGCGCTATGGATATCGCATAGACAAGCAGCGTTATCATTATAAGCCTGTTTGTCTCCTCTTCAAAGTCATATATGCCCACTATAGGCCCCCTCAGCGCTATAAGGAGTGCGGTGGATATTATGATGAAAAGCCATATCACGTTTATGCTCTTCTTGGCGAGGCTGAAAGCGCTGTCCCTGTATCCCCTGCCAAGTTCCTGCCCGATTATCACTCCCGCACCGTTTCCTACGCCGGCGAAGATCGCCTGGAAGGCGTCCGTCACGGTCATCGCTATCTGCACTACGGCGAGGGCTGCAGGACCCAGATCTCCGTATATCGCAAATATCGTGGTGAAGCTGAGTACCCAGAGGAGTTCATTGAGTATTACGGGAAGCGCTGTCTTTATTACCCTCACGAAGAGCTCTTTGGGGAATACCATCTCTTTCAGTTTCGCCTTCAGAGGATGATCCTTTGAGAAAACATATATGTAGCTGAAAGTTATTATAGCTTCCAGAAACCTTGAGATGGTAGTAGCAAGAGCTGCGCCGGTCACTCCCATGGCTGGAGCTCCAAGTTTGCCGAAGATCAGCACCCAGTTCAGGAATATATTAAGTCCAACCGCTATGGCGTTTGCTATCGTCGGCCACTTAAGCATCGCGACCGCTCTGCTGTTATACGAAATAACGAAGGTAAGCGCTGTCACCATGTAGGTAAATACCACTATCCTGAGATATTCAGCTCCAAGAGATATGACCGTCGGATCGTCCGAGAACAGTGATACCAGCTGCGGTGCAAAGGCATAACCTATGATCGTAACAGGTATTCCGAAGGCTATGCACATGGAGTAGGCTATTCCAAGAAGGTTCCTCAGAGCCTTCAGATCGCGGATGCCCCAGTACTGCACGCTGAAGACGGCAACTCCCGAGAGGAAGCCGAACACGCAGTCTATATACACGATAAACACCTGATTGGCAGCACCTACCGCAGCCAGTGACTCTTCAGAGAGTTTTCCCACCATGATGGTATCGCAGATACCCACAGCCACCAGTATCAGCTGCTGTATCATCACAGGCACTCCTATGACAGCCATCTGCCTGAAAAAACTCCTGTTATCAGATCTAAGTGTATTATCCATTGATTATTCCCCAGCAAAATACAAGGGACAGCGTAACTGTCCCTTGCTTGATTCAATTTTTTCGACTTATTTAGCGTAGTCGATGGCCCTGGTCTCTCTGACCACGTTGACCTTGATCTGTCCGGGATATTCAAGCTCGGACTCGATCTTCTTAGAGATCTCTCTTGCAAGATATGCGATCTCATCATCCTTGACCTCTTCGGGCTTGGCGATGATCCTGATCTCACGTCCTGCCTGGATGGCGAAGGACTTCTCAACACCGGGTGTGGTGTTGGCGATCTCTTCAAGTTTCTCAAGACGCTTGACGTATGCGTCCAGGGTCTCACGTCTGGCTCCCGGACGTGCTGCCGAAAGAGCATCTGCGGCAGCTATGAGCACAGCCTCCATGCTCTTGGCCTCATAGTCTCCATGATGAGCAGCCATGCCGTCTATAACAGCCTGTGATTCCTTATATTTCTTAAGGATATCGATACCGATATCTACGTGTGTTCCTTCATACTCATGGTCAAGAGCCTTGCCTATA
>JAZQAY010000128.1:0-3978 GCA_045545455.1 Anaerovoracaceae bacterium | reverse complement strand
TTACAGCCAGAGAGAGAGCATGGCGACTCTGTATACCATCAAGGTACCCAGAGAGACCGTGGACAGGACCAAGTCCGTGAACGTTACCAAGGAACCCTTCAATATCATGATAAGCGGAACGGACTACGACGGATACAGATCTGACGTTAACATGATAGCCACTGTGAACCCTGTGACTCACGTGGTTCTTCTCACGTCGCTTCCGAGAGATCTGTACGTGGAACTTCCTTCGAAGGGCGAGTATGACAAGCTTACGCATTCCCGCATCATTGGGCTGGAAGAGACACAGGCAGCCATTGAGAATACTCTGGGAATAGATATCAACTATTATGTAAGTGTGAACTTCAATGCTCTTCAGGCTATAGTGGATGCTATGGGAGGCATAGATGTTTACTCTGAATATGACTTCCATACCATTGCAAGCGGAGACCCTTACGACCTCTACTACTATGAGGGTATGAACCATCTGAACGGAAGAGAAGCGCTGGCATTCTGCAGAGAAAGGGATTCCTTCGAATCCGGAGATATGCAGAGAAATGAAAACCAGCAGGCAGTCCTTAAAGCGATAATAGAGAAGGCGAGCCAGAGCTCCACGATACTTTCATCATACACTCAGATCCTGGATGCAGTTTCCGGTAACATGTTCACCACCATGAGCCAGGATGAAATGGCGGATATCGTGAAGATGCAGCTCAAGGATATGCCCAGCTGGGAGATCAGGAGATACGCTGTCAAGGGAGAACCGGACTTCGATTACTGTTACTCACTGGGAGACTATGCATCCGTGGTATATCCCATCCAGGAAGAGATAACCAAGGCTGTGGATGAGATCGCAGCGGCCAAGCTTGTGAACTGAAAAAGTTAAAAAAATAATTATTGACATTGACAAGTCGGCGATTTATAATTATTAGGCAACTTTATGATTATAATAACCGAAGCTATGCGTTAGCTTTGGAATTTTGAATTAAAACGGAGGACAATCAAAATGAGAGTTAAAGTAATGTTAGCTTGCACAGAGTGCAAACAGAGAAACTACAACAGCATGAAGAATAAGAAGAACGATCCCGATCGTATCGAAATGATGAAGTACTGCAGATTCTGCAAGAAGCACACTCTTCATAAGGAGACTAAATAAGGAGCTCTGTCATGGCAAAAGAGAAAGAAAAGAAATCAGGTCTCAAGGAATATTTCCGTGGAGTCAGGACAGAAATGAAAAAGGTAGTATGGCCTACACGTAAGGAAGTAGTATCTTATACTGCCGTAGTAATAGCTGTATGCGCTGCATTCGCTGTGGCCTTCTGGCTTATAGACACGGGTGTACTTGCTGCTCTTAAGGCAGTTCTGGGTATAACATTGAACTAACCCTTATCAGATCATTACATATATTATAGAGAAGGTATTATAGATGGCGGAATTAGAGATCAAAGGAGCCTCCCCGCTTGAAGGTGAAGGCTTAAGAGGCGACGGTCAGGCCAAGTGGTACGTAGTTCATACGTATTCCGGTCACGAGAATAAAGTAAAAGTGAATATCGAAAAGATGGTCGAGAACCGTAACATGCAGAATCTCATTCTTGAAGTCGTAGTACCCACGGAGAACGTTATCGAAGTCAAGGACGGTCAGAGAAAGATCAAGACCAGAAAGATGTTCCCCGGATATGTCATTATCAAGATGATTGTTACCAATGAATCCTGGTATCTGGTGAGAAACACCCAGGGAGTTACAGGATTCGTAGGTCATGGCTCCGAACCGATCCCCCTTACTGACGAAGAAGTGGCCAGAATGGGAATCGAAAAAGTATTCATTGAGTTAAACGTGGAAGTCGGAGAGATGGTACGTGTTATCAGCGGTCCTTTTGAAAGTTTCATGGGAGTCGTTGAGGATATCAATCCGGACAAGCAGGTACTCACCGTCAAGGTCTCCATGTTTGGCAGAGACACTCCCGTAGAGCTTGAATTCGCTCAGGTGGAGAAAGTCAATAAATAAATCTTAAGAAAGGAGAAGCAAGATGGCAAAAAAGGTCGCAGGTTATATTAAACTGCAGATCGCAGCAGGCGCAGCTACTCCGGCACCTCCGGTTGGACCCGCTCTCGGACAGCATGGTGTAAACATCATGGATTTCTGCAAGCAGTTCAACGCAAGGACTCAGGATCAGCCCGGTATGGTAATCCCTGTAGTTATCACAGTTTATGCTGACAGATCTTTCAGCTTTGTCACCAAGACACCGCCGGCAGCAGTACTTCTTAAGAAGGCCGCAGGAATCGACACAGCTTCCGGAGAGCCCAATAAGAAGAAAGTCGCTACCATTACACGCGCACAGGCTGAAGAGATCGCAAAAACCAAGATGCCTGACCTTAACGCAGCAAGCCTTGAATCAGCTACAAGCATGATCATGGGAACTGCAAGATCAATGGGTATCGTAGTAGAAGATTAATTTAAGATGGGAGACTTAACAGTCGCTAACACCACAAGGAGGTAATTGAAATGCCGAAGAGAGGCAAGACTTACAAAGCTGCTCTTGAGAAATTCGACAAGACACAGCAGTATGAAATCGCTGAAGCGCTTACAAACGTATGCGAAACAGCAAGAGCTAAGTTTGATGAAACAGTAGAAGTTCATATCAAGCTCGGCGTTGACGGAAGACACGCAGACCAGCAGGTCAGAGGCGCTATCGTTCTTCCTCACGGAACAGGTAAATCCAAGAAGGTTCTCGTATTTGCAAAGGGACCTAAGGCTCAGGAAGCTGAAGCTGCAGGAGCTGACTACGTAGGAGCTGAAGAAATGGCTCAGAAGATCCAGCAGGAAAACTGGTTCGATTTCGACTCCGTAGTTGCTACACCTGATATGATGGGTGTTGTAGGCAGACTCGGTAAACTCCTCGGACCTAAGGGACTCATGCCGAACCCCAAGTCCGGAACTGTAACCATGGACGTTACCAAGGCTCTCCAGGAGATCAAAGCAGGTAAAGTTGAGTACAGACTTGACAAGCAGAACATCATTCACTGCCCTGTAGGTAAGGTTTCCTTCGGACCTGAAAAGCTTACTCAGAACTTAAACGCACTTCTCGAAGCTATCGTTAAGGCTAAGCCTGCAGCAGCTAAGGGACAGTACTTAAGATCAGTTACAGTAGCAAGCACTATGGGCCCCGGAGTCAAGGTAAACCCTGCGCTCATCCAGTTCTAAACTGAAACCGAAAATTTGAAAACTAACCTAAGACAGCAGGTGCGGAAACGCTTAATTTCCTGCCGAGGTACAATATAAAATATTGGCCTCGCTTAGCGAGGCTTTTTTATGGAGTACCAACCACTATTCGTCCTGTGGTTCTCACGGGGCGGAAGAAAGGAGAACAATTAATGTCAGTAGAAGCTAAACAGGCTAAACAAGTCATCATTGACGAGATCAAAGCAAAGTTAGACGGAGCTCAGTCTGCAGTTGTTATCGACTATATGGGAACGACAGTTGCTCAGGCAGATGCCATGAGAAAGAAACTGAGAGAAGCTAACGTAGATTACACAGTATATAAGAACACTCTTATCAAGAGAGCTATCGAAGGAACTGAATTCGCTCCTTTAGCAGAGGTTCTCGACGGACCTTCCGCTATCGCCATCTCCAAGGAAGATGCTACAGCTCCCGCAAGAGTACTCAAGGAAGTCATCTACGATTTCAAGAAGATGGAATTCAAGTCAGCCGTAGTTGAAGGAACATTCTACGACCAGAATGGCATCAAGGAAATCGCAAGCATTCCTTCAAGAGACGTTCTCATCGCCAAGTTTATGGGTTCCATCCAGAGCCCTGTATCCAAGGCAGTCAGAACATTCCAGGCTATCGCAGATGCAAAGGCAGAAGCATAATAGCAAACTAAATTAAAAACAACACATTAAAGATTTTAAGAAAGGATAAAAATCATGAATAAAGAACAGATCATCGAAGCTATAAAGAATATGACCGTTTTAGAGCTCAACGAACTCGTTAAGGCTTGT
>JAZQAY010000127.1:0-20954 GCA_045545455.1 Anaerovoracaceae bacterium | reverse complement strand
GCTTCAGTAAGCGATGTAGCATCAGCGATCGCAAAAGGTACGTTCAGGATCCTTGCCAGCGTCTGGGCGAGAAGCGTCTTACCTGAACCTGTAGGTCCGATAAGAACTATATTGGACTTCTGAAGGTCCACATCGCCCTGCATCTCAAGGTTCCTGATTCTCTTGTAGTGATTGTAAACCGCTACAGTCAGGGCTTTTTTGGCCTCATCCTGCTCTATAACGTATTCCGAAAGCGCCTCCACCATCTCCTTGGGAGTGGGGATCTTATCGGGCAGAGAGCTGGCGGACACATTCTGGCGCGGTCCCTTGGAAGCATCTGCCTCGTCAAGGATCGCCACGCAGTTTCTGACGCAGTCGTCACATATATTCACGTCCGGGCCCATAACAAGCCTGCTGACCATGCTTCTGGGTTTACCGCAGAAGCTGCAGCGAAGTTCGTCATCATTGTTGTATTTACTCATAATTCGGTCTTTTCCTGTATCTTTTATTCTCTTGAGGTAATCACTTTATCGATGAGGCCGTATTCCACCGCCTCTTCAGCTGACATGTAATTATCTCTGTCTGTATCCTTAGCCACTTCCTCCACAGGACGCCCCGTATTCTCAGCTATTATGGCGTTCAGTTTGGAACGTATGCTCAGGATATGTTCAGCGTGTATCCTGATATCCTCAGCCTGTCCCTGAGTTCCTCCCAGAGGCTGATGTATCATGATCTCCGCGTTGGGAAGAGCAAATCTCTTTCCCTTGGCCCCCGCCTGAAGAAGGAAGGCTCCCATGCTCGCAGCCATACCGATGGCTATGGTGCTTATCTCAGGTTTGATGTACTGCATCGTATCATATATGGCCATCCCGGCGGATACGGATCCACCCGGGCTGTTGATATAGATGCAGATATCCTTATCGGGATCCTCGGCTTCCAGAAACAGCAGCTGTGCAACCACCGTGCTGGCTACGCGTTCATCGATCTCCTCACCTATAAAGATGATCCTGTCCTTCAGCAGTCTGGAATAAATATCATATGAACGTTCTCCCTGAGGAGTCTGTTCGATAACATAAGGTACGAGTGCCATTTTTATCCTTCCTTATTTCTCTTCAGCTTCTTCGGTTTCCTTCTTTTCTTTCTTTGAGGAAGCCTTTTTCTTGGTAGCTTTGCAGTTGTCATATACGAAGTCTATAGCCTTCTTTACCTGGATGTCCTTCTTGAAGTATCCGAGGTTGGCTTCTCCGATCATGGCCTTGATCTGATCGAGTTCAGCATTGTACTGCTTAGCCATGAGTTCAAGTTCTTCGTTCATCTCCTCGTCTGTGCACTCCAGCTTTTCCTGTCCTGCGATTCCCATGAGAACGATCCTGGTCCTTACTGACTTTTCAGCGTCAGGTCTGATCTGCTCTCTGAACTCTTCCATGGTGGAACCCGTATACTTGAAGTAATCGTCAAGTCTCATTCCGGAGTACATGAGCTGCTGGCTGAACTCATTGATCATCCTGTCGATCTCATCGTTCACCATGGTAACAGGAGTTTCAACGTCAGCGTTTGCTTCCATTACCTTCTCAACTGCAGCGTCCTTCATCTGAGCGATGCAGCTCTTCTCTGCTGTGTCTTCCAGTTTCTTTCTGGTGTCTGCTCTGAGTTCGTCCAGTGTATCGAATTCGGAAACGTCCTGTGCGAAATCATCGTTTAATTCAGGGAGTTCCTCTTCCCTTACCTCGTGGATGTGGCAGTGGAATACTGCTTCCTTGCCTGCAAGATCCTCAGCGTGATATTCCTCAGGGAAAGTAACCTTAACGTCCTTGTCCTCGTCTGCCTTGCAACCGATGAGCTGCTCTTCAAATCCGGGGATGAACATTCCGGAGCCAAGCTTCAGGGTCTGCTTTTCTGCAGTGCCTCCTTCAAACTGCTCATCGCCTACGAAACCGGAGTAATCGAAGAATACAGTGTCTCCATCCTTAGCTTCTCTTTCAACGGAGACCATGCGTGCATTTCTCTTCTGAAGCTGCTCGATCTCGTTGTCAACTTCATCTTCCTTTACCTCGCGCTCGATCTTCTCTATCTTAACGCCTTTATAGTCCTTTACCTCAACCACGGGGAAGCATGCAACCGTGATGGTCGCTGTAAAGCCTTCTCCCTTCTTAAGCTGAGAGAATTCAGCTCTGGGGCTGTCGATAACTTCGAGATCAAGTTCGTTAAGAGCCTTGGGATAGTGCTCTCTGAAAAGTTCATCCAGAGCATCCTCGAAGAATACGCCTTCTCCGAACTTCTTTTCGATGATGCTTCTGGGAGCCTTGCCTTTTCTGAATCCGTCAACGACAAACTTGGACTTGTTGTCCTGATAAGCCTTGATCTGCGCATTCTCAAATTCCTCTGCGCTGAATTCCATGTTGAACATTACATCGTTCTTTTCTCTTTTTACAAATACTGTCTTCATTAAATCATTATCCTCCTAAATTTGGCTAAAGGGCATATATAGCCATTATTTGACAGTATATTATAACGTATAAACGAGTCAAAGTAAAGGGATTACTGTATTTCCCGCCCTTTTTTCATCAAAAAAACACAAAAAGAGCAAGGCTTTTCGTGCCATTGCTCTTAATAAAGTGCATTTTTTATTTATTTATCATCCAAAAGTTTCAATCCTCTGGCGTATTTGCTCTTATTTAATGGGGAAATATCGTACTTTTTGGCTAATTTTTCACCGAATTCAATCAATTCCTGCTCATTTCCTTCATAAAGTTCCGCCTCTATCTCGGAAATGACCGCTTCTTTTTCACCTGCGATTATCTTTCCCTCATCAAAAGAAACCGCTGCCTTACCGCCGTTATCCAGGTCAACGATCATCTCTTTTCTGAGAAATACCATCTTTATAACGGGTACCAGCGGTTTGAGCGGGAGCATTATCCCAAGGTCGTCTGAATACTGACCTCCTACCGCCTTGTCGAACTCCTTATAGACAGGTGTATCATCCAGCACGTCTATTCCGGGTTTTTCTATGAAATCTGCGGGAACAGGTATATTGACCTCTTCTCTCCTGTAGAGACCGGAATTTCCCTTGTCCGATCCCCTGCCGTACTTGATGGTAAGGATATTGTCTTCACCTTCGTGCCTGATGCGGTAAGTCAGTCTCTTCTCTCTGAGCGCCCGGTCTTCTGTGTCGAAGTATACAGCTTCCATGGGGATATCCCTCGCTTCAGCACCTGCGGCCTCTTCCAGATCGCGTATTATCCTGCAGCCGGTTTCCTGTGATACCGAATACTTTAATTCGATCTCCATCTGTTATTCCTCTTTTTCTGCTTCCCTGTAACCCTCTTCATGATTTGCCTTTACTATGTCGAGGATCTCGTTATATTTACTCAGAACGTAGTCAAAATTACTTCTCTTGTGCGGAAGCGCACAGTCGGTGCAATCCTTGAATCCCTTTTCATTGTATCTGAAATTACCGCCGCATCTGTCCCCGAGAGCATAGAGCGGGCAGTAACAGAAAAGGCAGTTGAAATTCTCCACGTCCTTCACCTTATGGCAGGGAAAGAATTCGCACTCCTTATGCTGAAAAAACTTATAATTTTCCGTTTCCATAAAACAACCGTTCAAATGATGACCTCCGTTCTGAAACTGGCTATCTGTTCCACTATTATACATCCTTTGTCCCGTTTCGTAAAGTTCCAATACATGTCCGTCCCGGGTGCGTTAAAAAAGCCGAAGCTGTCATGCTCCGGCCATACGTCCTCATTCCTTCCAGTAGAGGCAGTAGCATTCGTAATTCTCACCCATATAGGCCCATACTGTATCACCCATTTCGATCTTATCATCAAAATACATATTCGGTATGAACAGTTTGAGGCTGGTCCTTTTGCGTCCCTTTAAGTTGATACCTTCCTTGACAGGATCCGCTTTGAAAGCTTCGATCTTTTCTCTCAGATTATCTATTCCTGTCTCCTTACCGAAGTTATCGGCAAATTCATCGATGTCCGCATACACTACGTTATCAGGGTTCTCAAACCAGGCTTTTTTCATATCTTACCTCCACACTGAAATCCGTAAAAAAAACCACCTTTAAAAAAGGCGATCACGTTTAAACACATTCTCCGATGGGATGGATTTCAGGGAGGAGGAAGCACTCTCCTCCCTGAAAAGGATGAAAAGTTTTCTTACGATCAAAAAAGCTGCGGTACAATACCGCAGCCCGTATTCGCTGTTTAGGAGAAATATTGATCCATCCGTGTTTCACCGACACGTGAATTCAAGCTCTTATGCATGTTTCCTGACTCAGACTTCATCATCTGACCTGCCTTCTCAGGATATACCCAATGGCCAGTTAGATCAGACTCCGTCAATACAGTGGCGGGACCGTGCAGGATTCCAACCTGCTTCCATCTTAGCTCTGTAAATTACAAAGAACATAAGCGCTTTATTTACTTGTCAATCATAATATAACACTATATATTGAAGATTTCAACCCCATCACAGGAAATATTTTTATTGCATTAAAGCAGGATCATGCCGCTGCTTTCAGTGACCTGTCAATCAGATATAAAGGTCTCTATACAGCTTATGATCGTATCTATGCCCGCAAGAGCTCCTTTACCTGTAGTGCCGCATGCGAGGTAGTCGACCTTCGGTTCCACTATGGTGACTCCCCTCTCCTTCAATATGCGGATATTATCCTGCGTTGCCTGATTCTCATACATATTCGTGTTCATCGCAGGGCATACTATCACGGGCTTGTTCACGTAAGCCAGATATGCGGCCGTAAGAAGATCGTCGGCTATCCCATGGGCAGCTTTGGCAATGAAATCAGCTGTAGCCGGGCATATGACCATGAGATCCGCTTCCGTCGCAAGACTGATGTGTTCCACGCGGGAAGGATCGCTTTCATCGAAGATATCGGTGCCGACCTTGTTTTTCGTCAGCGTCATGAACGTGAGCGGAGTGACGAATTTCTGTCCTGCTTCTGTCATTATAACGTGTACGGAATTTCCCTTCTTGGTGAGATCATTAGCGATATCGCAGGCCTTATAGCAGGCAATGCTTCCCGTAACTCCCAGTAAAATATTCTTCATCGCAGTCTTCCTTTCAGTGTCTTTCATACTCCATCAGTACAGAAACTATGCCGCAGGCAATAGACTCTTTTCCCTGAAACTCCATCTCGTTTCCTTCTTTATCGAGGAGATAGCCTACGTGTACCGGAGATACCACCGTCGCGTAATCATTTGCCAGGCAGAAATCCGTTTCATTCTTAGCTATCTGCTCTCCTGCGACCCTCATAAGTTCCTCATGCGAAACGTGATCCAGCAGCTTGAATCCAACTATTGCGGCATCAGGCGCCAGTCCTCTCAGCTTGGACAATACTTTGGGCGTTCTCTTAAGGAGAAGCACAGGGTTTTCTATGCTTGAAGGAAGCTTGGTATGTTTTTTTCTGAGATCTTCCCTCTCCATAAGTTCAGCGGTTTCCGGAGCCGTCTCATTTTCACAGCGTGCCAGAAGTCCGAGCATATCCTCCAGCGTCAGGAAGCTGGCTGTGGTATAGTCGCTTATCGCCATGCTGTGGATAATGACATCGATCTTTTCAGTTCTTATGATCTCTGTCATGGTATCAAGGACATCCTGAGTCGACCTTGCTTCTCTGAATATGATGCCTTCATCTTCGGGCAGTACCGCCCCCTTGCCATGTACATAAAATATCTTATTTACGTCTTCTCTCTTTGAAAACTCATGAGCGATGGCGCTTCCCAGTCTTCCGGTGCTCTTATTCGTAATCGCGCGGATCTCATCTATGGGTTCTGACGTTCCGCCTGCCGTTATAAGAATGTTTTTCATATAAAACTCCCTGATGTCCTGTCCTTACTTTGATGATAGAATTATAATTCCTCCGGGGATTTTTTGCAATACGGCAGATGTCAGTTTAATGCGCCTGCATCCTGCTCAGCCTTACCGAAGTGACCCGTGCACTCGTCGTAGAAGTATACCTCATCGGACAGCTGCTCTTCATCCGGCACGTGAAGCAGGTTAGCCTCCATAACGAGTTGCCTCAGAAAAGTAACGCTTACAGACGGATCCGCTGGTATGGCAAGGACCTCGTGCACCGACGAAGGCAGTACGTAGTAGCTGCCTCCCAGCATCATCGCCACTTCTTCCATTACGCCGGGATAAAAGAGAACGGCAGCTCCCCTGAAATGCTTCTCATTGCTGATGTCGACCATGTTATAAAACGGATCGTCATCATCCCGCTCCTCATCATCTTCATAAATATCTCTGGCGAATTCCACTCTCGGAGGCATTATCCTGATACTGTTCTTAACGGCATCCAGGAATATGCGTTCCTTATCCACGCCGTATTCCTCCATAAGCGGATCATTTATAACGGTCCCCACGTATCCCTCTTCCGGCAATTCATACATCACGTGACAGGTAAGCGCCAGATCTGCCCTCAGCCAGTGAGGTGCATCTGCGAGATACCCCGCTCTTTTTGAGGCATTTGAAAGGCAGAGAAAAAAGTGTTCAGAAGCCTTTTGATAGTCACCTATCCATTCCAGATCTATGGATGGATCGTTAAACCGGTACTGAAGCATTTCTGCCATTACCCTTCCCAGCTCCTCCGTACTGATCCCATCCAGATAGTATCCATAGAACTGTTCCATATTTACCGTGGGTGCTATCTTTACGCCCGGAGACCGGATAGAAAGGCCGGTGTAGTTCCCGCCGAATTTCCTTATTTCTTCAAAATATAGTTCAGAACTGTCGTAATCCTCAGGAAGCCTGCATCTGACTTCCTCTACTGCCCAGTTTTTAAATTTTTCAAAATCCATTTTACCCTCCTTTTATAACAAAAAAGCGCCCGCTTACACGAACGCAAAAAACACAAAAGCCCTTGATCAACAAGGGCTTTTAATGGAGGCGACACCCGGATTTGAACCGGGGGATAAAGGTTTTGCAGACCTCTGCCTTACCACTTGGCTATGTCGCCATATGCTTGATAAACTGATGAATCACTGCGTATCTTTAATAATGCGCGAGGCGTGGTGTCCACGCCCCGCCTTTAGTTGGCTAGGGTAGCAGGATTCGAACCTGCGCATGACGGAATCAGAATCCGTTGCCTTACCGCTTGGCGATACCCCAATAAAGAAAATGGGGTGGGTAGTGGGATTCGAACCCACGCATATCGGAGCCACAACCCGATGGCTTAACCGCTTGCCGATACCCACCATATGTCCGGCCGAAGCCGGGAATAAATTGGCGACCAAGATCGGGCTCGAACCGACGACCTCCAGCGTGGCAGGCTGGCATTCTAACCAACTGAACTACTTGGCCAAACTGGTGGGAGTTACAGGGCTCGAACCTGTGACCCCCTGCTTGTAAGGCAGATGCTCTCCCAGCTGAGCTAAACTCCCACATTGCCATCCGTTTGAACCTTTTTACAAAAGCCATCGACGGATAAGCAAAAGATATAAATGGTAGCGGCGACTGGATTCGAACCAGTGACACCCCGGGTATGAACCGAGTGCTCTAGCCAACTGAGCCACGCCGCCATACATGTGCGGTCCTTGAGGACTGCACAAAATATGTTATCAAAAAGATCAAAGTTTGTCAATAATTATTTTATCAAATAATCAAAAATCATTTTTCGTTCACAGCATGTGCCGGAAAGTTCATTACTTCACTGCCTCATTAAGCCTGCCGACCAGATATGAAGACCTGGTCATTCCAATATTATTCACGAAGATCACGTCTTTCGCATTCAGACTTCTGGCAGCTTCCACTATATTCTCATCCGTATACCTGTAGTCATAAACGTATACCTGATGATAGTGGTCAGCAAGATACGGCACGAAGCAGTTTCCGAAGGATTCCTTCACGACGAAACAGACCGATCCGTCATTTATGCTGTCATTGGTGATCACGGAAAGTGCCTTATCCCCTCCCAGGAAAGCATTGTATTTCAGATATTCCGGCTCTCCTGAATAGTCAATGATCACTTTTTCCTTATTGTCCGCTGAACCTGCGTATACGTCGTTCATCGGCAAGTATGCCTCAAGGGTATCCGGGTTGTTTTTAAGGACAGCCGGGGAATCAGTATCATAATAGAGAGATCCCAGGAAATTACCATAGTTTTCCTTAGTCCTTCTTTCAATGCTGATGGGCAGTATCTCCTTGAGCCTGCACCATTCCTCATAACCATAATAAGCTCCGAGACTCGTCCAGTGGTGGTCCGTCCTGAAATATATATACTCATTCCTGTGCTTCATCAGGTTGTCGTAGATGTTCACAGGAACTACCTTATCATTCATTTTACCGTACAGTTCCTGAAGAGAACTGTACTGATCGCTGCTCTGGATCTCTCCGAAATACTTGTCCGGCAACGTCACACCTGTGGAAAGAGGCACTATAAGATCATATACGGTCGCCTGCCCTTCCAGCTGATCTGCAGTATAGTTGACGGCATCAGCGTAATTACCAGCGGTTGAATCCACGTAGTTGTACAGTTCATAAGCGCTGTCACCTACGAGTGCTACATAGCCGATATATGACAGGGAGTCTTCCGTGTCGATGGAAGGATAAGCAGACAGATCGAAATCAGCTGAAGTTTCGGTGTCTTCGTAATCATTTTCCCCCTGCTCTTCAGCTTTCTCCCCATCATCCTCCAGGATCTCCTTTGAAGGGTCATCAGCCTCCTCCTGGAATATCCCGTTTATGACTTCTTCAGCGTTTTCATCATCAGCAGTTACCGCAAACACAAGGTTCCTGCCCTTCCTTATAACAAGAGAATGGTTTTTTACTTTATCGGTTTCCTCAGGAATATACCTCGAGAATGAATCCTCCAGATCCTTCAGATAACTGTTGACCGCTTTCTCACCGTCCTTCGAATCATCTTTAGTATTGAAGACGAACACTCCGAAGCAGTCAGCCTTTTCGCCGGCTCCCATGAACATGTATGCAGAGTCTGCTTCAGGCAGATCCATGAAAGCAGAAATGCTGTCCCTGTTTATCTGCTGCATTTTTGTTTCAAATTCCACGTCTGTGATAACGGCATTCGCCATTTTGGCAGCGTCTATCTTTATCTCAGGATAACTTTCACCTCCGCAGCCTGTGAAAACAAAGATGACCGCTGTTATAAGCAAAGCAAAAAAAGCAGTCCTCAGTCTGCTTCTGCTGTTCTCATCATTACCATACCTGCACATCACATAAATCCCCCTGTCTGTTTATATTATTTCATATATTTAAATTATATCAAATGCATATACCAAAGTGAAGAAGTATTTGCTTATAAGTAGACAAAAAAAGATTAAGATGGTAATATAATATAGTTGAAAATGAGGAAAGATGCTTCCGGTATCTGTTCCCTTTGCTTAAACTGACAAGGAGATAAATGATGGTTTCACCGGGAAGAGTATGCTTCACTGTTTTCGGGATAGATATAATGTGGTACGGTGTACTGATAGGCATCGGCTTCATCCTGGCAACGATAATATCTTATAAACGTGCACCGCGTCTGGGCATAGTTCCCGATCACTTCATCGACGTAATGATCTGGCTTATCCCTGCCGCTATTATAGGCGCCAGGGCTTATTATGTGATATTCAACTGGGATATGTATGCAGGAGACCCGGCTTCCATACTGAATACCCGCAACGGAGGCCTCGCTATACATGGCGGGATCCTGCTGGGCATACTGTCAGTTTACCTTGTCTCTAAGGCAAAAAAGGAAGATTTTCTTTCCATGGCAGACCTCTGCGCCCCTGTTCTGGCGCTGGGACAGGCTATAGGAAGATGGGGTAATTTTTTCAACGAGGAAGCTCACGGTGTCGAAACCGATCTTCCCTGGGCTCAGATCATAGACGGCAAAGGATATCACCCGACATTTCTGTATGAGTCAATCTGGTGTTTTTTGCTTTTCCTCTTTCTGATCTGGTTCTCGAATCACAGGAGAAGTTTCCGAGGACAGATAATCTGTCTGTATTTCATGCTTTATTCCATTGAGAGATTCTTCGTAGAGCACCTGAGGACCGACAGCCTTATGATAGGCAGCCTCAGACAGGCGCAGGTCATAAGCGTCGTGCTCTTCGCCGCAGGCCTCATTTTTTACATCATATTCATGAAAACAAAGCCTGTGATAAAACACGAAAACGATGACCCGGCCAACCTTTCAGACGGTCAGGACGAGATCTTATCCAAATAATAAACCAAGGAGAAACAACTGTTATGAAATTAGGAATCGTAGGCCTTCCCAACGTAGGCAAAAGCACCCTCTTCAACGCGATCACCAAAGCAGGAGCTGAAGCTGCCAATTACCCTTTCTGCACCATTGAACCCAACGTGGGAATAGTTACTGTGCCCGATGAAAGGATCACCAAACTTCACGAAGTATATAACTCAAAAAAGACCGTATACGCAACCATAGAATTCTGTGATATCGCAGGCCTTGTCAAGGGCGCTTCCAAGGGCGAAGGCCTCGGCAACAAGTTTCTGGGCCATATCAGGGAAGTCGAAGCTATAGTACACGTTGTGCGCTGTTTTGAAAACGATAATATCGTTCACGTCGAAGGAAAGATCGATCCCGGATCTGATATCGACACCATAAATACCGAACTCCTTCTCAGCGACATGGAGATCCTGGAAAGAAGGATAGCCAAAACCGAAAAGACCGCTAAGTTCGATAAAAGCGCCAGAGCCGAACTGGATATTCTGAACCGAGTATATGAATGGCTTTCAGAAGGAAAAAATGCCAGAGCTATGGAATTTGAAGACGAGGAGGAAGCTGAATTCATCAGATCCATAGGCCTGCTTTCCAACAAACCAATAATCTACGTTGCCAACGTGGATGAAGACAGCCTTGCAGATCCGACATCAAACCCTTACGTTCAGACAGTTGACAGGATAGCTAAAGATGAAGGCGCACAGTGTGTCGTTATCTGCTGCGAGATCGAGGCTGAGATGGCCGATCTTGACGATGAAGAAAAAGCCATGTTCCTTGAGGATCTCGGTATCTCAGAATCAGGACTCGATAAACTCGTCAAAGCCTCCTATGCCCTTCTGGATCTCATCTCCTTCCTTACAGCCGGAGAGGACGAATGCCGTGCATGGACTATCAGGCGCGGTACCAAGGCTCCTAAGGCTGCCGGAAAGATCCATACAGACTTCGAATGCGGCTTTATCAGAGCGGAGACCATAGCATACGAAAAATTCAAGGAAGCAGGCTTCTCCATGGCACAGGCCAAAGAGAAAGGCTATCTCCGTTCCGAAGGAAAAGAATACGTGATGAAGGACGGAGATATAGTCAACTTCCTCTTCAACGTATAGACCGAAATTCTGACCCGGCTTCACAGCCGGGTCTTTTTAGTTCTGCTCTTTATGCAGATCAGGGACGCAGCCGCCGCTGCCAGCGTTATTCCCCATAAGAGAGGGCTTCTGGTATCTCCGGTTTTAGGGGCTTTCTTTTCCTCTGACTTCCCGGGAGCCTCATCTTTATGCTTATCCCTGTTCACGACCTTCTCTTCGTCATCCGTGATGGTCGCCAGATCCACTGTTCCGCTGAGGGATCTCTCATCAACAGTAAATATGAATTTCTGAAGTGCACAACCTTCGTTACCCTCGCATCTCATCTCCTCTATCCGGTAAGTGTCATAGGGCAAAGCCCCTGTTTTTTTCGAAGGCATGGAAATGCTTCCGTTCTCACCTGTGCCGAACCATACTCCCATACGTATATCTTTTTCCCTTGCCTCCATCTCACTGTTTCGGATATTTTTCCTGCCTAGAAGGTCATCAAAAGGATTTAGCTTTCTCTCAGTATCCTGCGATTCTTTTTCATTCAGTTCATCCTCTGTTCTTCTGTCTCCCGAGAAAAAATACCCGTTTCTGTCCGTTACCACTACGTGTGTCTCGCCATTTGTAAGACTCGTTATACTGAAGGGTACGAAAGAAAGTCTTTCAGAAGTGGAATCCTTTATCTTAGTGCCCCTGATATCAGATCTGTAAACGAAATTTTTGAAGCTGAGTATATCCGTCATGCTGTTATCATACGATACCAGTTCTCCGTCCCTCTTCAGTTCCAGTATATGCTCAGCCTTGTCAGATCTCTGATAAGATTCGCTGGTTTCCGTTTCCCTTATTCCGTAAGTGCCATAAGGCAGATCATTATTCAGGGTCTCCGCGGTATACGCTTTTTTCTCCTCGTTCCATCTGATGCAGATCTCACCTATATCTTCGCCGGGGCTTACCTTCTTTATCTTACCCTTTTTCAGAAACTCCTGTACTTCTTCGCTGTCATTCCAGTCAACAGTGAAGCTGCTGTCATCAAAGGAAGATCTCACCAGCACGGGGTTTTCAGATCTGTTCCTTATAGTGAATATTACCCCTTCAAAGGATGATCCTCCAAGCACTTCAGACCTCATCAGTTCGCCGTCAAGTTTTACCGCCATAAGGCCGGATCTTATCACGATATCCCTGACGCAGTCGCCCGAAAGATCAATGACCTCACCGTTTTTTCTGATGCAGAAGGTTTTTTCCCAATCCCGGTTTATCAGATAACCTTCCGGAGCCTTGGTCTCCTTCAAAGAGTATGTTCCAAATGGCAGAGCATCACCCTGCATCTCCCAGATGCCGTCTTCTCCTGTTGATATTGTCGTTATTATCTCACCGGGTGCGAAGATTTTTCCATCGAATGCGACCTCACACTTGGAACGGTTTATCACCGATATCTCTGCTCCTCCTAAAGTTCCGTCTCCCTGAGGATATCCCTCTCCGTTCTGCGCGTCCTGCTTCGCTATTCTGACGCCTCCTCTTATCACTTTTTCCAAAGATACGGCAGGAGAAACGGCTTCCGTATAAACAGAATCCGTACCATCCTCTGATATTTCCATCACAAGGCTGGTTTCATCCTTCAAATATCCATCTGATGGCTTTATTTCCTTCACCGCATATCTGCCGATGGGAAAAACCACTTCCCCGTTTGAGTTCAGATACAGCTCATCACTTCTGAAACCATCAGCGAATGCCGGATCTTTCCCTCTGATCTCACCTTTTTCGTCAGTCTCAAAGTACCACGTTCTCATGGGTTTGTTTACACTGTCCGGATCCTTGCCATAGTATTCAAAGCAATATACCGCCCTTTTCAGAGTGCCGTCTCCTTCTCCATGATCTCTGTCAAATCCTTCAGGCTTCTTTTTAAGAATTATCTCCGGCATAGCAGTGATCGGCATGTCCTTTGTCTCCAGAAGCTGATCTTCCCCTGAAATTATCGTTATTCTGTATTTCACAGTGTCTTTTGCGTAGCCTTCCGGTGCTTCGGTTTCGGTCACAGTATACCTTCCCGGGCTCAGGCTGACCACACCGCTCTCCCCGTTCTCATCGAGGATCAGCTCTTTAACTTCAGCTGTTTTTTCGTTATATAGCGTATATCTAGCCCCCTTCAGGCTGTAGCTGCTGTTTCCCTTTGTGATCGTTTCATCCGAGGACATTTTTCTTATAACTACGGTGCCGGGCACTTCCAGACTTCCCACAGCCATGCTCTGATATCCTTCTGTTCCGGATATGAATATCCTGAAGTTTTCAGGAACGCAGCCTTCCCATGAAGCATCTTCCTTCATCATCTCATCGCCCAGTTTCTTTGCCCTTATCCATACATCTCCCAAATCAGAAGCTTTGGTAGACATGTACGTATCCATATCTGACGGCCTTCCCTGAAAAATATATGCCATTGCCAGATGCGCTGCACCCCAGTCTTCTGCAAATTTTCCTGTATACAGGCTTCCTATGATCCCATTTTTATTTTCCTCATAGCCGGGGTATGACGGAGAGAAATACACCATTCTTCTAAGCGCTCCCCACTCACCCTTTCCTTCATCCTTTCCGATCTCCCTGGTTATCCTGATCCTGCTCACGACCGGAGTGTCCTTATCCGGCTGTATACAATACGAGTATCTTTCCCCCAGACCGTCATCAAGATCGGTTTTTTTGGAATTGGAGTAACCTCCGTCTCCCGGACCGTACACGATACGTCCGCCGTCATGTATTACATATTCGCTGCCGACCCCGGCGTCAAAAGCCAATGCTGCTGCGGCCGTTAAAGAAATGGCCGTAATGATCACCGCTGTTAAAACCAGCAGTTTTATATCTTTTTTTCTCTGATCCATATTCTCTTATTCCCCTTTTTTCTTATATTTCCAGTGATCAATAGTTCATATCGATGAGAGGATCAGAAGATTCATCTCCATCTGTATCCTGCTCAGAAGCAATAGTGTCATCAGTATACCGATCGTAACTATCAGGCTTTTCATCTTCTCCCTCCGCGATATCAAGCTTGAGTTTCTTCTCCAAATGTATCGAGTTGTCACCTGTTCCGAGTATCCCGGCAGGGCCAACGATCCCGTCGAGATACACATCCAGCGTATCGCCCCTTATATCAGCTCTCACGCCGGGCATCTTCTCCAGTTCAGCTTTCAGTTCATCCAGGCCCCTGTCGATATCATCCTTCTCATACGCTATTGAAGTATGCTCTGATATCACCCTTTCACAGTAGGCAGCTTCGATGAACGTATTGGTGTTTGCAGCCGTCTGCGCTATAAAAAGCGTGAGGATAATAACGGATGCCGTACATGCTATCAGTTCGTGCATAAGTAGTACTCCTTTACAGATCTCAGAGAATCAGATGCCGCATGATACAGGCCGTTTCTGTCTGTGATCATCATATTGAAGATATTAAGGCCTAAAAGCGCCAGCCCTACTACGATTATTAACTGCTTCATGTTTATACCCTCCTTTTATCTTATTCTCCTGAAGGTCTCTGCTGTATGGAACCCTTAAAAGTCTCTTCTATCTGAAGGGTACCGTTGGAGACTACGGACTCTGCTGCAGAAAGCAGAGAGTTATCGCTGCCCAGTATGAACTGGCTTACGATAACGGTCCCCAGAATTATCGTTCCTATGATGATTATTATGTTTTTCATTTTTCCTCTTCCCCCTTTAAAAAATAAATCTCAGTTTTGAAAGCATATCGAGGAAAACCGCCACAACGCAGAAATTGACCAGACATACCAGTTCAGATGCTGCTGCGAAGGCTGTGACTATCAGTGAACGCTTCTCAGCCTGTTTAAGAGATCTCGTCATCCGGTCCTCCTTTATTACAGATATGAGGATATCTAGCTGTGAAACAAGCTCATAAGGATTTATCCTGTCCATTTTGGAAAGAAGGGACGAGAAGGATCCCGAGTAGTCTGACCTGACGGTTTCCCTGAAATATGTGAATGCCTCCTCATATCTCCCGCTCCTGTAAATGGTGAGCATCTCCTGAAAGACCGGTTTAAGCTTAACTGCTCCCTTAGCCAGTTCCTCCATCATGAAATCCAGGGAAACCGGGAAGTCTTTTCTTACGATCGCCATGTTTTTCAGAAGGATCGCTGAATTATACAGGTCCTTTTCCGCGTCATCTACAAGTCCAATTTGCTTTTGGACAGAAATGAGTTTACCATATAACTTATTGCGTATACCATTATAAAGATCGTGAACCATGTCGCTCCCACCTCCGTTCCAAACTGATAATGAAGAAATCTTTCAGGTCCCAGCCCTAAAAATACCACTCCTGTGTATACTGTCATAAGATATGTAAGCGGTACCATGAACCTGAGTATCAACGAAGATTCGTTATTCTCTCTTTTGGCGAACTCTTCCACCGACCTGGCGCTCTTAAGTGTTCCCGACAGGTCCTCCAGAGCATCTTCCACCCTTATTCCGTGTATGAGGGAGAAATACATCAGGTTCTTGAGAGTATTTGACCATGAAGTGTTTATCGAAAGGCTGAACTCCTCAAGCATCCTGGCAATGCTTTTTTCAGATCCCGCACGGTCCAGCCCTCTTGAAAGATTGGTGAGTATCCTTTTGGATCCCGGCGCATCTTTCAATGATATCGCCGTCCTGTCTATTGCTTCCTTCATGTTGTAATAGTACAGCTTATAATTTTCAGTAAGCTCTGCAAGCATGGCTTCCCCTTCATGGGAACCTGATATCCTCATTTTTTCCATCTTTATCCTGAGCATAAGATAGGGCGTAAATGCAGCGGTCACGGCTGCTAAGGCCGTGAGCCACAAACTGACCCTCCCTGCCAAAAGCGTAACTGCGGCAGATGACAATATGCCCGAAAAAACAAAAAAGGCCCTTACAGCCCTGTCTTTCCCCAGTCCCAGCGTTATTCCCAGAACGATCCTGACTCTTTCCCATAGCTCACCTTTATCAGTCAGGTCGGTGCCTTTGAAGGAGCCTGCGGTCTTCTCTATAATAGCTCCCGCAGTACTGTATATGTCTTTCATTCCTTCGTAGGTAAGGATAAATAAGCCCGACACAAGGATCATCATAAGAAAAGCTGCCGTCATCTTCTTCCCTCCTCAAATCTTCTGAGCATCTCCAGTATTCTCATCCTCTCCTCAGGATATGATGACAGTTTCCTGATTATTTTAGGTGACAGTTTCCTGCTCCAGTACCATTTTCCTGTTTTTTTGTCATATTCCATCATTTTAGAGAATACGGGAGAACCGGTATCCGGATCGGTATAGTACTGCGTGATCGCAGTAAGCTTCTTCTCAGCCCTGTTCTCTTCAGTCTGTCTCATTTCAAAGACCAGGTCAAAGCTGTCCGCTATCCTCCTGACGATGTCATCGGTATTACCGCCGTACCTGTGCCGTATCTTTTCGGCCATCATGAAGGGAAGCGCTGCAGCATCTCCTGTATGCACGGTCGCTTTACACCTTCCCGTACTTACAGCTGCTATTTCCAAAGCCGTCCTGAATGCAGCTGCATCCCTCATCTCTTCCAGTATTATATAGTCATTGTCTCCTCTCATAAGCGGTCTTGTTATCTCTTCCAGCTGTTCCCCGTCGGCCACCAGCTGCATTATAGGTGCTTCCGGCATTATTCTGAACCAGTCCGTCTCCGGATCGGTTGCAACAGCTGCGCCTTCCAGTCCGGGATCCTCATAACTCTGCCATATCCTGAGAAAAGTAGTCTTGCCGGATCTGACGGGTCCTGCAAACAACACGTTCATACCGGTCTTCACGAAGAGTTTCATGAGTTCTCCCGATCCTTCAGGTATGGTCCCCAGATTTTCCAGCTCTTCGAAGGTCAGCCGGTCCAACAAGTATTTTCTGAAGACCATCACGTCCTGATCCGGTTTGGTCCTGTCTCCTGAGTAAATAGTTATCCTGATGCCGTTTCTCAGATATACTTCATGAAACCCCTGCTCGAGTCTTTCCTTTGGAGCTGCCATCAGAAAAGTTCTTTTAAGTTGTTCCCTTCTTTCCGTTCTTATGCGCTGGGGCTGCAGCACGGAGACCCCGCCTATAAGGCAGTATAGCCTGTCTCCTATCAATTTGGCAGAGGACGATCCCGCATAGTCCTCTGTTTCATCATATACCCAGGGGGCAAGCCCTGAAAGTCCGTACACCTCGTTAAAGATCCCCTCTGAGATGTTTCTGTACCACTCCGGACAAGGGACATCAGAAAGGCCTTTTTCCTCAACGATCCGGCTTATTTTAGTCTTATACTCCAGTATTTCATCCATGAAGCCCATTATCGCTCTCTTCTCTTTTTCCAGTCTGCCGGTCCTTTCTGCATCAGATGCATTTCTCCACTCATTTTCAAGTATACTCAGTACCTCGTCACAGGCCATTTCAAACGTCATCATCCTCATCATCCTCCGAATAGATCATGGTGAAACGGTTTCCTTTTTTCACAAGCGCATCCAGTTTTTTGATCTGCTCACAGCTGACTAAAATCTCGATCTTTTCCGGTCTGCCCGATGGATAGAATCTGTTACTGTCATCATATGTGACTTCCATACCGTAGCTGTCCTTGACATGGGCGACCCATGTTTCACATATCAGTTCTTCACCTAAAAAAATAAAGGCTCTGTCGCCTCTTTTCAAAGAATCCGGCTGACTCATCAGCCAGGTGTCCGGTATGGAAAGTACGTATCTGTCAGCTTCTTTTCCCGTCCTGTATACCGACTCGCGAAAATTTTCAGAGTGCAGCTCCTGATTGCCTGCAATGAAGCATCTCGTCTCAAGGCCTACCAGTTTTCCGGCTTTGTCCCAGGGTACAGCTCCGGCTGACGGATCCTCCATTTTCTTGGGCCTGAGCATGTCCTCCGTTATGAGAGTGTGTGCTTCCTGGGAACTTTTCAGCACAGCGACCTTATGATAGCTTATGTTCTCTCTCCCCCAGAGTTCCCAGAATCCCAGGGCTCCTATGCTCAGGATTATCATAAGCAGTCCTGCTATCTTCTTTTTCAAATTATCCCTCCTTTCGTTATAATAAAAAAACGCGGGTATCAATAACTCGCGTTCTCCTGTCCTTTTTTAGTGATGACATAATAACACATCGAAACTTTCTTTTCAGTACAAAATTAAAAATTAATTGTATTTTTTTAAATACAATTCAGCCTGTCACCGCTCATGTAAAAAGAAAAAGACCTGCTTTAAAAGCAGGTCTGAAATGACTATTTAACGTCCTTTGATTTGATCTTGGCAGCTTTACCGGTTCTCTCACGCATGTAGTTGAGCTTAGCACGTCTTACGTCGCCGCGTCTTACTACTTCCACCTTCTCGATCTTAGGTGAATGAAGCGGGAATGTCTTCTCAACGCCGATTCCATTGGAAAGCTTTCTTACTGTGAAAGTCTCAGAGATACCACCGTTCTGTCTCTTGAGAACGAAGCCTTCGAATACCTGGATTCTTTCACGGTTGCCTTCTTTGATCTTGATATGTACGCGAACTGTGTCGCCGATACCAAAAGCAGGGATGTCATTTCTCTCATATTCCTGAGTGATTGATTTCATAAGATCCATAATTATTTCCTCCTTCCCTCCAAGACGTTCATGGCTGCAGACTCATCACATGCCATTCAGGCACTGTCTGCATAGGCTCCCAGAGGACCGCCCGTAATTCAACTCGTTAAGTATAACAAAGAAAAAGTGCTTTTGCAAGCACTTTTTTAATAATTTATCAAGTTCTATGCTCTCGGATGAGCCCTGTCGTATACATCCTTGATACGGTTCTTGGTAACTGCCAGATACGCCTGTGTAGCTGCGATATCCTCATGCCCCATGAGTTCCTGAATGGATTTGATATCTGCACCGTTCTGCAGCATATGAACAGCGAAACTGTTTCTCAAGACCTGAGGAGTAAGCCTGATGCTGAGTTCTGCCTCTTCACCGTACTCCTTCAGTATCTTCCAGAGGCCCTGTCTCGTCATTGACTCGCCGGCGTAGTTCACGAACAGTTTCTCATTTGAACTCTTCTTAAGAAGAACCGGTCTCGCATCATAAACGTAATCCTCCAAAGCATGTCTGGCAGGTCTTCCGATAGGAATGATCCTGGCCTTGGAATGCTCTCCGGTACACTTGACGAAACCCATCCTCATATTCAGGTCGTCGAGCTTCATGTCTATCAGTTCGGAAGCCCTGATGCCCGTGGCATACATGAGTTCCAGTATAGCTCTGTCCCTGATGCCCTTAGTGCTGTTGTCGGGAAGAGTCATCAGCCTGTTGACCTCTTCAATGGACAGGAATTCTATGTCCTTCTTCTCTATTCTCGGAGACTTGATGTCTTCAGCCGGGTTCTCCCTGACTCTTCCTTCCCTGAGGAGATATTTATAGAAAGTCCTGATGGAGGTCAGCCTTCTGTTTACAGTTGACTTGGACCTTCCCTGCTTCTTCAGCTCCATAAGATAGGCGACGATGTCAGAATTTGATACGTCAGAGAGCCTGTCTATGCTTCTGGACACGATAAAATCCCTGAAATGCTCCAGGTCCTTCATATATGCATTTACCGTATTTTCAGATGCATGTTTCTCCTTTATCAGAAAGGTCTCAAAGTCGTTAAAGTTCAATTCATCATCCCCAAAATTACAATTTTATTGCTTATATTATATACTTTCATTACAAAAAAAGTCAACACTCTTGCGTTTATATTATAAGAAATTATGTAAACTATTTTTTAACAAAGTGAATGAGCGTACTCTATCGCTATAAGCGTCTTGGCGTCATCTATTTCCCCCTTCATAACCATTTCATGCAGGTCATCTATTCCCCATTCTTCTATATCAAGCGCCTCATTTTCGTCAAAATCCGTCTCCCCCGCTGTAAGATCGGTACAGAGGTACAGATACAGCACTTCATCAGAAAATCCTACGCTCGGGTAGAACCTGCAGAGATATCTGACCTTGCCTGCAGTATAGCCCGTCTCTTCCTTCAGCTCCCTTACAGCTGTCTCTATAGGATCCTCGCCCGGATCTATCTTTCCCGCCGGGACTTCGAACATCACTTTATCAGCAGGTCTTCTGTACTGGCGCACCATTACCATTTTTCTGTCATCTGTCACTGCAAGCAGCACCGCTCCTCCGCTGTGCTCGACTACTTCCCTGTAACTGGTGCCGTTAACCACCGTTACCTTATCTTTTCTGAGGTTTATGATCCTTCCTTCATATATCATTTCGCTTGAAAGGACTTTTTCTTCAAATACCATATTTCCTCCTGCCGGCCTGAACTTAACCAAATAAGTAATAAAACTGTAATATTTCTCCATTATTATTGAATAATCTCAAGTTTTTTTCAACTTTTTTACACAATTATCCCGGATTTTTTTTAAAAATGCTTGCATTTATCAAGGTTTTGTTTTATTATTTATTTGTGGTTATCCCCCCTGATAACCTCATAATCTCAAATCCAAAATACCCCTTTTGAACAAAGTAGACTGCACCCCTGCAGTCTATTTTGTTTTTAGAACTCAGGAGGTCAGATGTGAAAACCATCGTATATAATCACCAGCTCGAATATTTTACTTCCAGACTTTTTGAAAGTTACTTCGGCGGCATGCGCCTGGGCGTCTTCGACATCGAAACACTGGGACTCAACGCAGCCCGCAATGAAGTCGTTCTGGCCGGCATTATGTCAGTAAATCCTGACGGCAGCGCGGTACAGAC
>JAZQAY010000126.1:0-3775 GCA_045545455.1 Anaerovoracaceae bacterium | reverse complement strand
TTGAGACCCTTATCTCCCTTTCAAAATCATATCTGGATGTATCCGCACAGGCCCTCTCGCAGCCGCAGATCACCAGCAGCGTTTCATATTTCTTTGTATCGTCTGCCATTTCAAAAGTATGACCCGGATAGGCCTCTTTCGTCTTTTCAAAGAGCTTTCCCCTGTCATACATGGGGTTGCAGCCCCCGCAGAATTTAACGCCGATAGTCATGCTTCAAAGTCCCTCTTCTTCCACAAAGGCATAGAATGCTGCCTCTTCTTTGACGTTTTCCCTTTTGACAGTGCCCACAGGCATTGCGTAGAAGATGCTCTCCTCTTCACCGTCCAGTCCGAATGCTTTATTCGCAGGTTCAGGCTCTACTGCCGCTATGGCGCAGCCGCCGAGACCAATGGACTCAGCTGCAAGGTACAGGTTCTCCGTCACATGTCCGGAATCCATCAGGACCGGTCCGTGTGCCCAGACTCCGTATCTCCACTCTGCCCTGTAGAACACACAGCTGTAGTAGAAAACAACACTTGACTTACAAGCCCAGGTCTGCTCACAAAGTGACTCCGATATGAAGCCGTTCATATCTTCGATGGGTCCTAAGAATTCCAGCTGGTGCGTCATGGGAAGATAATGATACAGTCCCGGCTCCAGCCCCTCTACTTTTCTCACCGCCATATAGCACTCAAAGGGATGTCGCGCTCCTCCTGAAGGAACGGTCCTTAAGGTCGCATATGACTTACCTCTGATCTCCTTAACTCCCTGGGTGCACCAGAGAAGATATGAGAGTTCAGCAAGGCTAATGGCCTCGTCCGTGTATACCCTGTGGCTCTTTCTCCTGTTGATGATACCGAGGAAATCGTTATCTATATCGAGCACGCTGAAATCCTTCGTGAGATCGATGATCTCGTCCGTCACAGGGGCTTTCGCAAGCGGCGGCTGGGTTTTCTTCAGCTCCTGATCAGTCATGTAGTCTTCAGGCAAGCCCTCTTCATCGCTGAACTTAAGTATGAAGTCACGTCCGGCTTTGATGCGCTTTGCTATCATTTCGGAAGCGTCTTCTTCCTCGTCAAGTCCCATCAGCATTACCTGAGTCACCTTCCTGAAACCGTACTTCTTATAGAATTCCGGAAGATAGCCGTCGGTGGCGGTGATCATATGGACCCCTGCGTAGCCCTGACCTTTCAGATCCTCCAGAAATCTTTTAAGCAGGGTCGTTCCTATACCCTCACCCTGGTACTTCGGATCCACTGCCAGATCATTTATCTCAAAAGTCCTTCCGTAACTGAAGAGCATGGAGCTTCCCAGAATGAAGCCTATGACTTCGCCTCCTTTTATGTATTCAAGGCCATATGCCTGCTCTGATTCAAGGATCTCCTTCACATGGATCTCAGCATCCTCTGCTTTCCAGTGATCGTTCCACGGTTCTCCTGAAAACGCAGTCGCATATATCTCACCGTATCTTTTTATGTGCTCTATTGTGCATGGCTGTATAATATGATCCATTTCTCACCTCAAATATTTTGTGTAACTTCTTCTGTATTCTACCATAGCACGAGTCAGTGCCACAAGTTATTTAAAACTTCGCACTGTTATGATTGCTAATTATTTGGTATAATAGCCTGGTAAGAAGGAAATATATTAATGAATAAAAGAAAAAGAAGACGGATAGTGCCGCTCGCGGTCCTGATCGTTCTGGTACTGGTTTGCGTGGTATATCTTTCGGATTACTACCCGGCAGCAGAAGACGAAGGTGTATTCGGGAACGTCATGCTCACAACTGAAGACGGTCTTATGATCTTCGACGGGCCGGGCGAAGACAGCGCCTTGATTTTCTATCCGGGCGGTAAAGTGGAATATTCAGCCTACACCCCTCTCATGAACAGGCTCGCTGAAAGCGGGATCGACTGTTTCCTGGTGGATATGCCTGTTAACCTGGCATTTTTCGGAGTGGACAAGGCCGATGAGATAAT
This sequence comes from Anaerovoracaceae bacterium, assembly GCA_045545455.1. GTDB lineage: Bacteria > Bacillota > Clostridia > Peptostreptococcales > Anaerovoracaceae > RUG754. The sequence continues at coordinate 1,816 of JAZQAY010000126.1, read as the reverse complement.
AGAGACCAATGATTATAACAAGTGGTTCATAGGCGGCCATTCTCTTGGAGGAGTCGCAGCTTCCATGTATGCAAGTAATCATGATCTCGACGGCCTTATTTTGCTCGCTTCATATCCTACAGAAGAGATAGACGAGCCTACCCTTTCTGTATATGGCAGCGAGGACGGAGTCCTGGATATGGAGAAATATGAGGACTCAAAAGACCTGCTTCCGGAAGATCATTCCGAAGTAGTGATCGAAGGCGGAAACCACGCTCAGTTCGGGGACTACGGCGAGCAGGAGGGAGACGGTGTCGCAACTATTACTGCTGATGAACAGCAGGACGCGACTGTAAGTGCGATCTTGGAATTCGTATCCTCACTGGATTGACCCAATTTTGCATATTATGCGCATATTCTTTGTATATACTGTATGCTAAATTCGGCGGGTGTCAATTTTCCCAGATTCGCAAAGAATTGACACCGGTTTTCTCCGTTTTTCTCAGTATTTCAGCATTATTTCAGTTTTTAAGCACATATCATTATCGTAAATCTGCATTTTCCCCTGTGGCATGCCCGTATTATGCCATAAATACGTGAATGTATATACATTCGGGTGTCAATTCTAAAGAAATAATTGTTTTTTGACACCCGCGACAAAAAAACAATGACATTCCAAGCCTAATAATCTTTTTTGACACCCGCGCAAAAAACAAAAGATCCGGGATCACATTATCCCGGATCTTTTTCATGTTCAGTTTTAAATCAATCCTTTTTCTTTTAGGATCTTTTCCACCAGGGCCACGCTCTCCTGAACGATAGCATCGCAGAATGGCTTCTGCTCGTTTCCTTTGGCCTCGTTGTCGGCTACAAGCGCACCGCAGTCGGTCATGCCGCAGTGGTTGTCGGCGAAGGCTTTGTAGTACTCGTCTATCGTTTCCTGGTCGTTCACTCCGTAGAGTCCCAGTACGGTGACTCCTCCGACAAGGGCTCCGCAGGTGGACTTTCTCTTAAGTTCTGCTCCGAAGTTGGCGCAGATGGCTCTCATGGTCTCTTGGCTTTCGCCGCCGCCTTCAGTAAAAGGAATGGCGGTGGACTGTCCGCAATTGTAGTGGGGCTCAACTATAGCTCTGAGCTCCGCAGCTTTTTCCGCATATTTACTCATAACAAACTCCTTAAAACAACCCGCAAAAGATAAGCTCCGGCTCATCTCTTTCCGCTCAGGATCTGCCTTGCAAAGTCCAGGAGATCATCGTCCACGCTGTCATCCACTACGACGTCCTTTACTTCAGGTACTTTCTCAAGCACTGTTGCCCTGATCACCTGATCGAAAGTATCCGACTGCAGCATGCATGACGCGCAGGCTCCGGTGAACTTTATGCTTGCGATCCCATCCTCAAAGGAGGTGAGGCTGGCCCCACCTCCATGAAGGATCAGTTTTTCATTGATATCGTCATCCAATATCTTTTGTATTTTTTCTTTTACATCCATTTCTTACATCTTCCTGGTAGCAGGATCCGGCGGAAGCTGGAAAGTCTCCTCTTCCACAGCGGTCTCTCTCTTGATCTTCGCAGTCTCACCGGGGCTGACGCTCTCGTTGAATGCCTTTTCGTCGAACTCCCTTCTTTCCTTGATGGACTGCTCCAGGATCATATCCTTGACCTTCATAAGTCTGGTCTGGTTGCCCCTCTCGTTCTCATCCAGCTTCATTCTGATGTACCTGATGGTCATCTCCAGCTGAGGGATCTTGACGTATTCAAGAGCGTTTACCCTTCTTCTGGTTCTTTCAAGCTCAGCGGCCAGCATCTGTGCTTCTTTTTCTTTTGCTGCCAGCTGA
>JAZQAY010000125.1:0-14968 GCA_045545455.1 Anaerovoracaceae bacterium | reverse complement strand
AGGCGGTATCGGCGGTCACAGGGACTGCATGCAGTACCTTGGAGCAGGGCTTGATTCTTCCGGAAAGAAAGTCAAAAAGGCGATGTGCGGCGGTACCATGGCGGCTACTCCTATCTCATGCTGCGCAGGGTATTTCACTCTGGAAGAGATCGAAAAGACAGGCGCCTGCGAGAAGGCAGGACGTATGGCAGACAGACTTACTGCTGGAATCAACGCTGCAGCCAAGAAGTACGATCTTCCTTTCGTCATCTTCAACCAGGGTTCCATCTGCCACGTGGATACGGTAGGGACAATGCACTTTGCGATCGACTGGTCGAAGCCGTGGCAGCTTCCCGGGATCCTCAAGGAGACCAGCAAGCGCCAGAAGGAGATGGAGCACATGGGAGCGGCCTACATGGCAGAGGGCATCATAACCCTTGCAGGCTCCAGACTTTATACAAGCGCTGCATACAATGAAGAGATGATCGACGACGTGATCGCGAGATTCGACAGGGCTTTCTCCAAGTGCGGAAAGCTGGAATAAGTGAGGTGCATCATGGCATACGACAGACAGACAGCGGAGCAAAAAATCTTAGCAGCCTGCATGGAACTTCTCAGGAAGGGGCTCATCGCCAGGACCTGGGGAAACATCAGCGCCAGGCTGTCCGATGAGGAATTCCTCATCACACCAAGCGGCAGGGCTTACGAGGATCTGACTCCTGAAAAACTGGTAACAGTCAAGATAAAAGATCACAGCTGGGAAGGGGACATCAAGCCCTCCAGCGAAAAAGGCATGCATGCCGAATTATATAAGTTAAGACCGGAATGCGATTTCATCATCCACACTCATCAGACCAACGCGTCTGCAGTGAGCCTTTACGGTGAGGACTTCGACCTGGAGGCTTTGCCTTGCGGGCTGATCTCTCAGGAGGACAAAGAACTCCTGGGCGGAGTGATCCCCTGCGCGAAGTACGGGTTAAGCTCCACGAAGCTCCTTACGAATAACGTGGCCAAGGCTGCCGCGGCTCACCCGGATTCGCCTGCGATACTCATGAAGCATCACGGAGCCGCTATCACGGGAAGAGATGACGAGGAAGCGTTCCGCGCGGCGGATGCTTTGGAGAGGGTGTGCGGAAGTATCTTTGAGAGAAGGTGCGGTGAGAAGATAGCGACGGAGTCCGGCCGCGAGCCCAGGGGCTGGTGGTCCGTGTTCGGCTACCTCTATCACGTGGAGACGCCATACATCATGGAGATGTCCAGGCGCGGCCGCAGGGTCTACTCGTACCTTGACGACATGGCGATGATAAGCGGATACTATACGGAGTGCATCGAAAACGTTCACGATGAAAAGGCTTTCAGAAAGGCTCTCGGAAACAGGAATGCGGTGCTGGTGAAAAATGGCGGTGCCCTGATAGTGGCGCCCGATGAGGATGAGGCCGGGGCCATCGCAATAGCTCTCGAGAAGAACTGCAGAGCGGCGAACCTGGGGCTTAAGAAGGCCCTTAAGCCCGTGGCGCCAGCGAGCGCAGCCATCGAGAGAAAGATATACTTAGATAAATACTCCAAGCTGAAAAACGCCGGAGGTGAGACGGATGCTGAAACCGCTGACTAAGGAACAGACCGAGAGCATCATTAAGAATGCAGCGGAGGAGTTCGCAAACAAAGGCTTCTCCCACGCTGCCATCAGCTCCATCGCCAAAAAATCATCCGTCAGCGTAGGCGTGATCTACAAGTACTACGAGGACAAAAAAGATCTCTTCAACGCCTGCGTGGTGAAGAGCCTGGAAGCCCTGGATGAAGTTTTTGAAAGCGTCCAGGATCCGGATCTTTCGATGATGGAAGCTGTGGACAAGCTTATAAGACAGGTACAGAAGTTCGCGAGAAAGAATCCGGAGTACTTCAGGCTGTATCATCAGATAACGGTGTCGGGTTCACCGGAGCTCACAGACCATACCGCTGAGCTCATCGAAGGGCGGTCGGCGGAGCTCTACAGGGGAGTTCTGGAAAAGGCCAAAGCATCCGGAGACGTAAGGGGAGACCTGGACCCGTCGCTTTTTGCTTTCTTCTTTGACAACCTGCTCATGATGCTCCACTTCTCGTATACCTGCGGGTATTACGAGGACCGGTTCAGGGTATTTTGCGGTGATGATATCGATAAAAAAGATGATCTCGTGAGAGAGCAGATGATGTTGTTTATCGGAGGTGCGTTAAATGGCGTACATACTGGCATATGATATAGGAACGACGGGAGTGAAGACCTGCCTTTTCAGAGTTGAAAAGGGCATCGAACTCCTGGCTAACGCGTCCGAGGGATACGAACTCTACACCTTACCGGACGGGGGTGCGGAGCAGCACGCTGACGAATGGTGGGAGGCCATGTGCGTGAGCACGAAGAGGATGTTCTCGAAGACCGACGTAAAGCCTTCTGAGGTGAGCGGGATAACCTTCTGCTCACAGATGCAGGGGCTGGTCCTGGTGGATGAAGATGGAGTGCCCGTGAGACACCCCATGAGCTACATGGATCAGAGAGCCTCCGCTGAGATGAAGGAGGGTATCGGAAAAGGCATCACCGTGTCCGGAATGAACGCGGGAAAACTCCTTAAATCCCTCACCATCACGAGAGCCGTGGCCGGAAGCGTGAAGGATCCTTTGTGGAGGTATCTCTGGGTAAAGAACCACGAGCCGGAGAACTTCGCAAGAGCCAGATGGTGGCTGGACGTGAAGGAATACCTGATCGGCCGCATGACGGGGAATTTTGTCATGACAGAGGATTCGGCGTATTCCACCTTCCTCTACGATCCCCGCGAGAAGTCCAAAGGCTGGAGCAAAGAACTGGCCGACCTCTTCGGTATCGATATGAAACATCTCCCTAAGCTCATTAAGACTACCGACGTGGCAGGAACGCTCCGTGAGGAGCAGGCTGAGGAACTGGGTCTTAAGGCAGGGACCGACGTATACGGCGGCGGCGGAGACGCGTCTCTCATAGGTATAGGCGCGGGCTGCGTGAAGACGGGAGATACCCACATCTACTGCGGGACTTCCGGCTGGGTCAGCACCGTAGTCGAAAGGCAGGCCGTGGACCCGGTGTCCATGATAGCTTCCATAGTGGGAGCGCAGCCCGGGAAATTCAATTATTTTGCGGAGATGGAGACGGCGGGAAAGGCCCTTGAGTGGGTGAAGGATCACCTGGCCCTGGACGAGATCGGCGTATATCTGGAGAAGAAGGATATAACGGGAAGCAAGGAAAAGGTGTATACGAGTCTTTATGAATACATGACTGAGGTCATCAACAGCTGTCCTCCGGGAGCGGGCGGAGTTATCTTCACGCCATGGCTTCACGGGAACCGCTGTCCCTTCGAGGATCACAACGCGGCTGGAATGTTTTTCAATATCTCACTGGATACCGGAAAGACTGAGATGATCCGCGCGGTGACGGAGGGCGTATGCTTCCACTTAAGGTGGATGCTGGAATGCGAGAAGAGGCTGGTGAAGACTTCAAAGGTCATCCGCTTCGTAGGAGGCGGAGCGCTGAGTGAGGCCACCTGCCATATACTGGCGGACGTGATCGGACGGCCTGTGGAGACTGTGGAAAGCCCTCAGAACGTGGGATCAGCCGGCGCAGCCCTCACTGCAGCGGTCGGAATGGGGCTTATCGGGTCTATTGACGATATAAAGGATATGGTAAACCCTGTGAAGACCTACTATCCCGACAAGGATAACAAGGCTGTCTACGACAGAAACTTCAAAGTTTTCAAGAGATTGTACACGTCAAACAAGAAAAACTTCGAAATTCTGAATGCAAAAGCATAAAAAACCTGCCTTTGAGACAGGTCGTGATAAACGCATAGGATGGACCGCTCCTTTAAAGCGGAACCCTTCTTATGGAGGGGTGTTTGATATTTTAAAAAGAAGTGCCTTAAAGGGGCACTTCTTTTGTTTACTCTGTATAGTATTGAACATTATTCTGGTCCATGAATTCCTTGAGCACGTCCACGTGGACTGCGTGGCCTACGTGGAGGAAGGGCTGGTTGTTGATGACCTGCTGCCTGCCGTTTATGGTCATGTGGTCGTTTATCATGTCGAAGCCCAGGTGCAGGTGTTTCGTCAGGCTTTGCATGCCGTAGATGACGCCGTCCTTGTCGAAAAGCGGACCGCCGCTCTGGCCACGGAGACCCGGGGTCGAGAGCTCAATACCGATGAGCTTGCCGTCCTTATCTGCGACGCCTCTCGTGTACATTCCCTCTATGGGGAAACGGGGCGTGACGGCTCTTCCGCTTGTCCAGATTATATCGTCGTGCTCCTGGTCGTAGCCGAAGTCGTTGAACTCGGGGAAGGGGAAGCCCAGTCTGACGAAGAAATCGCCGGGACGGATCTTCGATGCGTCTTTAGCGAACACAGCATGCCCGTGGTAAATGGTCCTGTTATAGTCCCTGAAGTGGAGGAGGGCCACGTCGTATTCACCGGGGTGTACCTTGATGTCGATGGGGCCTGCGCCATCGACGCAGTCGGGGAACTGGACCTTCATTTGGGCGAGTTTCTTAGGGCCGAGCTCGTACTTTTGCTCGAGGCCGCGGGCGAGGGCTTTAGCCTTGGGGGATCCGACGATCTCTGCCATGCTTGCCTTGAAGCCCGCATATCTGTTGTTTGCCTGGTCGGCTGCGATTATCTGGTTTGCAACGTGCTTGCAGGTCAGCGCCCAGCCTTCGTCGTTCACAAAGAACATGGTGGCGCAGCCCGGCGAGATCACGTTATCCTTATATATCCGTGAAATGAATTTGATGGGGCGGGTGAAGCCGCCTACTTTTTCGATTGCGTCTGCGAACATTGCTTTGCTCCTTTATTTTTAGTGCAAAAAAATTTTATCACAACATCGTTCCACAGTCAAACCGCTTGGACATGCAGGGGGAACTGTGTTAAAATATACTCATATCAAAGAAGAAAGGAATGCGTGATGGGAAACGCCAAGTTTACGACAAACGGCATGATGATAATCGTGATCATCTTTACCGCTATACTGCTGTTTTTCACCGTGACCATGGTGGAGATGGTGAACCCCTACGGGCAGAATGAGTTTCAGCCGATAGAGGGGACGGACCTGGCGGTGAAGCATTCAAGCGTGGATATGAACGGCCTGTATCAGGGGCCGGAAAGCACGGCCAAGCTGGTGCTTGAAGGGAACTTCGGAAACGACTGGGGGACCACGCTTTCGGGGAACAACCTGTACCTTAACAAGTATGCCATCACGTCTCTCGGGCTGATCATCCCTGAGGTGGTAAGGGTGGATACGGAGACCCACGAAGAGGAGATCCTTTATAAGGATGCCATTATCCGGGGCAGATGCGCGTCCGGTGAGATGGTGCTTCTAACGGGTTACGTGATGCCCACAAACTATCCGAAGACGAACGCCATGTATAAGCTGTACAGCATGTCATCCGCAGTTGACCTGGATGACGTGGATCTCACGGTGCTCTTCATGGACCCTGAGACAGGCGAGGTGGTGTACAGCCTGGAGGACAAAGCCTTCATGGAAAAGACCTACCAGAAAAAATACGCCGACCGCACCCTTGATGAGATAAGAGGGGAGGCGGAAGGATGAACTCAAATAAAAGGATAGTCTTCGGGATCGACCCCCGAAGGAAACTCAACGGCTCCGACCTCTACGTGAAGACTTTCCAGATCATCTCCATGATCCCGGTGATCTACGTGGCGGTGGCCTCCGGGGACCTCAAGCTGTTTTCGGAGGGAGGGCCGCTGGCCTGGCTCTTCGAACTGGGGATGGCGGGGCTTCCGAGGCTTGAAGTGCTTGGGCTCTCATATATTCTCAGGGTGACTTCCAGCGAGGTCGTGATTACATTCGTGATGCTCGGGATCGGACTTATCCTGGGGTTATTATCGAATAAAATATTCCGCGAGGACGAGAAACGCGGGGTGGCGGCCAGGAAGGTGTTCATGGCACTGATCCTGATCGATCTGATAGTCCGCCTGCTTCCGCTTAAGTTCAATCTGGTCTTCGGACTGCCGATGATGGCGATAGGTTTCATTTTAAGGGCGGCGTCGATCGCGGCGCTGTATATGGATCTCAAGGCGCATAAGGCGAAAACTGCAAAGTGAACAAAGCATGCCGGTCTGGGAGGAGATCCTGGGATCGGTTGAAACCAATTAATCAAAAAGCATGCCGGTCTGGGAGGAGATCCTGGGATCGGCGGAAACCAAATGATCAAAAAAGCAAGAGAGGGCCCGAAGCCCTCTCTTTTAATAATGATGATGGTTGGCCATTGCCGGCCGTTTTTTGTTTGCGGTCGGCTGAAAGTTTTTCGTAATAATCAGTCTTCCTTGACCATGCGGATGGCGATCCTCTCCTCGGGATCGTCGATGCCGTTGTCGCGGAGTGCTTTGGAGCAGTTTTCGATGACGTCGAAGTAAACGTCCCAGTATTTTGCGGATTCGCACCAGGATCTGGTCTGGAAGATGTAGGTGTCGTCGTCAACTCCCACGAGCCTTGCAAAGGGTGCGGGGTCTTCCAGAACGCCGGGGGTTGCCTTTTCGGCATCCACCAGGACTTTCTTTACGAAATCTGCGTCGATGTCGTTTGTGATCTTGAAGTCGATGTCGACTCTTCTGGTCTCCTCGGCGGAGTAGTTGGTGACTACCGCGTTCATCAGGCTGCCGTTGGGAACCGTGATCCTCTTGTTATCGGTGGTAACGATGGTGGTGTAGAGGAGGTTGATGTCCTTGACCACTCCGGTGCCGCCTGCTGCGTCCACGAAGTCGCCCACCTTGAAGGGTTTGGTGATGAGGATCATGACGCCGCCGGCTACGTTACTGAGGGCTCCCTGAAGTGCAAGGCCGATTGCCAGTCCGCAGGATGCGAGGACGGCGATCACGCTTGACATGGGCACTCCCAGTATCTGGATGATGCTGAGGATCAGGATCACGTAGAGGAGGATGTTGATGAATTTCTTGAACAGGCTGTTCACCGTGGGGTCGAGGCTGGTCTTATCGATCGCCTTGGCCGCAGCCTTGTTTAGTGAGCCGATGATGATGCGTCCTACGATGAGCACCACCAGGGCCAGGAGTATTTTGCCGCCATAGGTGGTGGCCATTTCGATGATGGTTTTGGTGATGTTTTCCATGCTGTGCCTCCTGTATATCAATGATTTAAATTGTGATTTCTTACAGTAATATTTTACTACGGGAAAGAGCAATCTGTCTATAAAAACAAACTAAGAACAAGCTGACAAATTTTATTATTTGCCGCAGTTTGGCTTTTGGGGTGTCAAAGATATGGTTTTTTAATGGTTTTGACACCTTCTTCTTTTTAGGGTGTCAGATTCGGATTTTTTGCATGATATTGACACCTTATCACACTTTTATTATCGCGATTTCCGGAACAAAATACACTTTAAAGTGCAATGTCTGAAGCAAAATACCTGCAGCTGACGTTTGTGACGAGGCTGAGATGTTTTTCAAAGGCATTTCCTCCTGAAAAAACAGCGAAGGCGGTGTCAATGGACTCGTGATTTTTTTCAATTGACACCCAAATAAAAAAGAGGTGTCAATACACCGGAAATACTTTAAGATTGACACTTCGCCGGAGTAGCGGTTACATTGTTTTGCATTCGGCTCATATTATTTTGTAATTACATGCTTGACACGGTGTCAGAATGAGAATATAATCTGGGTGTAAAGTGTTTTGACACGGTGTCAGAATACGCAAAAAACCGAAAGGAGCAGATCATGCCTAAGGGATCACCGGAACGCACGGCGGCCAGAAGAGATGAGATCATCAGCGCCTGCGAGAAGCTTTATCAGACCATGAGCTTCAGGGACATAACGCTTAAAGAGATAGGCAAGGAAACATCTCTGTCGAGGCCTTCCATATATAACTATTTTCAGACCAAGGAGGAGATCTTCCTGGCTTTGTTCAAGCTGGAGTACGACCGCTGGAACGATGAGCTTGAGAGGATCATAAAAGATAACGAAAAACTCTCTCACCAGGAGATAGCGGACAGGATCGCCGGTTCTTTGGAAAACAGGAAGCAGCTTCTGAGACTTCTTTCGATGAACAACTTCGATATGGAGGCGAACAGCAGGGAAGAGGAACTCAGGTCCTTCAAGGAGTCCTACGGGAAGTCCCTCGAGAACATCCGCAGGATCCTGGACAAGTTCTGCCCGGAGAAGAGCGAGGTGGAAAAAGAGAATATCATTTACGTTTTCTTCCCCTTCATGTTCGGGATCTATCCGTACACGACGGTGACGGACAAGCAGAGGGCTGCCATGCAGGACGCAAAGATAGATTACGTTTATCAGTCAGTTTATGACATCACATACAAATGCCTTACAGGGCTTTTAGGGAAATAACAGGAGGAAAATTTATGGCAAATAAAGTTTTAGTAGCAGTATTTTCAGCAAGCGGCGTAAAGAGATGGCTCGAGAGCGCGCTTTGATTTAAAAGGAGATCGGAAATGAGTATAACGGTAAATCTTTACTATAAAGGTGAAGGCGGCGTACCTGACAAGGACAAGGATTTAATAAGAAAATAGAACTTAGAGCAAAAAACAGCGAGGAAAAGACCATGACAAAAGAAGAATTCCAGAAAGAAATATTTTTCCCTATAGGAGAAGAGAATCCCTACGGAGAGTTTTTTGTGGGACAGAGCTATCTGGCACCTGTGTCAACGGAGCAGGTTGCCATGTATAACGTTACCTTTGAGCCCGGATGCAGGAACAACTGGCACATCCACCACGCAAAGAACGGCGGCGGTCAGATGCTGATCTGCGTTGGCGGAAGAGGCTACTACCAGGAGTGGGGCAAGGAGGCGGTCGAAATGACACCCGGAAAGGTAATCAACATCCCGCCCGAGGTCAAGCACTGGCACGGGGCTGCTCCCGACTCATGGTTCTCACATCTGGCCATCGAAGTGGACGGCGAGGAAACCGGCAACGAATGGCTCGAAGCGGTGGACGCAGAAAGCTACGGCAAATTAAAATAAGAGAAAAGCGCAGCTAATAGCTTCAAGAAGCGGACGCTTAAAGCTACGGTAAATTGAAATAATCGGAGAATAGATATCGTATGAAAAAGCATTTAGGACTGATGAAAAAGCAGCTGCGCATGGCGGTGGACATACTGATGGTGGTGCTGCTTCCGATGCTCGTGGCACCCCACCATCATGGTGCTGTTCATGATGGCGGGGTGTGTGGTCATATGGCTGTTTGCAAAAAACAAAAAACCTGCCTGAGGGCAGGTGAACAAAAGGGTGACCGTGCAGGTCACCCTTCTTTTGATATTATTTCTTCGGCGATCTCGCGCTTGGAGATGCATCTGTCCATGGCCAGGCGGTTTATCATCGTGTGGGCTTCGGGCTCGGTGATCCCGCGCTTTTCGATGAGGATCCACTTGGCGCGGTTAACGAGCCTGATCTCCTGCATCTTTTCGTCCACGGAGAGCTCGCGGATTTCAGTCATCCGGATGCGCTCCCGGGCCGTGATGAGCCAGGACACAGCTGACTGGATGAGGGCTCTGGTGGAGGGCTTGCGGAGCATGAAGATGCCGTGGCCGGTCATCCTCTCGTAGTAGTCCTCATAGGTGTCCTGGTCAACTGCGAACATCACAACAGACCCCGGCCGGCCGGAGGCGTCCAAAGCGAACCTCACCGCGGGGTCGTCCCTCACCGGGGAGTTCACGATGATCAGGTCGTAGGCTCTTTCGGAGAGGCTGCGCTTGGCCATGCTTACGCTGGTGGCGCAGCTGATCCTGGTGAAGGAGCGGTCAGACAGAAGCTCGGTGAAGTAAGTATTGAATTTTTCAGAAGATGAAACGATAAGAACGCTGTAGTTACGTTCCAGCATGTGCTTTTCCTCCTGAAAAGGGTTTGCGTTGATGGCGCGCCGGGCGGCGGGCTGCATTGTCAGAGTGGGAGCCTTCGCCGACCGTTATTTCCCGTAGATCCTGATGATGCTTTCGGGGATGTATTTCCTTATGAAGGCGCTGTTGGCTGCGATGGCGGCCGCCTCTTCCCGGGTCATGGGGAGTTTGGCGAGGTTTCCGGTGACGTCGGGGCCTGCTTTGAAGAGGTTGACGTTCACGGGCTCCGGAAGTGACATCTTTTCCCGGATACCTTCAAGTCCCGCATATATGAGAAGCGCGAAGGCCAGGTAGGGGTTCGCCGTGTTATCCGGTGATCTCAGCTCGGCTCTCAGGTATTCGCCCTGGGCTGCGGGGATCCTCACCAGCTGCGAGCGGTTCTCAGCGGACCAGGAAACGTACATGGGAGCTTTGCTCTCGCCGAAGCGAACGTAGGAATCGTCCGTGGGATTGAGGAACACCGTCATGTCGGTCACCTTGTCCAGGACGCCTGCGATCATACATCTGGTGTTTCCGAAGTTGTCAGATGGCCTGACGGACATGTTCACGTGGCAGCCGTTACCGGGCTCGCCCTTCAGGGGCTTCGGTGAAAAGTCGGCATAGAGGCCGTTTCTCCTCGCGATGGTCTTCACCACCATCTGGAAGGTGAGGGCGTTATCAGCGGCGGACAGTGCGTCGGAGTATCTGAAGTCGATCTCGTTCTGGCCGGGACCCTCCTCGTGGTGCGATCTCTCGGGGTGGATGCCCATCTTTTCAAGGGTGAGGCAGATCTCCCTCCTGATGTTCTCTCCGCGGTCCTCGGGCGCTATATCCATATAGGCTGCATTGTCGTAGGGCTCACAGGTCCTTTCCCCGTTCTCGTCCAGCTTGAAGAGGTAGAACTCCTGCTCGGCCCCGAAGTTGAACTCGTAGCCTTCTTCCTCAGCCTCCGCTATGGCTTTCTTCAGGATGCTTCTGGTATCGCATTCGAAGGGACTGCCGTCAGGGTAGGTGATGTCCGAGAACATCCTGATGACCTTGCCGGTCTCAGGTCTCCATGAGAGCTCCGCCAAAGTATCCGTATCCGGATGGAGCAAAAGATCCGAGTTCACTTCATCTCCGAAACCGGCTATGGCCGATGCGTCGATGGCGATTCCGTAGTCGAAGGCTCTGGGGAGTTCATCCGGCATGATGGCGATGTTCTTCTGGACTCCGAAGACGTCGCAGAAGGCCAGGCGTATGAACTTCACGTCTTCTTCGGTAACGTACTGGATTATTTCTTCTTTCGTATATTTCATTTAAGACACCTGCTTTCTGAGTGCTTTTATGATTGACTTTTAAAACATAATTATACGGGAGAGCGTGTATTTTGTCAAACCAAAGGAGGGTGTGACAACAAAGAAAATCGCTTGTTAAATAAATAATTTGTTTGAATTCACAAAAAACCCTTGACAAACGGGATCCCCAGGGATAATATTTATACATAATTTAACATGAGGGAAATATTTTTGTTAACAGGAAAAGGCAACGGCGTCTTTAAGTGAACAGGTTCACTTGGAGACGCCTTTTTATTTGCCGGGCAAGGAGGAAAACCAATTGGCTTACGTTGATGAGGTACTGGAGAAAGTTAAAAAGGAAAACCCGTATGAACCTGAATTTCATCAGGCTGTCGAGGAGGTGCTGGATTCACTGAGACCGGTGATCGAAAAGAACGAGGAGGCGTACAGAAGAGACGCAGTTCTGGAGAGGCTGGTGAATCCCGACAGACAGATCAAGTTCAGGGTATCCTGGATAGATGATAAAGGTCAGGTAAAGGTGAATACCGGATACAGGGTCCAGTTCAACAGTGCCATTGGTCCATATAAAGGAGGCCTCAGACTTCATCCTTCAGTGAATCTGGGGATAATAAAATTCCTCGGTTTCGAACAGATCTTCAAGAATTCCCTTACAGGCCTTCCCATCGGAGGAGGCAAGGGCGGATCGGATTTCGATCCCAAAGGCAAGTCAGACAGGGAGATAATGTCCTTCTGCCAGAGCTTCATGAGAGAGCTTTGCAAGTACATTGGATCCAACACAGACGTACCTGCGGGCGATATCGGAACCGGAGCACGGGAGATAGGCTACATGTTCGGCGAGTATAAGAAGCTGACGGGTCTCTTTGAGGGAGCGCTCACAGGAAAGGGACTTTCCTACGGAGGATCTCTGGTAAGGACGGAAGCCACGGGTTACGGTCTCATGTATATCGTGGAAGAGATGCTGAAATGCAAGGGCTACTCGGTGGAAGGCATGACTGCAGTTGTGTCCGGATCCGGGAACGTGGCCATATACGCCATTGAAAAAGCTCAGCAGATGGGGATCAAGGTGGTGACCTGCTCCGATTCAAACGGATGGATCTACGATCCTGAGGGGATAGACGTGGAACTCCTCAAGGAAATAAAGGAAAAGAAGAGAGAAAGACTCACTGAATATAAGAAAGCAAAGCCCAATTCCGAGTATCATGAGGGTAAAGGCGTATGGCAGATAAAGTGCGACATAGCGCTTCCCTGCGCCACACAGAATGAGCTGGATCTTGAGGATGCAAAGAAACTTGCTGAGAACGGAGCGATCGCTGTGGCGGAAGGTGCCAATATGCCGTGCACACCCGAAGCAGTTGATCTCTTCAAAGAAAAGAAGATATATTTCCTGCCAGCTAAGGCTGCGAATGCAGGCGGCGTTGCTACCTCGGCCCTTGAGATGTCCCAGAACAGCGAGAGGATGGCCAAATCATTCGAGAAGGTGGACAGAAAGCTCAACCGCATAATGGTGAAGCTCTACCACCACATCGAGGAGGCAGCGGAAAGATACGGCATGCCGGATGACTTCGTGGCAGGAGCAAACATAGCGGGATTTGAAAAAGTGGCAGACGCAATGATAGCACAGGGAGTTATATGATCCCGGAAAGGAGAAGAGTCATGACGCTTAAGAGATACCCATACGTAACAGGGGCAAACACACTTTACAAAGTAAACGTTGAAGCAAAGAACAATTACGATCCGTTCGAATACGGAGATTCAAGCCTGTTCGCCAGGGCATTCAGCTATGAAGCGGACGTGCTCAACTCCGAATATTCACAGAATGAGAGTACCTGGGACTGAGGACCGGGTGCATGATAAAGAGTTTATTTTAATAATGTCAGAACGCGGCAGAGATGCCGCTTTTGGCGTTTATTTGCAGGAGGAGAAAATATGTCAAATTGTGCGATCGTCGGCATCAACTGGGGCGACGAGGGAAAGGGCCGTATGGTGGACCTTCTCACGGAAGATTACGATATAGTCGTGAGATTCCAGGGAGGAGGAAACGCCGGACACACGGTGAAGAATGAGCTGGGCAAGTTCGCCCTTCATCTGCTTCCCTCGGGCATCTTCAGAGCCGGAGTAATGAACGTTCTGGGTAACGGCGTGGCCCTGGACCCGGAGAATCTCTTAACGGAGATAGAGGACGTGAGGTCTAAGGGGGTATCTGTCACCCCTGACAACCTGATGATAAGCGACAGAGCGTCGCTGCTTCTTCCCTGGCACAGGGATCTGGACGAGCTGGAGGAGCAGAGACTGAAGGACAAAAAATACGGATCTACGAAGCAGGGTATTGCACCCTTCTACTCTGACAAGTATCAGAAGAAGACGGTAATGGCGGGAGAGCTTTTTTATCCCGATAAGTTGCTGTCCCATCTTAAGGACATCATGGAGTGGAAGGATCTTACCCTGACTTCTGTTTATGGGCACGAACCCTACACCATGGACATGCTGGAGGAGTGGCTCAGGAACTCCTGTGAGAAGATCATGCCCTTCGTAAAGAACACCGGGGCATATCTCAAGAAGGCTTCACAGGAGGGCAAAAAGATCCTCTTCGAGGCCCAGCTGGGATCCTTAAGGGATCTGGATTACGGGATCTACCCCTATACCACTTCGTCAAACACCATGGCTGCCTTTGCGCCCATAGGTTCAGGCCTTCCTTCGGCCAGGATAGACGACGTCATCGGGGTCTGCAAAGCCTATTCCACCTGCGTGGGAGAGGGCCCCTTCGTATGCGAGATGTTCGGGGATGAGGCCGAGAAGCTGAGGGAAGCCGGCAAGGAATACGGTGCGAAGACGGGCCGTCCCAGGAGGGTTGGACCCATCGATCTGGTGGCTTCAAGGTACGGCGTGGAAGTACAGGCTGCAACTGAAGTAGCCCTCACCAAGCTGGACGTTCTGAGCTACATGGATGAGATACCGGTCTGCACCAGATACCTGGTGGACGGAAAGGAAACTGATGATTTCCCGTTTCCCCTGGCTCTGGAAGGAGCGAAGCCGGTGATCGAGTACATGAAGGGTTGGAAGACGGACATCTCGGGAGTCCGCGAGTTCGGCAAGCTTCCGGAGGAGGCTCAGGCTTACGTGGAATACGTTGAAAAGAACATAGGCTGTCCCATCACTTACGTTTCAGTGGGACCTGAAAGGGACAGCATCATCATAAGGAAATAAGGAGTAAAGAGAAATGAAAGAAAGATATGAATCGCCTTTTTCCTCGAGGTATGCATCTGACTACATGCTGAAACTATTTTCGGCGGACACCAGATACGTGACCTGGAGGAAGCTTTGGGTGGCCCTGGCGGAAGCTGAGATGAGGCTGGGCCTTCCCATTACTGTTGAGCAGGTGGAGGAGCTTAAAGCCCACACCGGGGACATCGACTACGAGTGCGTGAGGATAAGGGAGAAGGAAGTAAGGCACGACGTTATGGCACACGTCTACGCCTATGGAAAGGCAGCGCCCTCAGCCGCCGGCATCATTCATCTCGGAGCCACCAGCTGCTACGTTACCGATAACGCTGACCTCATAATTTACAGGGACGCCCTTAAGTACATAAGGGAAGAGGTGAGGTCGCTGATGGTGAACCTGGCGGACTTCGCTGTGAAGTATAAGGATACTCCCACACTGGGCTATACCCATTACCAGCCTGCGCAGCCGGTGACTGTGGGAAAGCGCGCAGCGCTCTGGCTCCAGGATCTGGAGACGGATCTTAGGGAGATCGACTTTGCGATGGAAAATATCAGGTTCCTGGGTTCCCGGGGCACCACCGGGACGGAAGCGAGCTTCATGGATCTCTTCGAAGGGGATACGGAGAAGA
>JAZQAY010000124.1:0-12596 GCA_045545455.1 Anaerovoracaceae bacterium | reverse complement strand
TATTACCGGCTCGAATTCATATCTCTTAAGTGGTGAACTGGTTACAAAACTGACAGGCAGGTATCTGGAGTTTGAAATGTTTCCTTTGACATATGATGAATATGAAGGAATGAAACTTTTTTATAGTAAGGATATTTCACCGGACAAACAAACTGAACTTAATAACTATATTATCGAAGGAGGTTTCCCGAGAACGATATTTTTTGACACCCTTCAGGATAAACGTACATATGTGCAGGGGGTTATTTCTGAAATATTCCAAAAGGATGTACGCAGAAGAGTTAAAGTGAGGGATGTAGCAGCATTTGAGGCGGTAAGTACTTTTATAATAAATAATTTTGGAGCGACTGTAAGTATAAACAGCTTGTATGATGCTTTGAGAAAAAATGGGTCGAATGTCAGCAGACTCACAGTAACTAATTATATCCAACATTTACTTAATGCGAAGATACTATATGCGTGCGATCGATTTGATATGAAATCGAAGAAAGCACTATCCGGTGAAAAGAAATACTATTTGGCAGATCTTAGCTTTTACTTTGCACTGCAAACAGATAACAGGATCAACTATGGACCTGCTTTGGAAAATATAGTATTTACATATGCAAGAAGTTTAGGATATTCAGTAAGTATAGGAAGGATCGGAAAACTCGAATGCGATTTTATACTCAGAAGTTCTGATATGACATATTCATATGTTCAGGTGGCGTATACGATACTCGAAAGCAAAGAAACGGAGGACAGAGAATACAGATCTTTGGAGCAGATTCGTGATAACTATGACAAATATGTTATAACGACTGATACACTGCTTCAAAAAAGGAATGGAATAAAACATGTAAATATGTTGGATTTTATGGGGGATAATCAACTGTTTTGATTACACTTTTGATTACACTTTTGGGCAGCGTGTCTGACCTCCTTGATTTTCAACGGTTTTCAGACTCTTGAAAATGCCGGCTCAGTTCGAATCCCCTACGCTCCACCAGTTTGGGAAGTGCATATGCACTTCCTTTTTTCGTTGTAAGCCTTGATTTTCAAGGACTCGGAGGCCTCTATAAGATATCGGTGTTGTTTGTATAATATGCGCATATTCGTTGTATATTCTGCATATTATTTGTTAAGCCTCTTGTAGGGTGTCAATTTTGGAAATTTTGTTCCTTATTGACACCGCATTCATATTTTTTTAATTGCTGATCCCGAGGCATCACTACTATGTTATGCCGATAAATGTCAGTATTTGTCGGATCATGGGATACAGGAGGGCTCAGCTCATCCACAGACAAGTACGATATGAGCAAAATAATATACATCTATATACAAGTGGTGTCAATTATTAATGAATTGTAAGAAATTGACACCCATTCAGGATAAAGGTGTCAGATCCACGTAATTTGCAAAAAATTGACACCTCATACATAGGCCACGTCTCCACGCAACCACCAGTTTGCAGCGTCATAGATATGGATCGGAATATTATGAAGAATTGACACAGATCAGGGGAAGGGGAAGCTGATAGATCCCCCATAGATATGCACGTCGATCCCCCCTAAACATGCACGTCTATTATCGTTGCTCACGGTTGCTGTAAATGATATAATTAAAGAGCTGAATCGACTGTTATCCAACCGTCGGAATTACCGGACAGTACAACTGTTTCAGGGTTAAAAGCAAAATATCGGCGCCGCTGGGCGGTACCTGCAATGGCTTGAAAGAGCTTTCTATTATGCAACAAAGGAGAACTATATGGAGAAGAGAGGAGACTACTGGCAAGGCAGGAAGGCTGTCCACAGAAGAGCGCTTCTTAAGGCAGCCGGCTATGAAGATGAAGATCTGAGGAACAAACCTCATATCGGAGTGGCTAATACTTTTATGGAGGGGTCGCCCGGCACCGCACATCTCCGCCAGGTGGCGGAATACGTCAAGCAGGGTATTTGGGAAGCAGGAGGCGTGCCCTTTGAGTTCGGCGTACCTTCAACCTGTGGTACCATAGCGGACGGCGACGAGTATCTGAAATATGATCAGGTTGGAAGAGACATATCAGCAGCATCCATTGAATTTGTTTGCCGCGTCCATCACTTCGACGGGCTGGTGACCATCGGAGCATGCGACAACGTGCTGGCCGGCCTGTATCAGGGCATGGCCAGGGTGAACATACCATCCATGTGCGTTACGGCCGGATGCATGCAGGCAGGCCGCTACCGCGGAAAGAAATTCGTGGAGGCGGAACTCGACGTAGCGGTCATGGGATCGGCGGCGGACGAAGATGTACTGGAAATGGAAGAATGCGCCTGCCCTTCGTTCGGAGCGTGTCCTTCCATGGGAACCGCCAATACCATGCAGATGACGGGCGAGATCCTGAATATGGTTCTTCCCGGCACCAGCACTGTACCGGCAACCGAGTCGGAGAAACTCCGCAATGCCAGGATGGCCGGAAGAAAGATTGTGGAAATGACGCTGGCAGGAAGAAAGCCCTCGGATCTTTGCACAAAAGAAACTTTCCTCAACGCCTGTGCTTTCGGCATGGCTGTAGCAGGGTCTACCAATCTTGTCCTGCACATCATGACCATAGCAAGAGAACTTGGTATAAAGATCACGCTGGATGATTTTGCGCACTATGCTGAGCGCATCCACTGCATTCTGGCTGTAATACCGAGCGGTCCGTATACAGTAGTGGACTTCCATTATGCGGGAGGTCCGCTGGCCATAATGAAAAACATCGAAAGCGAGATAGATACAAGAGTGCCAACTATGCTGGGCGGCACATGGGCCGATCTCATCAAAGACATTCCTTTGACGAAGAATGAAGTGATCCACACTCTGGACGACCCCGTGACAGACAGACCGGGACTCAAGGTCCTCAGAGGAAACCTTGCGCCCAACGGCGCCATAGTGCGGCCGACAGGAGTGCCTGAGGAGATGATGAGCTTCCGCGGTAAAGCCAAGATCTTCACCAATGACATGGAGTCCTATGCGGCGATATGCGACGGCAAGATCAAGCCGGGGGATATGGTAGTGGTCCGTTATGAAGGAAGCCGCGGAGCCCCGGGCATGAAAGAGCTGATGCAGACGTCCGACGCGCTTTTGGGTTACGGCCTGCATAAATCTGTGGGACTTGTGACAGACGCACGATTCTCGGGTTTCAATTACGGTGCGATCATCGGTCACCTGACGCCTGAAGCCTATGACGGAGGACCGATCGCCTTGGTCGAAGAAGGCGACGAGATCAGCTTCGACATCAGAAAGGGCACGGTAAAGCTCCACGTCTCAGATGAAGAACTTGAAGAGAGGCGTAAGAGATGGGTACGTCCTGAACCTAAGGAAAAGAACGGTTTCATCTACGTATATTCCAAAAACTGCAGACCCGGCGATGAAGGCGGAGCCATGCAGCCCTGGGAGATATGATGCACATATGCCGATCAGGGAAGTGCTTATGCACTTCCTTTTTTTGCTTTTGTATATTAAAATATTGATATACAGTGGTGCATGTTTAAACAGCCTGAGAAAAACGGAGACAAACAAATGAGTTATTATCTTCTTGAAGAAAGAATACGCCCATGCGGCAGAGAAGATCTGCGTGACGGTATGGACAGACAATACGTTGCGGTCCTTACAACGCCCGAATGGAATGAGGCGCGTGACAGCTTTGACATGGGTATAGAACTTGAGCCCGATGCAGGAAACATCCACAATACAAAGGCGGAGGTAAACTACGACTCGCTGACGGGGACTTTTCAGATCCCCGACCGGGATGATCTGAAGGAGAAAGATTACAGATTTGCCTTTGCGCTCGATGAGAAGGGAATAGTTTTCATAGATGACAGCGGCAAGGCCGAGCAGATGATAGATACCATCAGGCGTACCAAGCGATGGAGACAGCCCAGCCTGGAACGTTTTCTTTACGATTTCCTTGAACTGATCGTGGATAACGACCTGGCCCTCATGGAGCGCTATGAGACGGAACTTGACCGTATAGAAGACGAGATCCTGACATCTCAGGGGCAGGGTAATCTGGTTAGAGTGAATGAGATCAGAAGCGACATCCGTGAACTTCTGGTGCATTACGAGCAGATCATCGACATGACCCAGGAATTGGAGGAGAACGAAAACGGCTTCTTCAGTGAGGAGAATCTGAGATACATTCATCTTTTCATGAATCTGATGGCAAGAAGACACGATTCAGCAGTTTCCCTCCGCGATCACACCATGCAGGTGAGAGACCTCTACAACTCTCAGCTTGACGTGCGCCAGAACCGAACGATGACGCTGCTCACGGTGATAACCACCATATTCATGCCGCTTACTTTGATAGCGGGCTGGTATGGAATGAATTTCGTACATATGCCGGAACTTGCATGGAAGTGGGGGTATCCCGTTGTAATAGCCGTGAGCGTTGCGATCGTGATATTCTGCCTCGTCTTTTTCAAAAAGAAGAAATGGCTGTAGAGACTGTATATGAGTAAAAAGATCGATATGTCACAAACTTGATATTGGAAAATCTTTGTGCTACCATTTAATAGAGATTACATCAGTGAGGTGATCAAAATGAAAGTTTACAAAGGAAATATACTTACAGTTAACGCGTCTGACGACGCCGCAAAATACCTCGTGGAGGACAAGGGAAAGACCGCAGGCTGGTGAGCCGCGAGGAGATAGACTCAGTATGCGCTGAGAAGCCAGTGTTCATGGTAAAATACGACGGCCACGCCTGCGTAGTTAACACCGCGCTTCTTAAGCTGGTGGACGACAAGGTGAAGGGCTTGAGAGGCTATCATCCCGACACCGGTGAGATGAACCAGGAGGCGTTTTTTGCGGTATCCGACTATATCACGGGTTCCATCCAGATCCCCTCGCTCATAAGGAACATGCAGAAATCCGTTGACCATCAGGCGTCCCACGGCATCGGCATGATCCACACCGTAAGCGGCGTGGGCTTCCCCGGTGACATGGACATCAGCCTCGAGAAATGGTTTGCGAAGAGCGTACAGAACGGTTTCCAGATCAGAGTGTTCCCTCAGTCACTTACGGTGAAGGTTGCAACCAGCAGGAAGCTTCCTCGTATCGGCGGCTGCTTCGAGTGCGCGCTGGACGGCTGCTTCGGTTCTCATGACGCTGCGATGATCGAGCCTTATGCAGACGAAGAAGGCGGAAACGGCGTACTCTACTATTCAGATGAAAAGGTAATCAACTTCTGTAAGGAAGCGAACCGTGCCGGCCTTCAGATCGAGATGCACGCCATCGGCGACAAGGCCTTCGATCAGGCCACAAGAGCACTTAAGGCTGCCCTGGATGATTTTCCGAGAGAGGACCACAGGCACGGTACCATCCACGATTGCCTGCCGACTGTTGAGGGCATGAAGATCTGTAAGGATTACCACATCCAGCTTCCAATGCAGATCGCTTTCGACAACTGGAAGCAGGAACCGCCTGAGTACACCGAGAGCATCCTCGGTCCCGAGAGGAACGCAAGGCTGAATCCCGTGAGATCCTTCATGGAAGCGGGCTGCATCGTGTCCTTCGGTTCAGACGCACCCTGCACGGACCCCGATCCAATTGTATGGCTCTACAAGGCGGTTAACCACAGCAATCCTGCGGAATCCGTAAGCATACAGCAGGCGCTCAGGATGTGCACGTATACGGATACTACACCACCTTCGACGAGAAGGAGAGAGGTTCGCTTGAAGTCGGAAAGATCGCCGACATGGTCATCCTTTCTGATAATCCCTATGAGATGCCTAAGGAGAACCTGATGGATCTCAAGGTGGAGAAACTGATCCTGGGAGGCGAGGACTACAAGCCTCAGTCAGGTGGCTTCATCGGAACCGTATTAAAGGGCATGATCTCAAGCAGGAAAGCCTGATAAGAACGATATGATCACCCGGAACGCAGCACGCGCTCCGGGCTTTTTATATATTTCGTGAGCACCGTTGACCAAATCAACCAATGGTAGTAAAATTAACTAATGATAGGGCATGGATTATCCTGAAGACATCCAGTATAATATGATCGAACCGGTTCAAAAGAACTATATGGAGGAATCAAACATGAATATCGGAGATAAGATAAAGGAATTAAGAAAGGCCAATAAACTGACCCAGGAGCAGCTTGGGGAATACCTGAACGTCTCTTCGCAGGCGGTGAGCAAATGGGAGACCGGAAGTTCCAGCCCAGACATAGAGATGCTCCCAAGGATCGCATCGTTCTTCGGGATAACCATAGATGAACTGATGGACTTCGACAGGCAGAGGATCATGGACGAAGTGGATGAACTGGTGGCAGAATCCGTGCCTTTAAGAAAGGATCCCGCGAAGGCTGAGGCCTTCTACCGCGAGGCTCTTAAGAAGTACCCCAATAACGAGGTGCTCCTTAACTGCCTTCTCATGGTGATCCCGAACGAAAGGAGCAAGGAAAAGATCGAGATCGCTGAACGTCTTCTGGACGTTACCAGGGACGATGATATAAGGATCGACGTGCTTCGCCTTACGGCTCTCACGTATCACAACATCGGTGAGGACGCCATGGCTGAGTACTACCTGGAGAAGATACCCGAACTCTACTTCCTGAAGACCGAGATCGCGGCAGCCGTAAGACAAGGCGAGGCCAGGATGGAGGAGATCAGAAAGACAGAGAACGTCTGCCTGAGCACCCTGGCCGCGATGCTTGCCCTCAGGATCGAAGAACAGGATGACAAAAAACTCGCTAAAGAATACATGAAGAATGCAGAGGAGATCATGACCCTCTACGAGAAATTCGAAGACCAGAGAACCATGGCGGGAATGCTCAAGGAAAAGATAAAAGACGGAACTCTTCTGGATTTCTATAAGTAATAACTGATCAGGTAAGGCAGCATGGGAAACGACTCTAAGAAAACGACATACGCACAATTTATAATGGCCATGGTGATCGTGGGTACGATAGGTATATTCAGGAGAAATATCGCCTTATCATCAGCAGCCCTGGCATTCTCCAGAGGGATCCTGGGGTCTCTCTCGCTTGGCGCCTTTGTCAAGGTAAGAGGGCAAAGGATATTCCACGGAATAGATAGAAAGAAGCTCTTTCTTCTGATACTCAACGGAGCCATCATCGGAGTGAACTGGATCTTCCTCTTCGAGGCCTACAGGTTCACCACGGTGGCGGTGGCGACGCTTTGCTATTACCTGCAGCCGACACTTCTTATATTGGTGTCGCCCATATTCTTTAAGGAGAAGCTGACGGGAAGGAAGATGTTCTACGCTCTGATCGCCTTCCTGGGAATGATCCTTGTGTCAGGAGTACTTGGAGGAGGGGACACCGGAAGCCTTAAGGGCGTGGCCTTCGGCCTTGCGGCGGCAGTGCTCTACACCATGGCGGTCGTCATAAATAAGATAACCCTGGGTGTGGATCCCTATGAGAAGACCATAATACAGCTGGCATCCGCAGGGATAGTTCTGATCCCTTACATACTCATGACGGAAGATATCTCGGCGATCCAGCTCGATACCATCACAATCGTGCTGGTGCTGATTGTCGGTATAATTCATACAGGCCTTGTGTACTTCTTCTACTTTGGAAGCATGGAACGCATGAGCGCCCAAGCGGTGGCTGTTTTCAGCTATATCGACCCTGTGGTTGCGGTGATAGCATCATGGATCTTCCTTGGTGAACCGCTGACAGTACCCGTTATCATAGGCGCGGTACTCATAATCGGATCAGCCTTCCTCAGCGAAAGGACGAATAATGAATAACCTCATAACCAAAACGACGGAGCTCGCGATGTTCGTGACGCTCTCATATATAAAGCCCGGGGACACGGTGGTGGACGCAACCTGCGGAACGGGGCAGGACACCCTGGCTCTCGCACAGGCGGTAGGTGAAGAGGGCAAAGTATACGCCTTTGACGTTCAGATGAAGGCGCTGATACTTACTGAGACTCATCTTCACGCACATGGGATAAGAAACGTGCATTTACTGAAAGAGTCGTTCTCAGCCATCGGCGACCACGTACCCGAAGGAAGCGTAGCAGCCGTGGTATTCAACCTGGGATATCTTCCGGGAGGGGACCACACCATAACCACCGAAAAAGAGGAGACCCTTAAGGGACTTGAGGAGGCGCTTAAGGCCATCCGCCCGGGAGGCGTGGTGACCGCGGTGCTCTACGACGGACATGAAGAGGGACAGGCTGAAAAGAAAGCCGTGATAAGCTGGGCGGAGCAGCTTGACTCAAAGAAGTACCACGCGGTCTTCGCCAACATGCTGAATCAGAAGAATCATCCGCCTGAGATACTTTGGATAACGAAAAAATGACAATAAAAACTTCCGGATGCGCCGGAAGTTTTTTGTTTGCCTTATTTCTTGAGCTTCAGGCCGTCCTTGAAGGCTTCGCCTACGCGGCCCTTGACGCTGTAGTAGCCATGGGTGTAGGGGTCGAATGCGATGGCATCCACCTTGTCCATGTCTACCTTGCCGTCAACCATAACGCTCTCGTCTGCAGTGACGTTCACGACCTTGCCGATGACGCCTACTCCGTACTCGTTATGCTGGTATTCCACGAACTCGCACTCCAGGCAGAGGGAGAACTCGTTGATCACGGGTGCGTCAACTGACTCAGCCTTTGAAGCTGTGAGGCCTGTGGCTGCGAGCTTGTCAGCAACCTTGTTTCCGGATTCTACTCCGAAGTAGTCGGCTTCCACCACGTGCTTTGCGTCTGCGATGCTTACGGTGAAGGCGCCTCTCGCCTTGATGTTCTTAACGGTCTTATGTGATTCTGTGAGATTGAGGGCTACGGTGTTTCTCTCCTGCATGGTGCCCCAGGCTGCGTTCATGACGTTAACGGACCCATCTTCGTTATAGGTTGCAACCATCAGTACCGGCATGGGAAAAATACCCTCGGTGATCTTTAATTTTGTTCTCATAAAATGGTCCTTTACGCAGGGCAATTTTCTGATAATTTTGCCTGCATTTCAATTATATCTTAAGGCGCAAAAAATACAACCCCGGGGCACCCCGAAAACCGTTGAAATCATTGACAAAATCTTGCCAAAATGTTAGTATAACATGTCAGTCAAGGAGGACTAAAAATGAAGGATTACAGGATCATAGAAGTCAAGGAAAGCATCCTTTCCGATAACGACAGAGACGCTGATGAACTGAGAAAGGAACTGAAGGCACAGAACACCTTCCTTCTCAATCTCATGTCGTCACCGGGAGCAGGCAAGACCACCACGCTGGTGCGTACGATCTCCATGCTTAAGGACGAGATGAAGATCGGTATCATGGAAGCGGATATCGATTCCGACGTGGATGCGAAGACTATAACAGAGACAGGCGCGAGAGCCATCCAGCTCCACACGGGAGGCATGTGCCACCTGGACGCTGACATGACCAGACAGGGCCTGAGAGAATTCGGCACAGAAGACCTCGACCTGGTAGTTCTGGAGAACGTGGGAAACCTGGTCTGCCCTGCAGAGTTCGACACAGGAGCTGTGAAGAACGCCATGATCCTTTCGGTACCTGAAGGTGACGACAAGCCCCTCAAGTACCCCCTTATGTTCCAGATCGCAGACGTGGTTCTCATAAACAAGTGCGATACCCTTCTGGTATTCGACGACTTCTCGAAGGAAGACGTTGTGGAGAGGATCCGCATGAGAAACCCGAATTGTGATATATTCTTCGTGTCTGCCAAGACCGGAGAGGGCTTCGAAGACTGGGCCGCATGGCTCAGGAAGGAAGTCAGAGCTTTTCAGGAAGCCTGATATACAAGGTATTATTATTTAATGTATGTGGAGTGAAAAAATGAACGACATTTTAGAAAAAAGCTACATTGACGGCTGGCTCCCCGAAGGTTACGATCCGGATGCTCCCGTGAGAGAACCCATAATCAAGCTGTCAAAGATGATAACGTCACGTGCTCTCCATCATCTCGGAGTGAAGAAACTCACCACGAGGGATCCCGAATACTGGGCGCTCGCTACCATCCTTACAGATGAAGAGGCGAACCTCTGCCTTTCATTCGGCGGCATCAGAAAGCCTAAGACGTTTGAGCAGATCAAGCAGGCTTCAGGTCTCGATGACCAGAAGCTCACAGATCTTCTGGAACACCTTTCATGGATGGGTGTTCTGGAATACAACTGGGAGAACCTGGACGGTCAGAACCCTAACGGCGAGAAGAGATGGCTGGTTCCCATGTTCGTACCCGGTTCAGCTGAGTTCACGGTAATGAACCCCAACCTTCTTTGGGAACATCCCGAACTCGGATACTTCTTCAACCTGATGACCAGACTTCCCCTGGAGAAGATCACCAAGATGGTGCCTCCCGGAGGTTCAGGTATCGGTATGCACGTCATCCCGGTAGAGAAGGCCATCGAAATGGAAGACAAGTCGGTAAGCGTAGAGCACATCTCACACTGGCTTGACAAATATGACGGAAAGTACGCAGCATCCTCCTGCTCATGCCGCCGCGCCACACAGACCTACGGTATGAACTGTGGAGACGACGAGCTCGACTGGTGTATCGCAGTGGGCGACATGGCCGACTACGTAGTTGAGACCAACAAGGACGGAAGATACATCACCAGAGAAGAAGTAATGGAACTTCTTAAGAAAGCTGAGGATAATGGCTACGTACACCAGATCACGAACATCGACGGTGAAGAGAAGATCTTCGCTATCTGTAACTGTAACGTAGACATCTGCTACGCACTGAGGACTTCACAGCTCTTCAACACCCCCAATATGTCACGTTCAGCATACGTAGCCCACGTGGATAAAGAAAAGTGCGTGGCCTGCGGAAGATGCGTGGAATTCTGCCCTGCAGGCGCAGTTAAACTGGGACAGAAGCTTTGCAGAAAAGACGGATCCGAAGTTAAGTATCCCAAGCACCTCCTTCCTTCCGACAAGAAGTGGGGAAGAGAAGACTGGGACTTCGATTACACAGAAAACAACAGAAGACCTGCATATGATACAGGTTCAGCTCCTTGTAAGGCTGCATGCCCTGCGCACATCGGTATCGAAGGATATCTCAGGATGGCTAAAGAGGGAAGATATCAGGAAGCTCTCGAACTCATCAAGAAGAACAATCCTCTTCCCGCCATCTGCGGACACATCTGTAACCGCCGCTGCGAAGATGCCTGCACCAGAGGAACCATCGACATGGCAGTAGCAATCGATGAAGTAAAGAAATTCATCGCGATGCAGGATCTGAACGCTGAGACCAGATTCATCCCTAAGAAAGTCATTCCCAAGGCAGAAGGCGGCTTCGACGAGAAGATCGCCATAATCGGAGCAGGTCCTGCGGGACTCAGCTGCGCATTCTACCTTGCAGAAAAAGGCTACCGTCCTACCATCTTCGAGAAGAACGATAAGCCCGGCGGAATGCTCACCTACGGAATCCCTTCCTTCAAGCTCGAGAAAGATGTCATCCAGGCTGAGATCGACGTTATCAAGGAATTCGGCGTAGACATCAAGTGCGGAGTTGAGGTAGGCAAGGACGTAACTCTCGACGAACTGAGAGCTCAGGGCTACAAGGCATTCTACATCGCCATCGGCTGCCAGGGCGGCAAGGGCGTAGGAGTTCCCGGAGAGGACGCTGAGGGCGTTACCACAGCCGTTGAATTCTTAAGAGAAGTCGGAGCTAACGAGAAGTACGACGTGAAGGGTGACATCGTTGTCATCGGAGGCGGAAACGTAGCTATTGACGCAGCAAGATCA
Source organism: Anaerovoracaceae bacterium (assembly GCA_045545455.1). Taxonomy (GTDB): domain Bacteria; phylum Bacillota; class Clostridia; order Peptostreptococcales; family Anaerovoracaceae; genus RUG754. Next base: position 911 of record JAZQAY010000124.1, on the reverse strand, counting down.
TCCGTCAAGGTAGGAGCACCCAAGGTCAGCATGTTCTGCCTCGAATCCCGCGACATCATGCCCGCATCAGACAATGAAGTGGCTGAGGCTGAGGAAGACGGAGTACAGATCAACTGCGGCTGGGGTCCCAAAGAGATCCTTACAGAGAACGGCGAAGTCTGTGGGATCGTTCTTAAGAAGTGCACCAGAGTTTATGATGAGAACAAGAGATTCTCACCTGAATACGATGAAAACGATACTGTTACAATAGAGTGCAAGCACATCGTTCTTTCAGTAGGACAGAGCATCCTCTGGGGAGACCTTCTGAAGGGATCCAAGGTAGAGCTCGGAAGAGGAAACGGCGCTGTAGCTGATCCTCTTACCTATCAGACTGCAGAACCCGACATCTTCGTCGGAGGAGACGTCTACACCGGACCTAAGTTCGCTATCGACGCCATCGCAGCAGGTAAGGAAGGAGCTCTCTCCATCCACAGATTCGTTCGTCCCGGTTCAGACCTCAAGCTGGCAAGGACCAGAAAGAACGAATTCATCGAACTTGATAAGGAAGACATCAAGGTCGAGTCCTATGACAACTCCAAGAGACAGATCCCCGGAGTTGACCTCTCTAAGGCAGGCGAAAGATCCTTCAGAGATCCCAAGCTTATATTCACCGAGGAACAGGTCAAGGCTGAGACATCAAGATGTCTCGAGTGCGGTGCATCCTTTGTCGATGAGAACCAGTGCATCGGCTGCGGAGTCTGCACCACCAAGTGCGAGTTCGACGCTATACATCTCACAAGAGATAACCCGGAATGCTCAACCATGAGACGTTCAGAGGACAAGATCAAGTACGTTCTCGGGAACGGCATCAAGCAGGGCATCAAACTTAAGTTTAAAGGAAAGAAATAACGCAATGATATGTCATATGGGAG
>JAZQAY010000123.1:0-2383 GCA_045545455.1 Anaerovoracaceae bacterium | reverse complement strand
TGCTGCATGGCTTCGATGGGAGTGTCCTTGATCTCATATGCCTTGCCGTCACCCATGTTCAGTCTGATGCTGCCATCAACGATCTGTCCCTGGGGACGCTGAAGAAGCTGCATGACCGAAAGGCTGGTTACGGACTTGCCGCAGCCGGACTCTCCTACTACGCCGACGGTCTTGCCCTGAGGTACCTCGAAGGTAACGCCGTCAACAGCCTTGGAAGTTCCTACATCCGTAAAGAAATACGTATGCAGGTTCTCTATTTCCAGAACGTTCTCGGGATCCTTCATCTTGGTGAGATATTCGGATTCGGGTACGTTCTTTCTCTTATATTTCTTTTCGTATTCGTTGGTTATCTTTCTGTTTTCCTTTGAGATCCTGCGTGATTCCTTGGCGGAAAGATAGCCGTCATTGTGTTTCTTTGCCATATTCTTTCCTCCTTAACGTTTCATCTTAGGGTCAAAGGCATCTCTCAGACCGTCGCCGACGATATTGAAGGCAAGTACGGTAGCAAGGAGGAGAATACCTGCAGGGATCCAGATAAACCAATAGTTTGTAAGTACGAAGGTATCGTTTACATCGTTTATGATATTACCCCAGGAAGCGAAGGGGAAACGAACTCCCAGACCCAGGAATGACAGGGTCGCCTCAGTGATGATCGTGCCGCCCAGTCCCATGGTCATTACTACGATGAGCTGAGGCATAACGTTGGGGATGAGATGTTTCATGATCCTTCTTCTGACAGCTATACCTGTAGCTTCAGTTGCTGTCATGAATTCCTGCTCACGGAGAGACAGGATCTGACCTCTTACCAGACGTGCGGTGCCGGCCCACCCCAGGAAGCCCAGTATAAGCATCAGGTACATCATTCTCGTCATAGCCGGAACGTTTGCAGCGTCCATGGCAGCACCGAGGATGATGAACAGAGGCATCGAAGGGATGCAGTAGAAGATATCTACCAGTCTCATGATGAGACCGTCAACCCAGCCGCCGAAGTAACCTGCGATACCGCCCATGATGACTCCGATAACGGATTCAATGGCTACAGCTACGAAACCGATGATAAGGGAGATACGTCCGCCATACATAAGACGTGTCAGCATGTCCATACCGTTTCTGTCAGTGCCCAGCCAGTGTTCCTTGGAAGGAGATGAATAGGTATCGAATACCCTGGTCTCGATCTTCTGTCTTACGTCCCACTGCTTGTTAGCGGGGTTGTACTTCAGGATGTATTCAGCATCGACTCCGTCTTCACCCTTGAACTGGAAGGACTCCTCACCTGCTTCAACAGCTTCGATGAGCTGATCCTTGAACTCACGCGTGAAGAACACGTCGTTCATGATGGGACGCACGATATATTCGCTTACGTACGCTATCTCATTTCCGGAAGCGTCGAGCACCACTCCGTCTTCACCGAGAGTATAGGTAACTCCCTCTGAAGTGAAGCTGCTCTTCTTCCCTGTCCTGGCAAGAAGTGAATCATAGGTCAGCTGGAAGGAGATGCTGGAATTATCCGAGGAATTTACCAGTTCCTTGGTGGCGAGACCTACCAGATCGCCGTAGCAGCGGAAAGCGTAGAAGTCGTCGCCTAATTTTTCGATGGTGTAGTCATTCCCGTCATAGGAGAAAGCGTTGTTTCCTCTCTGGATGTTGAGGAAAGCCTGCGCCTGTACGGAGCTCTTGAACCTGGTGGAATCGTTGGATACGAATCTCAGTTCTTCATTGTGAAGGATACCTGCGTAGTCCTTTTCCTGAATGTCGTATCTGTAGAACTTCTGATCCTGTCCGTAAGGGCTCAGTACTCCTCCTAAGAAGGAGAACAAGAACATGAATATCAGAATGACCATGCCGGTTACGGCAAGTCTGTTTCTGAAAAATCTCTTGGCGACCAGAGCTCCGGGTGAAAGCACCTTGACACGTCTGTCGTCGTTAAGAGAATAGTTTTCTGTTTCCTTAGTGTTGTTATCGCCTGCAGTCTGGGCGGATTTCTTTAATTCTTTTTCACTCATGATCCTGCCCCTCCTTTAAGCGATCCTTACTCTCGGGTCAACTACCGCATAGAGAATATCCGCGATAAGATTTCCGAGAAGTGTCAATATAGCTGTGAACACCATGAAGAACATGGAGAACGGGATGTCGCCGGATACCATTGACTGGTATGAAGCGAAACCTATTCCCGGGATACCGAACAGGGTCTCTGTGATGAGAGCACCTGAGAACAGTCCCGGAAGGGATCCTCCAACGATGGTAACGATCGGTATCAAAGTGTTCCTGAATGCATGATGATAGATGACCTTCCTCTCTGAAAGGCCTTTGGCTCTGGCCGTCCTTATATAGTCCGCGCTCAGGACTTCCAGCATGTTGGTCCTGGTATAACGCATCAAACTAC
>JAZQAY010000122.1:0-4239 GCA_045545455.1 Anaerovoracaceae bacterium | reverse complement strand
AAAGTCAAAAGATGGGATCCTTTAGGATCAGTTGAGGGAAACGTGCGGTTGGCGGACCGTTCGACGAGTCTTAAGACTCAGCAGGTAGCGGGCCCTTGTAGGGCCAAAGTAAAACTACCGGCTGAGCCGGTAGTTATTATTCTAAAAATAAAAATATACGGTCTTCCGGATCAGGGAAGAAGTACATCATAGGAAACGTCAAGCGCAAGGTGGAACGCTTTTATCTCGTGGGGATAAACGTATCGCTTTCCTGCCTCGATCTCATTGAGATCGTGGACGCTAAGTTCATAGCCTTTAGCCTTGAGATTTTCTGATAACTCGCTTTGTGTCATCTTACATGACATTCTGATAGAACGCAGATTCTTTCCGAATATCAGATCATAACCTGTACTCATTTGGTCACCTCCGGAACATAAATTTTCATAATTATACATCCGAATGATAATTAATGCAATAGCAAAAATAAGTTTTTTTAAGGTATATTTGAACTTTGACCAAAATATGATAGAATTACCGTAACGCTTAACTAAGAACAGGAGAATATATGCTGAGTCGTTTTAAAGGCGATATCATACTTGTGATCGCTGCGTTTGTGTATGGAAGCGGACTTGTAGCTCAGTCTGAAGGAAATACCCTCGGACCGTGGACGTTTTCTGCTACGAGATTCCTTATAGGTGCGGCTGTGCTGTTTCCGATAGTTATCTTCGTCAGGAACAAAAAATCCCCGGAGGAAAGGGCAAACGAGATGACTGTTAAGGAAATGCTCCCGGGAGTACTGATAGTCGCAGCCGATCTGGTGCTTATGGTGATCTGCCAGCAGTACGGTCTTATATACACAACTGTTGGAAAAGCGGGCTTCATTACGAGCCTTTATGTAATAGGTGTTCCCATAGCGGGACTTGTCTTCCTTAAAAGAAAGATCAGGAAGCGCGTATGGATAGCGGCGGTCATCTCAGTCATAGGTTTCTATTTCATAAGCCTGACGGGAGGTTTCGAGGCCCTGAGCAAAGGAGACATCTTGCTTCTTATAGGGGCCTGTACCTGTGTAGTCTTCGTATATCTTATGGAGTATTTTGCAAAAAGGGCTGATGCATGTACGTTTACCTGTCTGCAGTTCCTTTTTACCGGGCTTTTCTGCCTTCCCGGCGCGCTGATAATTGAGGATCCGGATTTCGGGATGATAAAAGCAGCCTGGGCACCGGTACTCTATGCAGGTATCGGAATTTGCGCTGCAGGATATACGCTTCAGATGATAGGGCAGAAGTACGTCCCCTCGGAGAGGGCTACCATCCTTCTCAGCACTGAATCGCTGTTCTCGCTGTTTTCGGGAATGATACTTCTTAATGAAGCACTGAGCTTAAGAGAATATATAGGATGTGCGCTGATATTCGCCGCCGTTATCCTGGCTGAAACAGGAACAGGCGATGCTGGGGCAGCAGTTGAGACAAATTAGACAGGAGCAGTTATGACAAAGGAAAAGATAGTTCAGCTGGTAGACAGAAAAAAAGACATATTCACAGACCTCAGCGACCGCATCTGGGATCATCCCGAAACTGGTCTCGAAGAATTCTATTCTTCAGCAGCGATCCTAGAGATACTGGAAAAGGAAGGCTTTGAAACTGAGACGGGACTTGCAGGGATAGGCACTGCCTTTAAGGGAACCTGGGGTTCAGGTCATCCGGTGATAGGTTTCCTGGGCGAATATGACGCTCTGGCAGGAATGAGCCAGAGATCGATGTACGTTGAAGAGATGCCGGAGAAAGAGGGCTGCCCGGGACACGGCTGCGGTCATAATCTTCTGGGAGCCGGTGCTCTTTCAGCGGCTGTGGCGCTTAAGGATCATATGAAGGAGAGCGGAAAGACCGGAACGGTCGTATATTTCGGCTGTCCCGCAGAGGAGACTGCAAGCTGCAAGACCCCAATGTCAAGAGATGGAGTGTTCGATGAACTGGACATAGCGATCACCTGGCATCCCGCTGACAACAGCAGAGTTGTCACGGAGACTTGTCTGACAGACTGCATGATGGTGTTCAGATTCAAAGGTAAATCAGCCCATGCGTCAGCCGCACCTCATCTCGGAAGGAGCGCTCTGGACGCTGCTGAACTCTTCAACGTGGGAATACAGTTCTTAAGAGAGCACATCCCCGACGGCTGCAGGATCCAGTACGCATATCTCGACGTGGGCGGACAGGCTCCCAACGTGGTGCAGAACAGCGCTTCGCTCTACTACGACTACAGGGCTCTCAATAACGATATGGCCAGGGAACTCATGCCAAGGATCGTCAGGGTCGCAGAAGGCGCAGCCCACATGACAGAGACGGAAGTGGAATGGGAAGTCACCAGCGCCATGTCGGACTACGTGCCCAACCTGACCCTCGCAAGGATAATGGGTGAAGCCATGGAAGAACTGGGGCCTGTGGGATTCAGTAAGGAAGCAAATGATTTTGCGGATAAGATGACTGAGACCATACCCGAGACGGATAAGAGGAATTCCGCGGTAAATCTTAAGGCCTATCTCGGTAGTGAAGAGGGGAGCAGGAGAGCGGAACTTCACCTTCAGGATCAGCCGCTTCCATATTCTGAAAACGTGAGCCGCGAGATGGCGTCCACTGACGTGGGAGACGTGTCATATGTCGTTCCTACCGTCCAGTGCAAGGCGTGCACCGAGACCTTTGGAACGCAGCTCCACAGCTGGCAGGCGGTATCACAGGGAAAGAGCGCTATAGCTCATGAGGGCATGATATATGCGGCGAAGGTGATGGCGCTTACGGCTGCTAAGGTGCTGGAGACACCCAGTGTTATAGATGAAATAAAAAAGGAGCACGCCGTAAATGCTCCATACTACGACTGTCCGCTTCCCGAAGGGATCGTGCCCAAGGTCGTAAGATAAAAAATAATGTCCGCGTGATGCGGGAATCAAAAAACTGCCGTCTAAGCGGCAGTTTTAGTTTGCAAAAAATCAATATGTGAATCTGGGTCTGTCTTCTTTTCTGACTTCGCTGAGATCGAAAGGAGTATCCTGATATACGTGGTTGATCCAGTTTGCAAAGAGGAGGGTAGCACAGGAACGCCAGGTAACGTAAGTGCTGTTATCGGGATCGTCACCCTCGTAGTAGTTCTTCGGGACGTTGATCTCAAGGCCTTTGTCCAGATCTCTGTGATATTCGGCATCGAGGGTTCCTTCATCGTACTCGGCGTGTCCCATAAGGAATACCTGATCGAGGTCGTGGGTGGCACAGGCATATACGCCGGCGTCTTTGGAGCTCACCAGGATGTCCAGCTCAGGAACTTTCTCCAGGTCCTCACGGCGCACAGTGGTATACCTTGAGTGAGGCACCGAGAACACGTCGTCAAAGCCTCTGAAAAGCGGTGAGAACCTTGCCTCCAGCCTGTGGTGGAAAACGCCGAAGAGTTTCCTGGGAAGTTCAACTTTGGGAACGCCAAAGTGATAGTAGAGGCCGGCCTGCGCTCCCCAGCAGATGTGCATGGTGGAGGTGACGTGGGTCTTGGACCATTCCATCATCTCACAGAGTTCTTCCCAGTATTCGACGTCTTCGAAATCCAGGAGTTCCACAGGTGCGCCTGTTATGATCATTCCGTCGTAATTGTTATTCTTTACCTCATCGAACGTCTTATAGAAGGCTATAAGGTGCTCCATGGGAGTGTTCTTCGGGTGATGTGAGGTAGGGATCAGCAGGTCAAGATGAACCTGGATCGGCGTGTTACCGATGAGGCGGGCTATCTGGGTCTCCGTCTCTATCTTCTTAGGCATGAGATTAAGAAGTAGGATGTTCAGGGGACGGATCTGCTGGGTGGTGGCCCTTGTCTCGTTCATTACGAAGATGTTTTCGCTCTTAAGCACCTCTGTTGCAGGTAAATTGTTGGGTATAACTATGGGCATATCTTTACTTTTCCTCGTTAATTATGCTGATAAATATAAATATCTTTACTTATTTCAATAGAATCTTTACTATATCCTGTCGAGAGCCTGACTGATGTCGTCGATGAGATCATCTGCATCCTCAAGCCCCACTGAAAGCCTGATCATGTCGGAGGGAACTCCTGCAGCTTCCAGCTGTTCGTCTGTCATCTGCCTGTGAGTGGATGAGGCAGGGTGGAGACAGCAGGTGTGGGAGTCAGCCACGTGGGTCTGGATTGTAGCCAGCTTCAGGTAGCTCATGAACTCTTCGGCTTTTTTGGGCCCGCCACTGACTCCGAAACAAAGCACCCCGCAGGTAC
>JAZQAY010000121.1:0-1615 GCA_045545455.1 Anaerovoracaceae bacterium | reverse complement strand
CATGGGAAGTATCGAATCCAGCAATATGATCCTAGACGGACATTATCTCGTCAAGCAGATCTCCGACACCTATAAGTCGAGGGTCAATTTCATCATGGCTCCGTTCCGGGTCGATGATGAGAAGATGTGCGAGAATCTGATGAAACGTCCGGCGATCATCGAAACACTGACACTGGCAGAGAATGCGACCATCATGGTGACGGGTATCGGTGCGAAGAGACAGGGCGGATATCTGGCTAAAGAAGAATGCGATGACTTCTTCCGCTCGGGTGCGGTAGGATATATCGCAGGATATTATTTTGATAAATACGGCAAGATCATTGAAAAGCCGGAATACTATAACCGTCTGATCTGTGCCAGCCGGAAGATGTTTGAGATACCGGAGAGGATCGCTGTCGTAGCGGACCCAAGCAAGGATGAAGCGACACTGGCAGCACTTCGGGGCAAACTGATCAACCGTTTGGTTACGAACGACGTCGTAGCTACGGCGATACTGGATCTGGATGATGCACAGCGTACGGCAGGTGTGTAAAGTCTTTCTTATAATCCTTCTTCTCTTCGGAAGTGTGAGAGTATATGCAGAAGAGGAAGTGAAGGAAGATAAGACGGAACAGCGTTTCAAGGGAGTTCTGGCAATAGTCGGAGGATATGTCGCAATGATCGGCGCCTTTGCGGTATTTGCGCTGACAAAGAGAGAAAGAGAAAAACAGAAGGAAGAAGCAGAGAAGGAAGAAAAGGAAAATCCGGGAAAGAAGAAGATCCCGGAATCTCCGATCAAAAATCCTTTCGATATGAGTGATCTGTTTAAGTTTTAGGGGAGAAAATAATATGTTCAATGTTCGACTGATAAAAGCGGAAGGCCTGAGAAGGTTTCTGGTGTTGCTGTTTTATGCAGCAGCGATCGTGCTGGCTATTACCTGGATCGCAGGGAAGTACACTGTAGCAGAGAAGGCTTCGGCAGTCATCCTGCTGGTACTTGTACCATTCGGTCTCTGGAATGAATATGTACGCTATATCTATACATTAGGAAACAAGGAACTCAACATCCTCTGTGATCCGGAAGCCTGTCTGAAGCACACACGTTTCGTTATGAAGGTCGACTTCCTTCTGCATCAGTATGAACACATGGCTCCATTCCAGGAAGGCTATGCGACGATCGATATCGATAGACTTCAGGATGTAAAGAAGCAGCTGAATGAAAGACTGGGCAAGAGATACTTCAAATCCATGGCCAGGAATTTCGAGCACATCTACCTTCTCTTTATCGTAGCCGTCCTTCAGCACGATCAGGGAGAAGTGAAGAATCAGTATAACGAGATCGCCAAACTCTTCAAAGCTCAGGAGAGACTCAGCGGCGACCTTATCACGCTGAAATACTTCATTGAAGCCATCTATAAATCCGCTACCGGAAACAGTAAGGAAGCCCTGGATATGTTTGAACATCTCGATACCAAAGCATTCAAAAACAGGGAACTGACCTACTATTATTACTTCCTGGCCAGGACTTTTAATCTGGAAAGACAGTACGATAAAGCCCTGGAAGCACACCAGAAAGCGAAGGACTTATCCCCGAAGAATCTCTATGTCCAGAACCATGATGTAGTGACTCATAAAT
>JAZQAY010000120.1:0-66851 GCA_045545455.1 Anaerovoracaceae bacterium | reverse complement strand
GACCGCTTGGCCTCCGACTTACTTTTTGGGAACCTGGATCTGAATATCAAACTTATAAAAGAAGCCACCGGAGTAGACGTGGTGCAGAGAGGCAATGAGCTTGTGCTTATATTTGAGTCGGATCTGCCGGATAAGGATGTTACCGGGATGGATATGTCGGAAATGAAGGAAGCGGACATGGAAGAATCCATGGATCTGGCTGAACGGATAATCACGGAGTATATGAACATCCTGAAATCCGGAGAGACCATCGACCGGCAGAGGGCTGCCTACATAGTGAATCTTTCAAGAGAAGGTGTTTCATATCAGGAGAACAGCGTGGGAAAGGACGTGATCTGCTTCACCCATTCCGGCAAGCCTCTCAAACCCAAGACGATCGGGCAGAAGAACTACGTACAGGCCATAAGGGAAAAGGAGGTGGTCTTCGGGATAGGTCCCGCAGGCACCGGCAAGACCTACATAGCGGTGGCTATGGCGGTAAACGCTCTTAAGGCCAAGCAGGTGAATAAGATAATCCTGGCAAGACCTGCGGTGGAGGCCGGAGAACGCCTGGGATTCCTTCCGGGGGACCTTCAGGATAAGGTAGATCCTTATCTAAGGCCTCTTTATGACGCTCTCTACGACGTGCTGGGAAGGGATGCGGCGCTGAGACTCAAGGAAAAAGAAGTCATAGAAGTGGTACCGCTTGCATATATGAGAGGACGCACCCTTGACAACGCCTTCATCATCCTGGACGAGGCGCAGAACGCCACCAGGGAGCAGATGAAGATGTTCCTTACGAGAATGGGCTTCGGCTCTCACGTGGTGGTCACAGGCGACGTGACACAGATAGACCTTCCCAGAGGCAAGAAGTCCGGCCTGATCGAGGCAGAGAGAGTTCTCAAGCCTGTAAAGGACATAGGCTTCTGCTACCTTAAAGATACCGACGTGGTGCGCCACGAGCTGGTAAGAAAGATAGTCAACGCCTACGACGTTTACTACAAAAAATACCCTGAAGAGATCGGGGAATAAGAGGAGAAAGATTTGAAATCAGGATTTATTGGCATAGTGGGAAGACCCAACGTTGGGAAGTCCACTCTTCTCAATGCGATACTGGGCGAGAAGATCGCCATTACCACGGATAAGCCTCAGACTACCAGAAATAACATCAGGGGCATCTACACCAGAGTAGACGAGAGGGAAGAGAATACTTCCACAGACGACGTCATAAACCCCTTCTTCGGGAAGTCATCTGAACCGGCAAGACCCAAGGAAGGGGTACAGATGGTTTTCATCGATACCCCGGGAATCCATAAGCCCCACTCCAAACTCGGATCTTTTATGACGGAATCCGCCATGGGAACCTTCAAGGAGGTGGACGTGGTGCTCTTCCTTGTAGATGAAAGACTGGGAAATGCAGGGGGAGACAGGTTCATACTGGACAAGCTTTCCAAGGTGAACACCCCCAAGATACTCATAATCAATAAGACCGACACCATGTCTCCCGAGGAATTCCGTGAGATATATGAGGAATACGAAGAGACGGGCATGTTCGAGGATATAATGGGACTGAGCGCCCTTAAGGGAAAAGGTGTGGATGATCTCCTTAAAAAACTGGAGGATATGATGCCGGAAGGTCCCATGTATTTTCCTGAGGGAATGGTGACGGATCACCCTGAGAGATTCATCGTAAGCGAAATAATAAGGGAAAAACTGCTCCTTTACCTTAAAGAGGAAGTGCCCCACGGTGCTGCTGTGGAGATAGAGAGTTTCAAAGTCGAAAAGGATAAGAACGGGAATGACCTCGCCCGGATAGGGGCTGTGATCTACTGTGAGAGAAAGTCGCATAAGGCCATCATCATAGGCAAGGAAGGAAAGAAGATCAAAGGTATAGGAAAGTCTGCAAGAGAAGAGATCCAGGGACTTCTGGGAATGAAGGTCATGCTTGAACTCTGGGTCAAGGTGAAGGAAAACTGGAGGGATTCTGATTTTGCACTTTCAAACTTCGGATACAAGGAGAAGAACTGAGCGAACATGGTCACAGATACTGAAGGGATCATTTTAAAACAGATAAAGACGGTAAGCGGACGGACTATGCTCGTTATGTTCTCAAGAAAATTCGGCAAGATCTCGGTGGGTACCAATCTTACAGGTTCAGGGAAGAATAAGTCAGCCTTAGCCACCAGACCCTTTACCTACGGAGAATACGAATTGTTCAAGGGCAGAGAAGTATACAACCTGAACAGCGGCAGAGTCATAAAGAGCTATTATGATATCGGCGAAGATCTGGATAAGTATATGGCGGCTTCATACGTTCTTGAACTTACTGATAAGATCCTGATGGAGGAGGACCCTCAGCCTAAGCTTTTCGGCGATCTTGCGGGATTCATGGAGGCCATCGAAAAGAGGAATAGAAAAACCGACACCCTCATACTGGCTTACATAGTAAAGGCTCTGGACTCCACGGGAACCATGCCGGAACTGGATTACTGTGCATGCTGCGGAAGGCCCAGGGGAAACAGCCGTGCTTCCCGTTTCAGCATAGAAGACGGAGGCATAATCTGCCGGGAATGCGCAGGTGAACTTAATGGGGATAAATCGTTGATTTATCAGATAGATTTTGATATAATTAATATCCTGAGTTACTTTAAGAAGGAACCGTTCTCACGGTTTGAGAAACTGGCGCTGGAAGACCGGGTGTCGGACAGCCTCATGGAGATACTTAAAGGCTATATGGCCTATCATCTGGATATATCAGATCTGAAAAGCGAATTTGTAAATATTTAACACTAAAGAGGAGGATTTGAAAATGGAAATTACTCTCGAAAAAATCGAATTAGTTAAAGACAGAACGGGCGTATCCTACAGGGAAGCAAAAGATGCTCTCGAAGCATGTGACGGAAGCGTTGTGGACGCTATAATCGCCATCGAAGAGAACATCGACACAGGTAAGGCCGGAAAGACAGGCGAATACGTTAAGACTACCATGGCCAAGGTCAAGGAACTGGTCAACAAGGGTAATATCTCCAAGATAAGCGTTAAAAGGGGAGATGAGCCGATCGTTAACATTCCCGTTAACGTTGGCATCGTAGGCGCTGTTCTTGCTCCCTGGGGGGTGGTTGCTGCTGCCATCGCTGCTTTTGGCTTCAAATGCAAGGTGGAACTCACAACAGACGACGGAAAGGTTATAGACGTTTCCGAAAAGGTGGAGAACGTAGCCAATACCGTTAAAGAAAAAGGAAGCGTAGTAGTTGATGAGATCAAGGAAAGAGGCGGCTCAGTCGTAGATGATCTTAAGGAAAAGGCTCCTGACTACGTCGAAAAGGTAAAGGACGCATCGCAGGACGTATTCAACAACTTTAAGGAAAAGGCTCCTGACTACGTTGAGAAGGCAAAAGAAGCCGGAACTGAAGCTTTCAACAATATCAAGGACAGAGCTCCTGAATATTATGAGAAGGCTAAGGAAGCAGGCACAGAGGCATTCAACAACATCAAAGATAAGGTAGCAGGAGAAGACGACTTCGAGATCGAGATCGAGATCGAGGACGAAGATATCAACCAGGAACTCAACAAGTAATCAAATATATCGTAAAGGAAGGCTGACAATATGAGCAATGAAGTTACAATGGAAAAAATCGTAGCATTATGCAAGAACAGAGGATTTATATTCCCCGGATCAGAGATCTACGGCGGACTTGCAAACACATGGGACTACGGTCCTCTTGGCGTGGAATTCCTCAACAACGTTAAAAAGGCATGGTGGAGGAAGTTCGTTCAGGAGTCAAAATACAACGTGGGCCTCGACGCTGCGATCCTCATGAACCCACAGACATGGGTGGCTTCAGGTCATGTTGGAGGCTTTTCAGACCCTCTGATCGACTGCAGAGCCTGCAAATCCAGGTTCAGAGCGGATAAACTGATCGAGGACTGGAACGCTGAGCATGGGATCAAGGACATGGTTGTGGACGGCTGGTCAAATGAAGAACTTGAGAACTACATCAAGGAAAACAACATCTGCTGTCCTGACTGCGGCAAGTCCGATTTCACCGGTATCCGTCAGTTCAATCTCATGTTCAAGACTTTCCAGGGAGTTACTGAGGATTCCAAGGCTGAGATCTATCTCAGACCCGAGACGGCTCAGGGGATCTTCGTAAACTTCAGAAACGTTCAGCGTTCAGCCAGAAAGAAGATACCCTTCGGTATCGCACAGATAGGCAAGTCATTCAGAAATGAGATCACTCCCGGCAATTTCATTTTCAGAACCAGGGAATTCGAGCAGATGGAACTTGAATTCTTCTGCGAGCCCGGAACAGATCTGGAGTGGTTCTCATACTGGAAGGACTACTGCTGGAATTTCCTCATGAGCCTTGGCATGGACAAGGATCACCTGAGAATGAGGGATCATTCTCCTGAGGAACTCTCCCACTATTCCAAGGGCACCACGGACATCGAATACACATTCCCGTGGGGCTGGGGAGAATTATGGGGCATAGCTGACAGGACGGATTTCGACCTTACTCAGCATATCAACACTTCAGGCCAGGATCTGAGCTACGTCAACTCAGAAAACGGACAGAAGTACGTGCCCTATGTAATCGAGCCATCACTGGGTGCAGGCCGTGTAAGCCTCGCATTCCTGATAGATGCATATAACGAGGAGGTGCTGACCTCAGAAGACGGCAAGGAGGACGTGAGGACCGTGCTGAAGCTTCACCCCGCACTTGCTCCTTTCAAGGCTGCAGTACTCCCGTTAGCTAAAAAGTTATCACCTATAGCAGAGCCGATACATGAAGAACTGTCCAAGTACTTTATGGTCGACTATGATGCAGCCGGTTCAATCGGAAAGAGATATAGAAGAGAGGACGAGATTGGAACACCATTCTGCATTTGTGTTGACTTTGATACTGAGGCCGACGGCTGTGTAACAGTCCGCGACCGAGACACCATGGAACAAGTCAGAATCCCTGTATCAGAGGTGCGCAATTACATTGAAGAAAGGCTGGTATTTTAACAGGCCTTCTTTGGCGTGAAAAACGCAGAAAGGAAAAGAATGGAAAACAAAATAGTGTACTCCTTCAATGAAGGATCTAAGGAGATGAAGTCTCTGCTTGGCGGAAAGGGCGCCAACCTTGCAGAAATGACAAGGATCGGGCTCCCTGTTCCCTTCGGATTCACCATCACTACTGAAGCTTGTAACAAGTACTACGAAGATGGCAGGAAGATCACGCAGGAAGTCGTGGATGCCATATACGAAAAACTCGCGGAACTTGAGCAGGTAACGGGAAAGAGGTTTGGATCAGCAGAAAACCCTCTCCTTGTTTCCGTACGCTCCGGAGCAGTTATTTCCATGCCCGGAATGATGGACACGATACTGAACCTCGGACTTAACGATGATTCAGTGGAAGGTCTTGTCAAACGTACAGAAAACCGCAGATTCGCAATGGATAGCTACAGAAGGTTCATCCAGATGTTCGGAGATGTGGTCCAGGAAATACCAAAGGAAAAGTTCGATAAGATATTTGACGGACAGAAGAAGAAAAAGGGAGTTAAATTCGACGTCGAACTCACTGCTGAAGACCTTGAGGAAGTTATCAGAGGATACAAAGAACTTGTAAAGACTGAGACAGGAAAAGACTTCCCCCAGGATCCAAGAGAACAGCTTATAGAAGCTGTAAAGGCAGTGTTCAGATCATGGATGAACGAAAGGGCTATACTTTACAGGAAGCTGAACGGCATCTCGGGCAAGCTGGGAACAGCCGTCAACGTGCAGTCCATGGTATTCGGAAATATGGGAAACAACTCAGGCACGGGAGTTGCTTTCACAAGAAGCCCTTCGAATGGTGAGAACAGGATATTCGGAGAATTCCTGGTCAACGCTCAGGGCGAGGACGTAGTAGCCGGAGTCAGAACTCCGCTCAATATCGAAGAAATGGAGAAAGCTTTCCCTGAAGCCTACAGCGACTTCGTAAGGATCGCAAATCTCCTCGAAAAGCACTACAAAGACACACAGGATATGGAGTTTACGGTTGAAGACGGCAAACTCTATATGCTGCAGACAAGAAGCGGCAAACGTACCGCGCAGGCGGCTGTTAAGATCGCCGTCGACATGGTGGGAGAAGGTCTCATTGACAAGGCTACAGCCGTAACAAGGCTTGAGCCCCAGCAGATAGATCAGCTGCTCCATCCTATGTTCGATGCTGATGAATTGAAAGCTGCCAAAGAGATAGCAAAGGGACTTCCTGCATCACCCGGTGCAGCCTGCGGTCACATATTTTTCTCGGCAGAGGAGGCTGCTGAAGCTGCCGGTAAGGGTGAGAAAGTCATTCTCGTGAGAGCGGAGACATCACCTGAGGACCTTGCAGGAATGGTTGCCGCAGAGGGAATACTTACAGCAAGGGGAGGCATGACTTCACATGCGGCAGTAGTTGCCAGAGGAATGGGCAAGTGCTGCGTTGCAGGCTGCTCTGAAGCCAGAGTGGATGAAGAGACGAAGACGGTAGATTTCGATTCAGGAGCTTCCTTCAAAGAAGGAGACGTGATATCCATAGACGGATCCACAGGTTTCGTTTATGGTGAGGCTATAAAGACTGTAGAACCTGACGTTTCAGGTGATTTTGCGACCCTCATGGGATGGGCTGACGAGATCAGGACACTGAAGGTCAGAGCCAATGCTGACAATCCCAGAGATGCCAGACAGGCCGTCGAATTCGGCTGTGAAGGAATCGGTCTCTGCAGGACTGAGCACATGTTCTTTGAGGAAGAGAGGATCCCTGCTATCAGAAGGATGATAGTAGCGGAGACTCCTGAAGAGAGAAAGGCTGCCCTTGATATAATCAGGCCTTTCCAGCAGGGAGACTTCAAGGAGATGTATAAGGCGCTGGGCGAGATGCCTATGACCATCAGACTGCTCGATCCTCCTCTCCACGAATTCCTTCCTCAGACTGAGGATGAGATCAGGGAACTTTCGAAAACCATGGGAGTTTCCTATGAGAGGCTTCAGGGAACGGTGGACGAACTCCATGAACTGAACCCTATGCTCGGAACCAGAGGCTGCAGACTTGCAGTTCTTTATCCCGAGATCGCAGTGATGCAGACAGAGGCGATAATCGGCGCCGCGATCGAAGTAAAGAAGGAATGCGGATACAATATCGTTCCTGAGATCATGATACCTCTCGTTGGTGAGGCCAGAGAGCTCAGCTTCGTTAAGGAGAAGGTCGTTGAGACTGCAGACAGGATGATAAGCGAAGCGGAGATCGACATGAAGTATATGGTAGGAACCATGATCGAGATTCCCAGGGCTGCCCTTACTGCAGACGAAATAGCCAAAGAGGCGGAATTCTTCTCATTCGGTACCAATGACCTTACTCAGATGGCTCTCGGATTCTCCAGAGATGACACAGGTAAGCTCCTTGAGTTCTACGTGGATAAAGGCATCTACGAAGAGGATCCCTTCAAGACCATCGATGAGAACGGAGTCGGAAAACTCGTGGAGATGGCAGTTAAACTGGGCAAGCAGGCGAGACCCAATATCAAGCTGGGCATCTGCGGAGAGCACGGCGGAGATCCCAAGAGCATAGATTTCTGTCACAGGGTAGGACTGACATACGTTTCATGTTCACCTTTCAGAGTTCCCATCGCAAGACTCGCAGCAGCACAGGCCGCCATTAAAAACAGATAATATCAGGTTTATCTGATCTTAAAAGACCCCCTGATCTTCAGGGGTTCTTTTTTATTTTAAATCGTCACAACCTGTGACAAAATTATTGTGTTTTTTGCAAAAAAAATATATAATTGATATTAAGTATAATTGCGACCTGAATCAGATGGAATACAGCAGGTAATACAATGATCGGAAAAGAAAAAAGAAACATCCGTCTTCAGCCGCTGAACATTGCCATGCTCCTGATGGCGATAACACTTTCCATAGTCCTTCTGTTTGCACTGTTCGAGACAAGAACGTCATATAATTCGATGCAGGAATCTATGGACAGGTTTTTGATGTGCCAGAACAGCGCGGACACCATGCAGGAAGGATCGGACTACCTCACGCTCCAGGTACGAAGCTATGTCGTTACCGGGAATCCCGATGATATGACAAACTATTTCAATGAGTCAAGGCATACCAGAAGGAGAGACAGGGCGCTTGAGGAAATGGGAGAATACTTCGGAGGAACCGAAGCGTATTCAGCACTTGAGCGGGCGCTGAAGGAGTCCAATGAACTGATGGAGACAGAATATATAGCCATGAAACTGGTGATGCTTGCCCATGGAGGAGATATCTCCCAGGCGCCGCGTGAGATCCAGGAACAGGAACTCACGGACGAAATGCTGGCTCTTTCTCCCGATGATAAGATAGACAGGGCGAGAGAACTGGTATTCGGTGAAGCATATCAGGACAAGAAAGCTGCCATCGAAAGAGAGGTAACCGCCTGCCTTGAGTCACTTCTCGGCGAATTGTCAGCTGAAAGCAGCCAGAATTCAGAGAGACTTTCACGAGCTATCAACAGGCAATACGTTCTCATTATTTTCCTGGTGATAATAGTGCTGGCCATAGTTATCCTGATCAGCAGGCTGATAATACAACCGCTCCGGAAGAGCGTCAGCTTCATAAGGGACAACCAGCTGATACCAGAGGAAGGCTCATATGAGATGCAGTACCTTGCCAGGACATATAACCATATCTTTGAAAAAACAAAGAACTATCAGGAACAGCTATCATACGAGGCCAACCACGACCCGCTGACAGGATTGTTCAACCGCGGTGTGTTTGAGGACGTGAAGGATGCCATGGGCGACGGAGATTCCGCACTCATACTCATAGATCTGGATCATTTCAAGACGTTTAACGATAACTACGGACATGAGATGGGTGACAAGGTGCTTAAACGCCTGGCGGATACCCTTCTCGGGACCTTCAGATCTGACGACTACGTCTGCAGGATAGGAGGAGATGAGTTCGCGGTATTTATGGTCAATGCCAATAAATCCATGACGGATCTTATCTCATTCAAAGCCGGTAAGATAAGATCTGCTGTAAGAGACGACAAGGATGGAATACCGGGATTCACACTGAGTATGGGGATCGCTTTCTCCGAGGACGCTTCAGATGGAGAGGAACTGTACAGGAACGCCGACAGCGCCTTATATGACGTAAAGGAAGCGGGAAGAGACAGCTTCGGCTTTTATGGTAAATGACGGAAATTATTCAGGATATGACGGGGAGGTACAGGATATGATCACAATGGAAGCTCTCAGGACTTTTGGTGCAGATACAGATAAAGGTCTTGAAAGATGCATGAATAAAGAGGATTTTTATCTTCGTCTGGTATGCATGGCTGTTGAGGATGCCAACGTGGAAAAACTCAGGGCAGCCATCGAAAATAACGACCTGGATCAGGCTTTTGAGGCAGCACACGCGCTTAAGGGAACTACGGGGAACCTTTCTCTTGATCCCTTATACGAACCATTATGCGAGATCACAGAACTTCTCAGAGCCAGGACAGAAACGGACTACAGCGAGCTGATGGGCCGCATACTCGGGAAATACGATGAGCTTAAAAGCTTCGCCGGGTAAATGATGATAATAACCGAAATAATATAAACAGAAACCAAGGAAACTGAAATGTATCAAAAGATAAAACGATGCGCAGGCCGGCTTACAGTTTTGCTCCTGTGCATGCTTTTGATAATGCTGAGTTTCACCGGCTGCGGTGACTCTCAGGGAGTTCCGGGATCACAGGACCAGGAAGATCAGTCTCAGGAGGAGACTCAGGAAAGCGCTGAAGAAAGCTTCGTGCCATATGTCGCGCCTGAGTTCAACGACTCCGTTTTTAACGGGGAAGCTTCCTACACGGACGGCCAGGCGTATATAGACATATCATCCCTTTCCAAGGGTTACGTCGGTGCCTCGGCTACTTCTGAAAAAAGGCTGAAATTCCAGGTCATAAAGGGAGACACGACGTACAACTATGATCTCAGCTCAGACGGGACGCCTTCTATCTTTCCCGTTCAGAGCGGTAATGGCGTGTATACCTTCAGGGTCATGGAGAATATAGAAGGTACTAAATATGCCTGCATGTACTCCATAGACGGGGAAGCTGTACTGGATGACGAATTCCAGCCATTCCTGCGCCCCAGTGATTACGTGAACTACAATACCGGATCGGACTGCGTCGTAAAGGCTCAGGAACTGGCATCAAAGGAAGAAGATGCCCTGGGAGTCGTATCGTCGATATTCGATTATATCTGCAAGAAGGTAAAATACGATCATCCGAAGGCAGAAAACATCCAGTCAGGATATCTGCCGGATCCCGATGAGACACTTAAGACCGGAAAAGGGATATGCATCGACTATGCGGCTCTGGCAGCAGCCATGATGAGAAGTCAGGGGATACCTGTAAAGATGGTATTCGGATACGTGTCGCCAAACGACATCTATCATGCCTGGAACATGTTCTATACGGAAGAGACAGGATGGGTCACGGTGAAGTATGAGGTCACGGGGAACACCTGGAACCGTATGGACGTGACGTTTTCGGCAAACGGTGCGGACAGTTCTTTCATCGGTAACGGTGAGAACTACGCAGACGTATATTATTACTAAGGGAAGGAGCTTTAAAATGAACAATAAAAAGCTTGACTATCTGGGTGTCAGCGCTTTCTTTGAAAGCATGGCCATGATGATGCGCTCCGGAATACAGACGGATGAAGCTATAGGGCTTCTTCAGAGTGACAGCAGAAACAGCGGAGGCGTACTCGCTTCCGGTCTGGATATAATGAAGGAACAGGTCGATATGGGAATGAGCCTCGGCAAGGCCATGAGGGAAGCCGGCATCTTTCCGGAATATGCCTGCCAGATGGTTGAGGCCGGCGTTAATTCCGGAAAACTCGAGGGCATACTTTTCAGGCTTTCAAAGTACTACAAGGAACAGAAGACCATATCCGAAAAGATCAGGAATGCGGTGACCTATCCTGCAGCCATGCTGGTGCTTATAATCGTGGTCCTTCTGGCGATGCTCACCATGGTGCTGCCTTCCTTTACAGACGTATATAACAGCCTGACAGGAAGTCTGGCTGCATCCTCATACAGCTACATAAGGTGGGCATACGTATTTTGCTGGATCGCACTCATAGCCATGGTGATCATAGCCTGCGTGCTGATCATAGGATACGTTATGTGGAAGAACGGGAAGCGCGGACCGGTGGAGAAACTGCTTAACAGGATCCCCATAACAAGGTCTATCCTGGAGAGCATGGGGATGTACAGGTTCACCTCTGCCTTAAGCACTTTCATCGCAAGCGGTGAGATGCAGGATAAGGCAGTACAGGAGAGCGTTCCCATGACTGACTGCAAGAGCATAGAAGCTAAACTTGAGAAATGCATGGCTGAAATGGAGGAAGGCCACAGCATAGCTCAGGCAGCATATGACCAGGAACTGTTTGAACCCGTCTACGGCAGGATGTTCCTGGCCGGAGAAAGAAGCGGTAATATGGAGTCCATACTTGAAAGGCTGACAGAACTTCTGGAAGAGAACTGTACGAGTCAGGTGGACAGACTGGTGGGTATAGTGGACCCGCTGCTTTCAGGTGTGCTGATGATCACTGTGGGACTGTCGCTCTTAAGCGTCATGCTCCCATTGATAGGTATGATGAATTCCATAGGATGATCTAAAGGAGAATTCAGATGTATTCTGATATCAGGAGCAAAAATTCAATAAAGATCCTGGCAGCTCTGATCCTGATACTGCTCGTTCTCCTTGTTTTCTGGATCTTCAGGGATTCAGGAAGGGACATAGGAGATGAGAGCGCTCTGGCGATACAGCAGACCGTTGAAAGGGAAGCGCTACAATGTTATGCGGTGGAGGGCGTTTATCCGCCTGATCTGGAGTATCTGGAGAACAACTACGGCCTTCAGATAAACACGGAGGATTTCTACGTCACCTATGACGTATTTGCTTCCAACATGCCTCCCACAGTCATAGTGACTCCGAGACATCACGGAGAGGAGGCGGGATCATGAAAAATGGAAACAGAAACCACATGAGCCTGTACACCATAGCCATAGTCGGGCTTTTCCTGGCCGGCTTCTTCATGCTTGTGGTCTTCGGGGCGAAGGTCTATCAGGGAACTGTAGGGATCAGAAACGACAACAGGGACGAAAGGGCTGTGCTGGCATATATACAGACAAGTATAAAGGATAACGACACTGAAGGGTCCGTCAGGGTCACGGATTCGTCTTCAGGACCGATGCTTGTGATATCCGACGGCAGCACGGGTTATGCGCTTAAGATATACAGCGATAACGGAAAAGTGCTGGAAGAGTTCGGAAAGGAGAATTCCGCACCGGATCCTGCTAACGCGCAGGTCATAGGAGAAACGGATATTTTCGAGATAGAAATGCCTGAAAAGGACGTGCTGAGGGTCTATACGGACGAGGGCAGCGTCTTCGTCAGGATAAGAAGCGGGGAGGGTGATGGAGCATGAAGAGCAGAAACCACATCACAGCCTTCTATTTAGAGGCCCTGCTTCTGATCGCCGTCTTTATCTGCATCATTCTGGTACTCACCAACTTATTCGGTGCAGGCATAGTCAAGAGCGGTGAAGCCGAAGCTCTGACAGGTTCGGTCACTTTGGCACAGAACGCCTGCGAGATGGCTTCAGCTTCTTCCGACGGTGACGAACTATACGGATGGCTTAACGAAGAGGACAACGCCAGGATAGTTGAAGGCGACGTTTTTAAGGTGGAAGCGAGATACGATGAAGATCTTTCGCCGGATAAGGACGGTAAATACATACTTGAGATAAGCTGGGAACCTGAAGGAGGGGACGGCGAAGGCCTTGTAAGAAACAAGGTGAGCGTGAGACTCGACGGATCTGATGAACCGGTCTATTCGCTGGATACGGCTGTATATCTGAAGGAGGTGAGGTCATGAACCATACACCTAAACTCGGACCTCTGGCGCTGCTTCTTACGGTGATAAGCATCTGCCTCACCATTATGTCGATACTTTCATACACTACCGCCGGAGCGGATATGAGGCTTGCTGAGAAGTATGCGGATACGGTATCTGAAAGGTACGCGCTGGAGATAAAAGGACAGGAACTGCTTGAATCAGCAGATGCGGTCATTTCTTCAGGCGGTGTCCCGGCCGGATTCAGCGTGTCAGATACGGACGGCAGGGAGTATTTTGCCGACCTTAAAGAGGGAGATCTCAATCTCAGGATAGGAATAAGGACTGACGGGTCCGGAGACTACGAAATAATATCGTGGAAATACGAGCACGACTGGGTACAGGATACCAGGATAGGCAACTTGTGGTCAGGAAACGATTAAAGGAGAACGATATGGGAATAACTGAAATACTTGAAAAAGCAATGAAAGCGGAGGCTGCGGATATATTTATCATAGCCGGCCTTCCCATCACGTTCAAATGCAACGGACATCAGGAGAGGCTTGATATGGAAAGGCTCTTACCGGATGATATAAGGGTACTTGTTGATGATATCTACAGGATCGGCGGCCGCGAAAAGACAAATCTTGAAAGGGGAGCCGATGATGATTTCAGTATAACCATCTCAGGTATGGGGCGTTTCAGGGTGAACGTTTTCAGACAGCGCGGTTCGCTGGCTGCGGTCATCAGGGTCATTAGATTCGGTATTCCTGATCCTAAGGATCTGGGCATACCCGAAAACGTCCTTTCCATGGCGGACAACAAAAAGGGCCTGGTGCTCATAACGGGATCTGCCGGCACCGGTAAATCCACCACACTGGCCTGTATGATCGACAGGATCAACAAGTCCAGGGACTGCCACGTGATCACCATGGAGGACCCCATAGAATATATCCACAGGCATGATAAGGCCATAGTGACCCAGAGGGAGATCTCAATAGACACACCGGGATATCTGGAATCGCTGAGATCGGCTTTAAGAGAAAGCCCTGACGTCATCCTTCTCGGTGAGATGAGGGACTACGACACCATCTCTTCAGCCATGACGGCGGCTGAGACGGGAGTGCTCCTCTTAAGTACCCTTCACACCAGCGGGGCGGCAAATACCATAAACAGGATACTGGACGTGTTCCCGGCCAATCAGCAGCAGCAGGTCAAGATACAGCTTGCACAGATACTGAAGGGAATAGTTTGTCAGCAGCTTGTGCCTGCGGTGGACGGCGGTCTTATACCGGTATTTGAAGTAATGAAGTCAACTGTAGCTGTACAGAATATGATCAGAGAGAACAAACTTCACCAGCTTGAATCCGTCATGCAGGCAGGTGCGCAGGACGGTATGTGCACCATGGACGGCAATCTTCTGGAACTTTATAAAGAAGGAAGGATAACCAGAGACACTGCGCTTCTTTCCTGTGTAAACTACGAAAATATGGTGAAACGTCTCGGATAAGGGCTTAAGGCGGGAGTCAGATTTATGGGCAAGATCATTGAAAAAGCTGTTTTGAACGTTAAGATGCTGGATGGCTTCTCTATAGTTTTCGACGGTAAGGAACTGGTGGATGGCAGGCAGTCGGGGTCACAGTTCTGCGGACTTATGGAAGCTGTGCTCTATGCAGGTAAAAGCGGCGCCAACCGCAGCCAGCTGAAGGATATACTCTTCGAGGACAGGGAGATCGACGACGTTCAGCACGCTATAAGGAACATAATATATAATGCAAAGAAACGTCTTAAGGCATCCGGCCTTCCGGACGTGAACTACATCGATGCATCCAGGGGAGTCTATTACTGGACCCCTGAGATAGAGGTCGTCCTGGATACGGATGAGATGCAGAGGATGCACGAGGAAGCCCTCGCTGAAACGGATCAGGACAGGAAACTTCAGCTGCTGCTGGGTGCAGTGCACATCTACAGGCGGAGCTTTCTGGAGAACATCAACAACAGCCCCTGGGCCATGCAGGAAGCCAGAAAGTTCAGGACGCTGTTTCACGAGTGTGTAAACATGGCAGCTGATCTCATAAGAGAGATCAAGGATTACAAGCAGCTTAAAAGCCTGGGCGACTATGCGGTATCCGTCGACCCGTTTGCTGACTGGGAAGTGCTCATAGTGGAGGCGCTGGCAGCAATGGGAAGATACGAGGACGCGCAGTCGCTTTGCGAGGACACCATCGACCTGTACGTTCAGGAATTCGGTGAGAGAACCTCATCATACGTAAGGGAGCTGGCAAACAGACTTACCGCCAGCCTCATACATCAGCACGACAGTCTGGACGATATACAGGATAAACTCATAGAAAAACTTCCCGAAAAGAGGGGAGGATACTACTGCTCCTATCCGGTATTCCAGGAGGTGTACAGGATACTGTCCAGGACCATGGACAGACAGGAAGACAGGATATTCATCATGCTGTGCACTGTGGTGGACAGCAAAGGCAACCCCATGAAGGACGGGCCCAAACTGGATGAACTGTCCGACAGGCTGATGGATGCTATAGTACATTCCGTCCGACACAGTGATACGGTGGCTAAGTACGGCAAGGGGCAGTACCTTGTGCTTCTGGTCAATACCACTAAGGAGAACTGCTCCATAGTCCAGAGACGTGTGGACAAGAACTTCATTGTGGGAAGGCAGAGGACTGGAATAGATTATTCCGTCAAAAGCGTGATAGTGTCACCGGTCTCGATGGGTTTCTGAGACCGGGTGATATGAAATATTTTTTGTAATAAGGAGTAAAGGGATTTGAAGGCGATAATTTATACTTTCCTGATAGCGATGGCTCCCGTAGTTGAACTGAGAGGAGCTATACCTGCCGGCGTGGCAGCGGGGCTGCCGCTCCTGACCGCAGCGATAGTTTCTGTGATAGGGAACCTGGTACCCGTACCTTTCGTATTGATCTTTGTCAGAAGGGTTTTTCACTGGATGGAGCAGAAGAGTGAGTTCCTGAAAAAGATAGTAAAGAAATTCAAGGACAAAGCGGACAGAAAGAAGGACAGCGTTCTGAAATATGAATTCTGGGGGCTGGTGGCTCTGGTAGCCATACCTCTTCCGGGAACAGGAGCCTGGACGGGCGCGCTGGTTGCAGCTATGCTTGACATGCAGCTGAAGAGAGCCATCCCGGCCATAGTGCTCGGAGTACTCATCGCAGGAGTGATAGTGAGCCTGGCCACGGCAGGCGTGGTGGCCATATGGTAGATGACGGAGATCCCAAATGAAAGATTTCGGGAAGAACAGAGTGCTGGAGCCTAAGGGCTCCATACCTGTAGCGGCATGGAAACTGGATAATTCAAAAAAGATCCGGCCCGATGAGATCCGGGTGTCTTTGGAGTACATCGATTTCGAGAGGGACAACATGGATCAGATCGCGTCGATCTCCGGCTACGATAAGGCAGAGACAAGAGCCCGTATCATGAAGATCGTGAATGAAAGAGGCAAGTTCCACAATCCCTATACCGAGTCAAGCGGTGTATTTTCAGGCGTGATAGAAGCCTGCGGCAAGAACGTGGACCTGGATTCCAGGGGACTCAGGGAAGGCGACAGAGTAGTAGGTGCATGTCCTCTTGCAGCGCTTCCCATGTATCTTGAGGAGATAACGGATATTGATTTCAACTACAGCCAGGCCAAAGTAAAGGGTTACGTGATCTGCTTTGAGACCACTAACCTCTACAGGATAGATGACAGCATGATAAACGTACCACATCTCCTGAGAGCCATCGACGAAGAGGGCAATTTCGAGGGGATCCAGTACGAACTCATGACCCACAGATCAAGAAACGTGGCAGTGGTGGGAAGCAACCTTCTGGAGGCAGTGCTTTATTCGAATCTTGTTAAGAAGACCTGGTTCGGAGACTGCAGAGTAACCTTCATAATGGATAAGGCTTATCTCTATGAAGGTATGGAGGACGACCTTAAGGAAGTGTTCGGAAGTTCCGCAGACCGTATCATAGGCGTGAACCTTTCAAGCCCATATGAAGCAGGGCTTGAGGTGATAAAAGGGGAGAACGGCAGGCTGTTCGACTGCACCATAAATCTTGAGAATATCGCAGGCTGCGACAGCTTTACGGCTCTGATAACCAGAAACAAGGGGGAGATCTGTTTCATAAGCATGAGCAACAGATACAACCAGAGCATGCTGGCAGCGGATTCCATGGGAAAGGAAGTCTTCTTCTATGCTCTGGACGGATTCAAGGATACGACCTTTGAGTTCTCCAAGGAGCTGGTGGAGTATTCCTCAGAGTGTCTGGAAAGGCTGGACGCACTGTATAAAAAGAGAACGCCTTCAAAAGGGGCACCCGTCCTTGAGGCTTCCATGGGAGAACGCACCAAGAAAGCCGCAAAGAACATAGATAACTTCATATACGAATCACCGCTTACCGGACAGATGGTGGAGGAGATCCTGAATATCGCCCGTTATGACGCAAACGTCATTATCCAGGGTGAGACAGGTTCAGGTAAGGAAAGAGTCTTCGATCTGATCCAGCAGAATTCCCTCAGAAGGGAGAAACCCGCCATCAAGATCAACTGTGCCACCATACAGGAAAACCTGGCTGAAAGCGAATTTTTCGGCTACGAGAAGGGATCCTTCACAGGGGCCTCAACCGAGGGAAAGGATGGGTACTTCGCCCTGGCCAACAACGGAACGCTGTTCCTGGATGAGATAGGGAGCCTGCCACTGGATATGCAGGCCAAGCTCTTAAGAGTGCTTCAGGAGAACACTTTCTACAGGATCGGAGGGACTGAACCCATACACGTGAACGTCAGGGTGATAGTGGCCAACAACGTGCCTCTGAAAAAACTGGTCGATGAGGGGAAGTTCAGAGAAGACCTCTATTACAGGCTGAACATCTGTCAGATCAACGTGCCTCCGCTGAGGGCAAGGACAGAGGACATAGTCTGTCTGGCGGACACTTTCCTCGAGAATTACAGCAGAAAATACGGAATAAAGAAAACGTTTTCCCCGGACGCGTATAAGGAACTGATGGCTTATCACTGGCCCGGAAACGTAAGGGAACTTGAGAATACGGTACATAGACTGTACATCACTGAAAGAAGCGACGTGATAGACGGAGATGATGTGAACAGCATGCTGAATGAAAGCGTGTTCGATGACGTGGTGGTGGACGTAAAAAATGAGTTCAGCAGGGAGAAGGATCTTAACTTTGATTCAATAATGAGTCAACAGGAGAAGCGGCTGATAGCCTTTGCCCTGAAAAAAGAGGGCACTACCAGGGCTGCTGCGGAGTTTTTAGGCATGTCTCAGTCAACCTTAGCCAGAAAAAAACTGAAATATGGATTGTGATGTGACGTTCTGACTCAAAAATGATTCAAATATACTTTTAACGATTCAATTATGAATCAAATTTTTCAAAATACTATAATGATGAGATGGCTTCGGGAGGCTGCATACCCTGTCCGAAGCCTGTTTTTTTACCCAAAAGGCGGTTTTTTAATATTTTTTAAATTTTTTTGCACATTTTCAGGAGTTTGGCACGCCTGATGCTTTATATATCGGCGTAAACCGAATGAATTAAAAATAAACTTATATAAATGTGGAGGGAAAGAAAAATGGATATGAAGAAATACCTTGATTTCGCTTTTGAAACAGCAGTTGATACCATCGACGTAGGAGCTTTTGGTCACGATGATGCCAAGAAGATCGTTATTACCGGAATGAAAGCTTTCCTTAAGAAGAACGATTTCGAGTTCACAGATGAAGAGATCGAAGCAAGAGCAGAAGCGGGCCTTAAGGGACTTGCAGTTGCTGATGCTGATTTCGATTCCAAGCACAGAGCAGATTCCGTAAACGCTCCTAAAGAGACAACACATGAAGATATCCTCGGATATGCTTTTGACTCCGTTACATCAACTCTCGATCTCGGCGGATTCAAGCCCGAGGACGCAGCCAAGATGGCAGTGACCGGAATGATGGCTTATTCCCAGACTAACGCCCAGAATTTCTCCGAAGAAGAAGTCAAGGCTTTCGTAGCAAAGAAGATGAAGGAGCTCGACGTTGCCAACGCTGACTTCGATAAAGAGCACAGAGCAGATTCCGTAAACGCTCCCAAGGAGACTACACATGAGGACTTCCTTGAATATGCATTCGAGTCAGTAACAGCAACCCTTGACCTCGGCGGATTCAAGCCTGAGGATGCTCTTAAGATGGCTGTCACAGGTATGAAGGCTTATGCATATGACAACAATCAGAAGTTCACGACTGAGGAGATCGTAAACGCTGCCAAGAAGAAGATGAAGGAGATCTTCGGAGCTTCCAAGGATTACGAGTATCAGGATTGGGCAATGCCCAGATAAACCGGTATTTAGAGAACTTCCGGGTCAGCCTTAATAGATAAGAAAGTTAATAAAGATAATAAAGATAAGATAATTATAATGACCCTATTTTCTCTTAAATATAAAAAGCAAAAAACTGCGTTGGATGGCGCAGTTTTTTGTTGACTGAAGAGATGAAAATATAGTATATTAGGACTTGGAAAAAACATCTTTAAATCGGTACAGAGATACCGGCAAGATCTAACATAGGGTGACGGATATGCTATAACTTGACTTGCCGCGGGGCAGGTCTTTTTTGATGCTTAGGGTCCCCATGCCAGGCGGATGTTTTGAGAACTTATCACCTTTGATCATAAGGAGGAAATCATGGGTAAAACACAGAATCAGACAGCCATCTACGATGCCAGAAAAGAACTGGGATACAGCAAGGTGGCCATTCTGGGACTTCAGCACATGTTCGCAATGTTCGGCGCAACGGTACTGGTCCCCATCATCACAGGTTTAAGCGTATCAACAACTCTTTTATTCGCAGGACTTGCCACGCTGTTCATGCACGTGGTGACGAATTTCAAGGTTCCCGTATTTTTAGGATCATCCTTCGCATTCCTCGGAGGATATGCCGCAGTCAAGGCTGCCGGAGTGGCTATGGGTTATTCCGACAGAGTTTCACTTAATTACGCATGCATCGGCGTTGCCTGCGCAGGACTTGTATACTTCGTGCTCGCCCTGATCTGCAAGGCCTTCGGTTCCAAGAGGGTAATGAGATTTTTCCCTCCTGTAGTCACAGGACCCATCATCCTGGCCATCGGCCTTATCCTGGCACCTTCTGCCATCAACAACTGTTCCACCAACTGGCCCATCGCACTGGTTGCCATCCTGGTGGTCATCATCTGCAATATCTGGGGCAAGGGCATGATCAAGATCGTTCCCATCCTTCTCGGTGTTATCGTTTCATACGCAGTTGCAGCAGTTACCGGAAACGTTGATTTCTCAGCGGTAGCAGATGCTCCCTGGATCGGACTTCCGGTCATCTGGGAAAACACAGGTCTTTCGATCTTCACCGAAGGCAGCATGGATGCAGGCCTGCTCCTCACGGCTATCATCACCATCGTTCCCATCTCCTTCGCGACCATGATGGAGCACGTTGGAGACATCTCCGCTATCGGCGGGACCGTAGGAAAGAACTTCATCGAGGATCCCGGTCTTCACAAGACCCTTATCGGAGACGGTATCGGAACTGCCATCGCTTCACTCTTCGGAGCTCCTGCAAACACCACGTATGGTGAGAACACCGGAGTTCTCGCTCTTACCAAGGTGTATGACCCCTTCGTGGTAAGACTTGCAGCCTGCTATGCAATGGTTCTTTCATTCTGCCCCAAGTTCGCTGCAGTTATCGAGATCATGCCTGCAGCCACCATTGGCGGCGTATCCATCATCCTTTATGGTATGATCTCCGCCATCGGTATCAGAAACATGGTTGAAAACAAGACTGATTTCCAGCAGTCAAGAAATATCATAATCGCAGCCCTCATAATCGGTCTCGCTCTCGGAATCAACTTCTCTGATGCAGGGGCAGTAAGCTTCATGATCGGCTCCATGAGCGTGAACCTTTCCGGACTTGCAGTCGCTTCCATCGTAGGTATCGTGCTGAACGCCATCCTTCCCGGAAGGGACCAGGCCTTCGGAGAGCAGCCGGACGAGACGCTGGCATCGTCGCTCGGAAAGTATTGATCCCCTTTTAAAGAGGTGACCAAAATGAAAATAAAAGCTGAGATCATGAACGGTGATCAGATGAGGCGTGCCATCAAGCGCATGTCCCACGAGATACTGGAGAGAAATTCCGGTGCGGATGATCTGGTGCTTCTCGGAATAGTAAGCCGCGGAGTGCCTTTGGCCGAAGAGATCGCGAAGAATATCCTGGATATCGAGGGTGCAGCAGTACCTGTGGGAAAACTGGACGTAAGGGCCTTTGATGACCGTAGGAAGGTGGATCCCATGGAGGTGGCACAGGACCCCGGAGTGGATATAGAAGGGAAAAAGGTCATCCTTGTGGATGACGTCGTATACACCGGACGCACCACCAGAGCGGCTCTGGATGCCTGCTCGTCCCTTGGCCGGGCCAGGACTATCCAGCTTGCGGTCCTTGTGGACAGGGGACACAGGGAGATACCCATCAGAGCTGACTACGTCGGTAAGAACGTACCGACTTCGCACGAAGAGCGTGTCAATGTCAGGATCGCATCCGTCGATGGCACCGATGGAGTGCAGCTGGTAGAGAACTGACATGAATGGAGATATTATGACTTCAAAGGAGCCGACCGAAAAGAAAAGAATTCTGGAAAGAGCAGGTATAACCAAGGAGCAGATATTGTATCTTCTCATAGCAGACGTTTTTTATGCCATGGCTCTCAACCTGTTCTACGTGGGAAATAAGATTGCCGCAGGAGGATTCGCCGGGATAGCAACGGTAATAAACTCCTTCGTGCCGATCCCTATCGGCGCGGCCGTGTTCATCATGTCCATACCTGTGGTCATCGCAGCCTGGAAGGTGAAAGGGGCGTCCTATACGCTGATGGCCATGGCTACGACGGCGGTTTATTCCATCATAGTTGACCTGCTGTCCTTCCTTCCCACCATAACGGACGATAAGCTTGTGGCTGTGGTCTGCGGCGGGATATTCTACGGACTTGGAGCATCAATGGCAATAAAAGCTCACATGTCTTCGGGCGGCACGGACCTCCTGGGCAAGGTTCTGATAACCAGATTCAGGACGCTTTCCATCGGGACTCTCCAGATGATGATCGATGGTACTATAGTTATCGTGGCAGCCATAGCTTTCAAGGACATAGGAGCTGCGATCTACGCGATCCTCGCCATCGGAGTATGTTCAGTGGTGACCGATCTCATGAATAAAGGATTCAACCGCGCTCAGATGTTTCTCATATTCTGCGATAAGAATCAGCAGGAGATAGCGGATGCCATCATGTTCAGCATGGGACGAGGCGTTACGGAATTCAAGGGAGTGGGTAAGTATTCCAACAGTGAAAAGGACATCCTGATGGCTGTCGTCAAGCCCAGCGAGACCCACGTGCTCAAGTCCATAGTCCAGCAGCTGGATCCCACGGCTTTTATCGTCCTGGTATCTGCCAACGAGATAATAGGCGAGGGTTTCGAAGATACAAACCTTACTGAGACCCTGCAGGAAAAGAAGATGATCGAAGAAGCCATATCTGCTGATCGAAAGGAAGAATAATCGATACATTTTACTGAGAACCCCCTCCGGGATATGCCGGAGGGGGTCTTTTAGCAAGAAAATGAGATTTTTTGGCATTTCGGTAGAGTTGAATAATTATGATTATTTTGTTAAAATAAAACTAAGTATGAGAAGATCCTAAGGAGGATAGCCATGAGATTATTAGTTGTAGGCGGAGTAGCCGGCGGCGCATCAGCAGCTGCCCGTGTAAGAAGACTCGATCCTTCCGCCGAAGTTATAGTATTTGACAGAGGAGATTACGTCTCCTATTCCAACTGTTCCTTACCGTATTATCTTGGAGGCACCGTGGTCGATGACAGGTCCCTCATCATGATGACCCCCGGCAGCTTCAAGAAGAGTCATGACATCGAAGTAAGGGTAAAGAACGAAGTTGTCGCCATCGACCGCGAGAACAAAAAAATCAAAGTAAAGGATCTGGCTCAGGGAACGGAGTATGAAGAAAGCTACGACAAGCTGGTGCTGAGTCCCGGAGCAAGTCCTATCATGCCGGCATCGATCAAAGGCATAGACGGAGACAACGTATTCTCCGTAAGGACGGTCAATGACGTTGTGAACATCAAGAACGCCATCATGCTTAACGCCGGAAAGAAAACTGCCGTTATCGGCGGAGGCTTCGTAGGTATAGAAGTAGCTGAGAACCTTGCTAAAGCAGGTCAGGAAGTGACCCTTGTGGAAGGACTGGATCAGATCCTTCAGCCTTATGACTACGATATGGTCCAGATGCTCCATAAGGAGATGGACGATAACGGAGTCAAGCTCTATCTCAGCACGATGCTGAAGGAGATCAAAGCGGGCAGCATAGTGGTTGAGAAGGACGGAGAGACCTTCGAGATCGAAGCAGACAACGTCGTGGTCGCTATCGGTGTCAAGCCGGAGACAGACCTGGCCAAGGCTGCAGGACTTGAGATCGGTGTTACAGGCGGTATCAAGGTAAATCACAATATGCAGACTTCGGATCCCGATATCTACGCCGTTGGAGACGCTATTGAGCAGCCGAATTTCTTCACGGGCAAACCCGGAAGGCTGGCTATGGCAGGACCTGCCCAGAGACAGGCAAGGGCCGCTGCAGACCACATGTACGGAAGAGAGAACCACATGAAGGGGTTCATCGGTTCATCCTGCATCAGGGTGTTCGGACTGAACGCTGCTGCCACGGGACTCAATGAGAAGACCTGTGAGAAGGAAGGCATGGATTACGATTACGTAATTATCTTCCCGAACGACAAGGTAGGCATCATGCCTAACGCTCACTATATGGCATTCAAACTCATATTTGAGAAACCCACAGGAAGGATCCTTGGGGCCCAGGCCATAGGTAAGGGTGAAGCTGACAAGAGAGTCGACGTAATAGCCGCCATGATCACCATGGGAGCTACCCTTGAAGACCTGAAGGAGCTGGAGCTCTGCTATGCACCTCTGTTCTCCACAGCCAAGGACGTCGTAAACTTTGCAGCACTCGTGGGACTTAACGTACTTAACGGTGATATCAGGCAGGTACACCTTAAGGACGTAAGAGAGCTGGTGGAGTCCGGAGCATATATCATCGACGTGAGAGAACCGGGTGAGTTTGCCGCAGGACACATCAGGGGAGCGCATAACATCCCTCAGAGCGAGATCCGCCAGAGACTGGATGAGATACCCACCGACAAGCCGGTATACCTCCACTGCAGATCTTCGCAGAGATCCTACTACTGCTGCTGCGCACTGAAGGGCAGAGGCTTCGACAACGTAGTGAACATCCAGGGATCGTTCCTGGGCATCAGCCTTTACGAATATTTCAACGACAAGACCATGGGAAGAGAGCCCATAGTGGATAAATACAACTTCAAGTAAAAGGATATAAGGAGAGAAAAAATGACTGATTATTCCAAACTCACACCTGAAGCTAAGGAAGCTTTGGTTGTTAAGGCTAAAAACGTAGGATACTCCACTGAGACCCTTTACGGAAACTGTATCCAGAGCACACTTCACGGCATCTACAGAGCTTTCCCTGATTTCGGGATCACCGAGGATATGCTGAGGGGCTGCTTCGGACTTGCCGGCGGCTGCGGCTGCTGCCTCGACGGTACCTGCGGAGCTCTTCTCGGAGCTGCATGGACCATCTCCATGTCAAAGGGAAGACCCATAAGCGATCTCGGAGGAAACTACGAGGAATGCCATGCAATGGTCAGAGACGTGGTAGAGACTTTCAAGAAGGAATATGGCAGCATCCTCTGCAGAGACGTGCTTGCTCACAACATGGGTGAAGCTTATGACTGGAAGACTCCTGAGGGAGACCAGGGATACATGGAGCACTTCGGTACTCACCACTGCGCTACGGCGGTCTCATTCTGCACTGAGATAGTTGCAAGAATGATCGTTGACGGGACACTTAAACCGATCAAAAAATAGTTAAATGACAATTTAAGATCATGCCGTATGACTCATTTGGTTCATACGGCTTTTTATTGCGATTTTTAGGGATGGCTAAAGATAGTTATATAAAAGCCAAAATTAGACAAAGAAGTAACTGACCGTTTCATTATATTATTAAATCAGAAAACGGAGGTATTATTATGAGCAAATTTGTCTTTGACAACAGCCCGGGAATAAAGGTGCTGACTGAGGATCAGGTGAAGAAGGTCCATCAGGAAGCGCTGAGAGTTCTAGAAAACATGGGCATAATCTTCGATTATCCTGAAGCCAGGGACATACTTAGGAATGCAGGCTGCAGGGTCGATGAAGAAACTAAAAAAGTATACTTTCCTCCTGAACTTGTAAATAAATGCATCGAGTCCGCACCGGAGACATTTGAACTGTATGACAGAAACGGCGATCACTACTGCACCTTTGGGGATGGAAAGACCAGATTCAACCCGGGTTCCAGTTCGTCGAACATCCTGGAGTCGGACGGAAAGACAGTCAGGCTTTCCGCTGTCAGAGATCTGAAACTTCTCACCAAGGTGGCTCAGAGCCTTCCGCATATAGATTTCGTATCATCATCTGTAGTGTGTGAGGAGGCCCCGGGAGAACTGGGTTCCCAGTATCTCTACTACACCGAGATGCAGAACTCCATAAAGCCCATCATAGGAGGATCCACCGACGTTGAAGGCGTACCCAGGACATTCAAGCTTCTTAAAGCCGTACTGGGTTCTGAGGAGGCTGTAAGAACCAAACCATATACTATCTTTGACATCTGTATCACGTCGCCCTTCAAATGGTCCGGTATCGGAGCCAGGAACATGGTTGACTGCGTGAAGTACGATATACCTATCGAGATGATATCCGCACAAATAGCAGGTGCTACAGGCCCTGTAACCCTGGCAGGAGCGCTTCTCGAACATACCGTGGAAATGCTTTCAGGTCTGGTGCTCATCCAGGTCATGAAGCCGGGATTCCCTACTGTGTACGGCGGAGCTCCCTGTATATTCAATATGCATACCATGTATACTCCCATGGAGTCCATGGAGTGCAGCATGATTACAGCGGGCTATGCCCAGATGGGTAAGTACTACGGACTTCCGATCCACACCTATGCTGCCATGTCCGACGGAAAGATCGTGGATTACCAGGCGGGTTCAGAGACAGCCAGATCCGGGCTGATGGCTCTGGAAGCGGGATTCGACAACGTATCCGGAGCAGGCGGGCTGAACGTCATCGCAGAGATGAGCATAGAGAAGCTTGTTATAGATAACGACTTCATAGGAACGCTGAAATTCCTGGAGAAGGGAATGAGATTCGATGATGAGGCTCTGGCAGGAGATCTCCTTATAGAGGTGGGTCCCGCAGGAAACTTCATGGGAAAGAAACATACCCTTAAGAATTACAGGAAGGAACAGAACTACTCGAACATCACCTTCAATTATGAGGAGAGAGCCATCTGGGAAAAGGAAGGTTCCCCCGACATTATGGACAGGGCCAGAGACTACGTGAACAGCCTCAGGGACAAGGCTGTCTGCCCAATCACGGAAGAGCAGAGAGCAGCGCTGGATAAGGCCTTCATAGAAGTGTGCGGTGATGCAGGGCTTTCCGAAGATGTCGCCCGGGACCTCATCAGAAAATATGATGAAGCTTAATTAAGTTTATTAAAGGTAATTCCTTAATAAATACATTACGAAAGTGTGGTTTTATTATTCGTTATTATTCGTTTTATTTCAGAAAGGAGACGTACAGGTCTAATCCCGTACTAAGCTAATTATGGGTAAAAAAATTCCGATGTGGCAGATCCTTATCTGCGTAGTATTCACACTGGGAATCATCATGTACTCCATCTTCCTGTCATACGGTGAAGCCCATATGCCTTTGATCCTGTCATCAGCATTGGTTTGCATCGTTGCCGCCCTGAACGGCTGGAAGTGGAACGTAATGGAAAAGGGTATGATCGCGGGTATCAACCGTTCCATGCAGGCTAACCTGATCCTCCTTACAGTAGGTATGCTGGTATCCACATGGAAGGCTGGCGGAATCATTCCTTCAATGATCTACTATGGACTGAATATCCTCAATCCTTCGATCTTCCTCGTAACTGCATGTCTGCTCTGCTCCATCGTATCCCTGGTAATCGGTTCATCCTATACCACAGCCGGTACCATCGGTGTAGCTATGATCGGTATCTCCATCGGACTTGGTGTTGATCCCGCCATGACAGCCGGAGCTGTAGTATCCGGATCATATTTCGGAGACAAGATGTCCCCCATGTCCGATACCACCAACCTGGCACCCGGAGTTGCAGGATCCAACGTATTCGAGCATGTACGCCACATGGTATATACGGTAACACCTTCCTACATCATCGCTCTCATAGTCTTCTTCATTCTGGGAAGAGGAGCTGCTGCAAGCGGTGACGTTCAGATGGAAATGAAGGACACCCTTCAGACAGCAATCCAGAACGAGTTCGTAGTGAGCCCGCTTCTGATGCTCCCCGTAGTTATCCTTCTGATCGCCGTAATACTCAAGGTTCCCGCACTTCCCGCGCTCTTTGCCAGCGTTATCATGGGTCTTTTCTGCATGGGAGTAGTTCAGGGAATCAGCTTCGGCGATTTCTTCAGCATAATGCACTATGGATATGAATCCATTTCTGCAGACATCCCTCTTTCGGATGATTACACCGTAGCCGACGTAGTCGGTGGCGGCGGATTCGATGGCATGCTGTGGACGGTATCCATCGTACTCTGCTCCATGTCATTCGCCGGAGTTCTGGAAGTAACAGGAATGCTCGGACAGATAGTGGAAGGTATCCTGAAGGTTGCCAAGACAACAGGACTTCTGGTACTCGTTACTATCTGCACCTGCATCTTCATGAATCTGCTTACCGCAGACCAGTACCTGGCTATCATCCTGCCCGGCAGAATGTACAGACAGGCTTACGAAGACAGGAAACTGAAGGCGAAGAACCTCTCCAGATGTCTGGAAGACTCCGCTACTCTCACATCACCGCTGATCCCCTGGAACGTATGCGGTGCTACGATGACAGGCTTCCTCGGACAGCCTACACAGGCATATGCCAAGTATGCGGTCCTTAACTACATCAATCCGATAGTATCCATCATCTACGGTTTCACCGGATTCACCATGGAAAAGATGACGGATGAGGAATACGAGAAGATGCTTGAGGCAAGAGCTGCAGAACAGGAAGCTATGAGAAAAGAACTTGAAGCATGACTGAAAGGACATCAGATCTGATAAACCAAACTGCATAATAGTTAAACTTTCGTAATTAAAAAGGGAGCAGGCCGGCCTGCTCCCTTTTGCTGTATATGTTTTATTGTTCAGAAAACTGTTTGCGGTACTTTCCGGGGGTCAGTCCCGTATGTTTCCTGAAGACCTTGGTGAAATAGCTCTGGTCCTCGAAACCAGACGCTGTTGCTGCATCCAGTATGCTGAGTCCTGTGTTTTTTAGAAGGTCTTCGGCTTTAGAGATCCTGAGTTCCATGATGTAGTCGCTGAAGGTCTTTCCCATTTCCTGACTGAAGAGTGAAGAAAAATACGTGGGATTGACGTGAAGACCGGAAGCAACATCGGACAGTGTGATCTTCCCGGTAAATGAACTGTTGATCATTCTCAGCCCCTGAGCGACAAGGGACGATGAACCTGAGTATACGGAGGATACCATGTTCTTGGTCAGGTGCTCAAGTATGGAACTGAAGGTTCCGGTCAGTTCCTCCTGCGACTCTGCATCGTTTATCCTGTTTATGATGTCCAGATCCACGTCCATGAACTCACCGAACTGCATCCTGGTCTCATCGGAAAGAGACTTGATAATGGTGGCGGTGACCCATAGGGCCATGGTCTTTATCTCGTCAAGATCTCCCAGACAGACGATGGAAAGGTGATCCATGATCTGAAGCATGAGTTCTTCAGACTTTTCGGAGTTTCCGCGGATCATGGCTTCAGAAAGCTGTTTTTCAAGGTCATAAGGGAAGGATATATCTTTCTTTTCTTTTTTTGACTTCCTGATCCTGGCGCTGTTCAGTATCTGTTCCTCATAAAGCTTCCTGGGTCCCTTGTAGTCTCCGGGCACCCCAAGAGCGGATATGATGCTGTTATAGAAGAGAAGGGAGAGGTGTGAGACTTCGTCCGGAGAGAGCACCGGCATACCTTCAGTGAAGCTCAGGATCATGTCGGTCTCGGTTTCGTCCATGCCGTTCATCCTGACAAAGTTTCTGAGATTGGTATTCCTGAGTTTTTTCAGGATAAAGGGACCGGCAATGAAAAAACCGTTGGCGTTTCCTTCTGTGACCAGAGGAACGGCGATGTTGGACAGACCGGCGCTGCAAAGAAAGACGTAAGGCTCACCAAGACCTGATGAGAAATCTCCCGCAAACGAGAGAAGACTCCTGCACTTGCTGTTCTTATGGGAATAGACCCGGAACAGCTGGCAGACTTTCTTCTCCGGGGCGTACTCATCCATGATCTCTCCTTTTTTAGAGAAAAAGGTCACAGGTACCCCTGTAAGGCTTGAGAAGGCCTTGAGAGAAGCATCGAGATGATCGTATACCTCTTCTGAAATGAATTGTCCTCTTAGATCAGATCTGCTCATTTTGATACCTTAAACAATACGAGTACACTTTAGATTGATTATACCATGATTATTAAAAAAATTTATACAAAAAATTGCAACATATGTTAAAATAAGCATAAGCATTCAGGATCACTATCGGAGCAGCTTATGGAAGACAGATTCGAAAAACTATATTCAGAAGCAAAGAATTCCATAATAGAGGGTGACGAGGATCTGGCCCTTGAACTCGTGAAGAGAGCAAAGGATGAAGGAGCCGATCTGATGGACCTTCTTCTGAACGGATTCGGAGCAGGAAATGAAGCGGTGGCGGACAGCTTCGATAAAAAGAAGATATCCATAGCCGAACTCATCTATGCCACGGAGATAATGAAGAGTGTGACAGAGGAGACCTTCGGACTGCTTGATCTGACAGGGAAGGCAGGAGCGGTCTCTTCAGATAAGTGCAGGGTACTTCTGGCGACAGTGGCAGGAGATATACACGACATCGGAAAGAGTATCGTGGCGGCATTCTTAAGGAGCGCAGGATTCGAGGTGATAGATCTCGGGTGTGAGGTTCCCGTGGAGGCTATCGCTGCAGCTGCAAAGGAATTCAACGTTGATATCATAGGCACCAGCGCACTCCTTACGACCACCATCCAGGAGCAGAAGAAACTTGAGAAATATCTGAGAGACACCGGAGACAGGGAGCACTATATCACCATGGTGGGAGGAGCTCCTGTGACACAGCGCTGGGCTGAGAAGATCGGAGCCGACGGCTATTCGGATTCCGCCAGAGACGCCGTATCCAAGGCTCTCGAACTGATATCAAAAAAGAAGTAAAGGATATGTAAATGTAAAGTCCATATTATTCATCGAATGTATAATGATGACAGACCTTTTCTTAAGAATAAAGAAAAGGTTTTTTATTGCTAAAATGGACAAAACAATCAAATCAATAAAAACAGCAATATAATCGATATACTTTTCAAAATCTTATAAATATTTTTAACAATTAATCCCATATAAAGCAATCTAATCAATAAAAAACGCAATCGGATTATGAAACTGCAAACACAGGATGTTAAAATATAGTCAGGTGTTATTATACGCATCTGAGTGTTTATATTATTATTTTGGATAGACACTCGTAAGGAATTATCTTTATTAACGTTTTAGGAGGTTTATTATGGCTGAAACCAGAAAAGCCGGGGAACGTCTCCCCAGTAAGATCGAGGCCGCCCTTCCTATCGTCGTGCTGTTAGGGCTGATGCTTGCAAACAGCCGTCTTGGATGGGGACAGGATCCTCATATGTACGTGCTTATCGCAGCCTGCGTTATCGGTTTCATCGGTTTCCTCTGCAAGGTCCCCATCAAGGAAGTTCTTGCTGCAGGATATGACGCCATGGCACAGTCACTGGA
The DNA here is from genome assembly GCA_045545455.1 of Anaerovoracaceae bacterium. Classification (GTDB taxonomy): domain Bacteria; phylum Bacillota; class Clostridia; order Peptostreptococcales; family Anaerovoracaceae; genus RUG754. Next base: position 35,967 of record JAZQAY010000120.1, on the reverse strand, counting down.
AGCTATGTACATCCTGTTATTCGTAGGATGCTTAGTCGGATCCTTCGAAGCATGCGGTACGATCCCCGCACTCGTATTCTACGGACTGAAATTATTCACTCCCAAGATCTTCCTTCCTACGGTATGTCTGCTTTGCCTGATCGTAGCTACTGCGCTTGGTTCATCATACACCACCACAGCTACTCTGGGTATCGCATTCCTTACCATCGGAGCAACCATGGGAGTCAATCCCGGTCTCATCGCAGGTGCTGTTCTTTCCGGAGCCTGCACAGGTGATAAGTTCTCACCTCTGTCAGATACCACAAACCTTTCACCTGCATCCGCTCAGACAGGTCTTTTCGACCACGTAAGAGCGCTCGTAGGAACCACAGGTCCTACATTCCTCATTGCTTTCCTTATCTACTGCGTGATCTCACTTGCAGGCAATGTAGGTGAATATGATCCTGAACTCGTTCAGGGTGTATCCGATGCTATCCAGGGCAACTACAACTACATGAGCCCTGTGCTTCTCATCCCTGTACTCTTCATCATCGGCATCGCAGTATTCAAGATCCCTGCTGTTCCCGGCGTACTTCTCGCTGCTGCAGTAGGCTGCCTGTTCGCAGTTATCTTCCAGGGTGCAAGCTTTGCTGACTGCATCGGAATGACTCACTACGGATATGCAACAGAAACTGGTAACGAACTTGCTGATGCTCTGATGACCAGAGGAGGAATGGACTCCATGCTCTGGACCATCAACATGGCGCTCATCGCCATCGCAATGGGCGGTATGTATGCAAGAGTCGGCTGCATCGAGTCACTCCTCGGCGGACTGATCAAGAACATCAAGACACCTTTCCATATGTGTGTTGCCATCGTATGCTCCGCTATGTTCGTAATCCTTACCATGTGCGACCAGTATCTCGGCATGATCATTCCTTCATCAATGTATAAGGAGAAGGTCGACGATATGGGTCTTGCAAGGAACTTCCTGTCAAGATGCCAGGAGGACGGCGGAACGCTGTTCAGCCCTCTGGTACCCTGGTCCACCTGCGGTGTATATCACTCAGGCATCATGGGAGTTCCCACACTGAGCTATCTGCCTTTCGCATTTGCTAACATCCTGAGCCCTATCGTTTCCATCGCTACAGCTGCCTGGGGCGGAAACATCATCTATGCTGATGGTTCACACACCGGCATCTTCGGCGGAAAGGTAAAGCAGGGTCCCGTACCCGCTGCACCTGAGGAAGCACATGCTCATGCAATGGAAAGACTGGCAGAACTTAGAGCTAACGGAACCTACAAGAACATCGGCGAATAATCTTCTTAGAAGTTGATAATTTGCATAATATCTTGTATAATAAATGCATACCCGGAGATCACCGGGTATGCATTTTATCTTTAGTTTATCAGGGTATTTGAAATGGAACAGTATAAAGGAATAGTTAAGACAAGGACTCCTGAAAGAAAGATAATACTGGTAGTAGTGACCGGTATAATACTTTTCCTGTCATATCAGATGAGAAACTATCTCTATATGATCATGGCGGTCGTCATGCTGACCGCGGTGTTCTACACCAAGGAACACATAATTGATAAAAAAGGAGTTCACATAGTATATAACCTTTTCGGCATCAGGATACCGTACACCTGGACCTGGGACGTCATCACCATAGTCCGTCCTGATTACACCAAGGCCAAGCCGAACGTGCTCCTGGAGATCGCGAAAGACGTGACCATCAGAGGCTTCGTATTCAGGAAATCCGAAGTGCAGGACGTGATGGATTTCATCAAACGCATGAATCCGAACATCCGTGTGGAAGATTTCACCGAGGAAGAGGCTGCAAGGGCAGAAGAGGAAAGAAAAGCCAAGATGGCTTATGCCATGCAGCGCAAGAAGGCCGAGAAAAAACAAAAGGATAAGAAAAAATAAAGAGCAGTTCAACTGCTCTTTTTATTTCTTCAGTAAGCCTGCTACCAGCAGGTAGTACTCGGGTATGGATTCTCCATCTGACCATAGGATATCGAAGCCGAACTTGTCGTGCACCAGTTTGACGGGGAAGGCTCCTATGGACTCCAGACTGTAGCGCATCTTATCGGGGTGCACGCAGGGGTGACCCGAAAGGCGGGCGCATTTTTTGCACTGAACGCACTCCTGAGCGGCCATACCGTAGCTTCCGGGAGTGTTCTTTTCAAGTTCCAGAAGCTCAGCATCGTAGCGGTCCTTTTCTGTGAAGAGCCTGTCCTGAGCTTCGTCGACGTTTGCTGCACCCGAGTTATCGATGCGGTCCACGATCAGGTGAAAGACTGAGAACTGCCTCAGAAAATCCTCCGGTTCGAAATCGAAGGGAGGGCAGGCCCAGGTGCCTGCATATCCTGAGCAGGCCTTGCAGAGTTCATGGGTCTTATTGTAATCAAAGTAGTCTTTTATCAGCTCATCTACAGGTATGTCTGTTTCAAATCTTGTTACGGTGTAATTTCTGTCCATTTCAATTCACGCCTTCCGTATTAAGTCTTGCCTGTTGTCTGTTATTTGCAAATTCCATATACAATATGGATATCATTATCACTAAAGCTCCCATCCAGCCTATGAGGGACATGGTCTCATGTATAAGAAGGACTGAGAGGATGCAGCCGGATGCCGGTTCAAGGGAAAAGATTATGCCGACCCTGTTGGAAGGCACATGCTTCTCGCAATGTATCTGAAGTATGAACGCTCCCGCGCTCGAGAACAGTCCCATGAGCACGATGGCCGTCATCTGTCCTCCTGTTACCATGGAGTGGTAAGCGAATTCACCTCTTACAAGGGCGATGACCGTGCCCCATATCGCGATAAATGCCATGAGGAAGATGGTGAAGAGAGTATTATCTATATTCTCTTTGTGAGACATCTTTTCCATGTATATGATGTTGATGGCGCCTGCGATGGAAGCGAGGGCACAGAGTATGTCACCGAAGTTTATAACAAGTTTACCCATATCCGGAGTATAGCAGAGCATACAGGTCCCTGCCAGGCAGATCAGGGCGCTTATCCCGATGAACTTCTGTATCTTCATCTTGTAAAGGATGAGATTTATCACAGGGCAAACGAGGAAACTCAGCGTGGTGAAGAATGAAGCCTTGACGGAAGTCGTATACTTCACTCCCACGATGTTGAAGATGTACATCGCGGTGAGTATGAAACTCAGTATGAATGAATATTTAAGCGTGTCAAAATTGAAGTTTCTGAAATGTCTGAAGAAACACACTGCAAGCACGACCGCTGCAAGGATGAAGCGCAGTGATATTATGTAGAATGTCGGTACGTCTTCAACGAACTTGGTGAGGGGATAGCTTATCCCCCAGAACATCGCAGCCAGGGTCAGGCCTAAGACGGATATGAGTTCGCGGCTGTGTTTGATTTCTTTCACGTTTTACTCCTTGGGTGAGATTATAGCCAGCTGTATTCCTGCTCCCTTTATCGAGAAGTTGATATTGAATGTAGCTCTTACGTCTTCCGTGTATACGTCCAGATCCGGCTGTGTGGAGAAGGCTGAAGGCAGCCTGTGAAGCACGGTCAGCTCTGAAGGGAAATTAAGCGTGGACAGATACGAGAATATGCCGTTGCTCTTATCCAGGGAATATTTCATTATGTTATACATACCCTGGTCGATGGTCATATTCATGGAGATATCTATTTCATCCTTGAAGTCGTTTATCACGTCTTTCACGTTCTGCGGCGTTGATTCCTTAAGGCAGAGATTGTAGATCTGCTCATTGAAGTTGTAGCAGATCACTATAAAGTACGGTTCAGATGCGCGGTAAGAGCGGATGACACAGTATTGCTTTCCCCAGTAGATGATCTCACCGGAAATATTGCTCAGGGCCTGGTATGCATAAAAGGCCGGCTTTTTTATTCCCTCTGACGTGACGGCGGCGGGGTACCCCTTGATGATATCGTTGTTCCTGTTGTTGTCGGGGTCTCTTAATCTGAATTTCACCCAGGACTCCTTGGAATTGATTATCCTGTTGAAAAGGAAGATGGGATAGGCTATGGAGTCGTACCCGTAGTGAGCCATATGGTTCGACCTTGGGTTCTCGTTGAGACCCACCTCGAATCCTGCGGAAGTGAGCAGGATCTTTATCCTGTTTATATCGGAAAGGGAATCCTCGGGCTCAGTGAGCACTGTGACTTTCCTGGGATTGAGTTCCTGAAGGATGCCAAAGATGGAATAGCCAAGCACTCTGAAATCGTTCAGGGTAATCAGGACTTCCAGATAATGATCTATGGAGGAGATCATGGGCGCTTCGGTATTAACGTTCAGTTCCAGCTTAAGGGCGTTCACGTGAACGTTACTGGGAGTCTGAGAATTAAGCCTTGAAAGTGCCTGCCTTATCACTGAGACCGATTCATTGGGGTTCAGCATTATGAGCTCGCCTTTTTTGATATCGCTCATTACCATGGGCATGTGCTCTTCCCGATAGGTCTGAGGATCCGTGCCGAACCATTTTTTGAAGTATTTTTCGTAGTACGACGTTGTTGAAAAGCCAACGTCCCGGGCTATCCTGGATATCTTTTTATTGGTTTCCAAAAGATCTATCTCGGACCATTCGACTCTTGCGAAGCAGAGGAACTCCCTGAAGTTCATTCCGGTATAGTCCTTGATGATGTGGCTGAGATAGAAGGTTGAAAGATGCTCCATATCTGCCAGATCGTTCAGGGTGATCTGCTCTGAATGGAATTCGTATATGTAGCTTATTATCCTGCTTATACGGTCGATTGTTATCTGATTCGATGATTCGAAGTTTACGACCACGTCGTTATCAAAAGCAAAAAGATTGAAGTACTTATCCACGTATTTGATGACGTCCACCATCATGTAGGTGCACTCGGATCTGTAGTTGAAACCCTTGGTGGAATACTGAAGAAGTATCTCCAGAAGCTTCTCCCTCAGAGTATCATGCTTCTGGGTATGCCCCTTGTTGGTATAGGTCCTGTAGCAGGCCTTGGTCAGGTTCGGGAAGTACTGTGAAAAATAGTGGGTGCTCAGCTGTATTACGGCTACGATGTTATCCTCTCCTGTGGACATGAGGCTATGTACTTCATGACCGGAATTGGTGAAGATATCGCCTTCATGGAGCAGATATGTGCAGTAGCCGTTTTTAAGAGCTATCTCACCCCTGAGCACCAGAACGAACTCCGTATCCTGATGGTAGTGTATGGGATACTCTTTTATGTTTGCTATGGTTATGTTGATGGGAAAATCATCCTGATATGTTATCTTTTCGAAAAGCATACTTTTTTCCTTTTTCAATGATTATTTTGCTTTCTTTATGTCCATGTGTTTATTATACTCCAAAATGGGTATTTATTAAAATACCTTTTTAGAGTTTCTAAGCAAAAAAATCGATTTTTAGAGCAACTTAATTGTTGCGGTAAAATCGCCTCTAAATTACAATAATAATAGATATCAGCGCGCTGATATCTGCATGGATAGTTAGTAATGATTCTTAGATACAATTACGGAGGTAGTCAAATGAAAACTGAGAAGGTAGTAGTTGTTACAGGAGCCGGCGGCGGCATTGGAAAGAACGTAGTAAAGAAATTCCTTGATAACGGATACTTTGCATGCATGCTTGATATAGTTGAGGCACCGCTTCAGAAGGCAAAGGAAGAGATGGGATTCCCTGATGATAAAGTTGCCTTCTATACACTTGATGTTTCTTCCGAAGAGGAAGTAAAGGCAACCATCGCCAAAATCGTTGAGGACTGCGGCAGGATCGATGCACTGGTAAATACGGCAGGCATCTGCGGCAAGTATGCTCCGACAATCGATTATACCTTCGAAAACTTCAAGAAGATATATGAGATCAACGTTTACGGAACCTTCCTCATGATGAAGTATACTCTTCCTCAGATGGTGGAACAGAAGAAGGGAGCCATCGTAAACTTCGGTTCAGTTTCCGGTATGACAGGCTACACCTGGGAGATCGGTTACGGCTCCAGCAAGTGGGCGGTCATCGGTATGACCAAGAACGTTGCAAACGAATATGCTGAGTTCGGTATCAGATGCAATTCTGTATCACCCGGCTGGGTAGACACCAACATGCTCAGACAGTCACTTGATGATTACAACCAGATCACAGGCGGCCACGCTTCCATCACCCTCGGGCCCATGGGAAGAACTGCACAGCCCATGGAAATGGCAAACGGCGTATACTGGCTCTGCACAGATGATGCAAGCTATGTAAACTCCACCAACCTGCTTATCGACGGCGGTATGATGTTAGGCTAACCCCCCAAGTTTTTACGGAGGAAAATATGAAAGACATTTATTTGAACGAAAGACTTACCAGAATGAGAGAAAAACTCTGGAACACCAGACCTGCCATCACAGCAGAGCGTATCGTTCTGGCAACGGAAGCATACAAGCAGTTTGCAGGAGATGCAGTTCCCATCTTCAGAGCAAAGGTTTGCAACTATGTCATGGAACACATGACGACTCTGATCATGGAGGACGAACTGGTCGTAGGTACAGCTACTGACAGATACAGAGGAGCTAACCTCTATCCTGAATTCCAGTCCAGCTCATGGTACATTTCCGATATCGACGAATTCACTACCAGATCCAAGGACCCTTATGACATCACTCCTGAAGACAGGGAGAAGATCCTTGAGACTCTTAAGTACTGGGATGGCAAGGCAATGGAAGACATCGCCGCAACAGCTTTCCCTCCTCACATCAGAGAGTGCATGAAGGATGATATCATCACAGTCGGACTTACAAATGGTGTATCCGGTGAGACCACCTGCGACCATGAGAAGATCCTCACCGTAGGTATCAGGGGATATATGGACGAGTGCCAGAGAAACATCGATAACCTTGTTCCTCAGTCAATGGAAGACCAGGCTAAGATCGACTACTGGAAGGCCTGCATCATCCAGTGCGGCGGACTTATCACCTATGCACACAGAATGGCTGAAGAGGCAGAGCGTCAGGCAGCAGAATGCACAGACGAGAAGAGAAAGGCTGAACTCCTCCAGATAGCAGCTAACTGCAGAGTAGTTCCCGAGAATCCCCCTCAGACCTTCTGGCAGGCGCTTCAGATGATCTGGTTCGTTCACGTATTCTTCCACATCGAAGTATGCACCACTGCAAACGGCTACGGAAGATTCGACCAGTACATGTGGCCCTACTACAAGAAGGACGTAGTTGACGAGAAGAATATCACGGAAGAGGAAGCATTCGAACTTCTGGCTTGTCTGTATCTCAAATCCTGCGAAGTATATGAAGTAAGAGACAACTGGTACGCTACGTCATTTGCCGGATATCCCATGTGGGAGATCCTGGTGGTAGGCGGACAGAAGCCCGAAGGCGGAGATGCAACCAACGAACTCTCATACATGTGCCTTGAAGTTGCAAACCGTCTTAAGACAACTCAGCCCGTTATGGCTGTCAGAGTCTGGGAAGGAACTCCCGAAGACCTCATCAAGAAGGGCTGCGAGATGATCCAGGACGGCCAGGCCAACCCCGGATTCTTCAACGATAACGCTGCCATGAAGATGGCACTCGGCAAGGGCTGCTCCATCGAGGAAGCCAGAGACTGGACCATCGTAGGATGCATCCAGCCCGGTCCCGGAGGCGGATCCACAGACGGTTCCCCCGATGCAGGTTACGTCAACATGGGTAAGATGCTGGAATTCGTACTCCATAACGGCGTGGATCCTTCAACAGGAAAACTCATGGGACTTCAGACCGGAGATCCCAGAGAGTTCAAGGATATCGAGGAATTCAAGGATGCTCTCAAGAAGCAGATCCTTCATCACTATGACCTGATCAGGATAGGCTACAATCTCATGCAGTCCATCCATATGAACAGATATCCCGTCATCTTCGCATCCATGGTCACCAAGGGATGCGTAGAGTCCGGCAAGTCCGTACAGCACGGCGGAGCCAAGTACTCCACAGCCGGTCTCTACATCACAGGAGCTGCCAACCTGGCTGACTCCATTGCAGCTGTAGAGAAGTGCGTATTCGAAGATAAAGACTGCACCATGGACGAGCTCATCAAGGCCTGTGACGCTAACTTCGTTGGATATGAGAGACTCAGACAGCTTCTCATGAACAAGGCCCCCAAGTTCGGTAACGATAACGAGCACGTAGATGCCATCTACAGAGAGATGATGCACTTCATCGCAGACAACGTACAGACATGGCATGATGCAAGAGGCGGCTGGTACTCATTCAACGTCCACTCACAGACTGTAAACGTTTCACACGGACAGGTGACCGGAGCGCTTCCCGACGGAAGACTTGCCGGAGAACCTCTCTGCGACAACGCTTCTCCTATGATGGGAAGAGACGTGAACGGTCCTACAGCTACAGTTCTTTCAGTAGCTTCCATGGGACAGGATGCATTCCACGACGGAGCACTCTTCAACCTGAGATTCGATCCTAAGGGCGTTGAAGGTGAAAAGGGACTCAACATCATCGAAGGTGTTATCAAGACCTTCTTCGATCACGGCGGAGAGCACATCCAGATCAACGTTGTAGATACCAAGACTTTAAGAGACGCTCAGAAGAATCCCGAAAACTACAAGGGACTCATGGTCCGTGTAGCGGGATACATGGCTTACTTCACAGAGCTCGATGAAAGCGCTCAGGAAGCCATCATCTACAGAACAGCTCATCTGGAAGAGGAAGAGACCGCATAATATAGCTTAAAATTGACTGGCAGTCTGTATATATTTGCTAAGTCCTCGTCGTTTGGATCAGAGACTGCTCGAAACTTGCTTTGCGGAGAGCCCGAAAAACTCGCCAATCTGTCAAATCAGCGCGAACTGCGTTCGCTGCTCTGTTCATAGAGATGCACTCGCATGTGAGCATGCAGTGCCTCTCTCTTCACACAGCACCTACTGATTTGACAGATAGCTCAGACAGTTTCGGACATCTGGCCGCTCAGCTTCGTTTCTGCGCAGGCTGATCCAGCACTTCTGCGGAAACCGCAAATATATACAGGCTGCCGGTGATTTGACTTATTATGCCCATTTAAGGAGTGTATGTAAATGAGTGATAAGAAGTTAACGGCTCTTGTGGGGTCGCTGCAGAAGTTCAGTACTGAAGACGGTCCCGGTATCAGGACGACGGTCTTCCTCAAGGGCTGTCCTCTTAACTGCAGGTGGTGCCACAATCCTGAGATGATAGATTTCGGACAGGAGATCATCAGACTTCCCAACAGCTGCATCAAGTGCGGCTACTGTATCAAGGAATGTCCTCAGAACGCTATCTTCGTTGACGAAAAGGGAAAGATCGACATAGACCGTGAGAAGTGCGACATGTGCATGAAGTGCACGGAAGTATGCTATGCCAATTCTCTGGATCCTGTGGCCGAGGAGATGACGCCTGAAGAGGTAATGAAGTACGTGAAGCAGGATAAGGGATTCTATGACCACACAGGCGGAGGCATGACTCTTTCGGGAGGTGAGATGCTGGCACAGCCTGACTTTTGCGATGCTCTCATAGAGCTGGCTGAAGAGGAGGGCATAGGTGTTTGTCTCGATACTTCAGGTTATGGAGACGGAGAAAGACTCTATGCCATGGCTAAGAAGCCCGCTGTCACCAACATTCTCTTCGACATGAAGGCTATCGATGATGAGGTACATAAGGCTTACACAGGTCACTCCAATGAGATCATCCTGAACAATCTGCGGACCCTTGCGAAGGATCCCGAAGTGCTTCCTAAGATCATGATGAGGATGCCCCTTATCAAGGGAGTGAACGATACGGAGGATATCATAAAGAGATCCGGAGAACTGTACAGGGAGCTGGGACTCGAGGACGTTTTCCTCCTTCCTTACCACACGCTGGGAGTATCAAAGACCAGAAACGTTGGCAAGACTCCTGAGACTTTCGAACCTCCCGCTGACGACAGGGTGGAGGAGATAAAGGCTTACTTCGAGAGCCTTGGCATGAAATGCGAGGTCCTGGGAAAACAGGCAAGAAAATAAAGCGAATTATTCTCTGTAAAGTTATATAAAGACAAGCATATGGCCGGCTTATTAAAGCCGGTCATGTGTTTTTTCTTGATATGGACCGGGAAATGTGGTAATATTCTATTAGACAAAGTCTAATAGCTGACCCGGAGGTGCGTATGGCATTTGAACTGAAACAGGAAGTATACGACAGAATAAAGGATCGCTGCGTTGATATCCTGAAGGAAAGATCTGTATCAAGAGCGGACGAGATGATAAATGAGCTGATGGATCTGGAGGGAGTGATCATCCATTGCCCTTACCATCATTTCATAGTGCCGGCAACGCTTCTTACCATGGCTGCTATGGAAAAGTATTATAAAGAGGATAAACTCAGGGAATGGCTGGATCTGGCGGAAGCGAGAGCCAAGGAAGTGCCCGGAGGAGTCTGTGGCAACATGGGCAACTGCGGATCATCCGTAGGAGCCGGAATATTCCTGTCGGTATATACCAGCGCTTCACCGCTTTCAATTGAGAACTGGAAATGGGCAAATGAGCTTACGGGACATTGCCTGATAAGGATCGCTAGCTATGGCGGTCCAAGATGCTGTAAGCGTACCTGCTATCTTTCGCTTTGGGAAGCCATCCCGTATATCAATGAAAAGCTGGGCCTTAACATAAAGTTCAAGGAAGACCTTGTCTGTAAATATTCCAAAGAGAACAAGGAGTGTCTTGGAATGAACTGCCCGTTCTTTGAGAGGCATTTGAGAAATACGGAGAAGGGATGTCCGATAACGGTTCCGGGACAGATGATGCCTAAGGCCGATCCTTCAAAGGACTGTGCCTGCCAGTATGAACCTGTGGATATAGCTGAAAGCACATGCTACATAAACTGGGAAAAACCTGCGGGATCTTTCGTGAAGAGGGGAGAGCCGATATGTGGGGCGGAAGCCGACAAGAAGGTCATAGAGTTCACCGCTGAATGCGATGGTTACCTTACTCATGAAATAGAAAACGGCGATTATTTCACCGCCGGTTCTGTGATAGGGCATATCAGAAGTAAAAAATAGCCTTTACCATAAAATCATAAAAAGACTTACCGAAAATTTATACGGTAAGTCTTTTTATTTGCTTTCATTATCCAGGACGTTTTCGATCTCGCTCACGAGGCCTATGATATCGACTGAGTATTGCCCCAGGGATACCGCCCAGCTTGCGAGACAATTCTTTCCTTCTTCTGTGATGCTGTAAGTCTTTCTGGGCTTTTCCCCGGGCATATCTGCCTTCATCTCAGAAGAGAGCTGACCGTCTGCTTCCATCCTCTTAAGATACCGGTAGACTCCTGTGGGGTCGGGACGGGAACCGGAGAACATAGGCATTTTTTCAAGTCCGTTTATGATCTCCAGGCCGTACATAGGTCTTTTACAGAGGAGCAGAAGTATATGGGGCTGTATGAACTTGTCCAGATTTCTGCCCTGACATGAGCAGATAACGTTCATTGTGCTCAAAGCGTAAGGCTTCCTTTCGTATATTTCATCATGGCTTGGGTGACCACCGTAACTATCCTTATACCTACGGAGGAGATGACGACAGCCTTGACCTCGGTTATCTCTCCGTTCCATGGTTCAACAGATATCTCAGTTCCCACGCAATCCAGCTTCATCATGCCCTTATCAGTATTCAGAAAGCCCTTGATCCTGTAGGTGGATCCTGCGATCTCGCTGATGAAGTCCATGAGATCTTCTTGGTTTACGGGCTGCCTTTCCTTTAAAATGACTGTCACCGGACGGGCTGCAAAGGTGTTGGAGCTCTCCTCGGAATCCTTACGGATACCGGAAGGAGAATCCATCGCCGATCTTATGTCTATATCACAGTAGCTGGCAGGAATAATATTTGCCTCCGGGTTAAGCTCCAGGACCGCAGAACAGATCTCTTTTTCCTGCTCATCAGTGATGAGATCGCGCTTGTTAAGGATCACTATATCGCTGAAGGATACCTGATGCCTCAGGGATTCCAGAACGTCCAGAAGATCCATGAAACCCGATCCGTCTATCACGCAGAAAGAGTGGAGGTATTCAAATCCTCTCTCGAGCCTTGGAGCGATGCCTTCCAGGATATCGTTCATGTTGGCGGGGTCCGCAAGCCCGGAAGCCTCGATGAAAAGATAGTCAAGATCCTTTCCCGAAAGCTCTATAAGGGCATCCACGAACTTATCCTTTATGCAGGCGCAAAAAATTGAGCCGTTGGACAGTTCCGTCATCTGAAGACCGTCTCTTCTTATGATATCGGAATCGACGCTTACGGCACCGAACTCATTGATGAGTATGCCGGTCCTCGATCCGGCATACTCATCTATTAACTTTTGAAGTAAAGTAGTCTTACCGGATCCTAAGAATCCGGTAAGCATTATGAGTTTTATCATTATTTTACGTATTCCTTGATGGCTGAGATCAGCTCTTCCTTGGAAGGAATGATGGAGATGAATCTCTGCTCGCCGTTTATGGTCATGGTAGGAAGGTTGGTCATGCCCATCTTGACGTATCTGGGGATGTCTTCCTTTACGCAGTACTTGTAAACCCTGTACTCAGCAAAGTCTTTGATCTCTTCATAAGCATCCTCGACGGCAGCTCTCATATAGAAGCAGGCTGCGCACTGGTCGGGATCCAGCAGGAAGAGTTCTACGATGACCTTGTCGGAATTTGCATAATCGGGGATCTCAACGTTTGAGGTATCAACAACCGTCTCGTAGTTCTTGATGAGCTCTCTGGTTGAATCGAGGTGCTTGACTGCCTGAGCGCAGGCAACGGTGTTCTCGATCGGAGTGTCATAAGGCATATCGCAGCCGGGGCTTATGATGAAGTTTCCGTCGGATACTTCTCTTACGGAGTCGATAAGGTCGACTACGCACTTCATGTTGTCCTGCTGGTTACCGAAGAGCATGGTGGTGGTAAGAGGAATGTTTCCTCCGAGAGTGATGTTGAACTTGTCGGTAACTTCCTTAGCCTTCGGCATGTTGACGTTCTCATCGATGGAGATGCCGTCCGGTCCCATCTCGCACATAACCTCGATCTGCTTGGTAGCGTTTCCGCATACGAAGAAGGAGGAGTATGCTCCGCGGGATCTGATATAGTCGAATACTGCGGTGAAGCTCTCTGATAAGAGTTTCTTGATCATCTTGGGAGAGATCTGGGATACCAGAGGGTCTACTACAGCTATGACATCCATACCGGCATCGATGTACATTCTGGACATTTCGATGGCTACCTTAGCGCAGTATCCTACGAGAGCCTTGGTGTACTCCGGATCGCTCACCATATCCATGAAGATCTCGGTTCCTCTCAAGTGAGAAGCGAGGGTGAAGGGTCCGCAAATGAGTCCATAGAGGGCTGTCTTGTCACCGATCTCGGCTTTTACTCTTCTCATGGCATTCAGGATCATGGGGATCCTGCCGCTTTCCTCAGTAGGGATCTTGCAGTCGCAGGGTATCTCCTTGTTGGGGCCTTCCCAGGGGTGGGATTTTACTGAAGGCGGATTGTCCTTGGCCCACTTGAGTTCGCAGCCCAGGATCTCTGCCTCTACCTGGAGGTCAAACAGCACGGGAAGTCCGTCAGGAGTGTAGATCTTATCCACTTCCAGAAGGGATTCCACAAGCTTGTCTTCATCCGTGAGAAGTTCCTGAGCTGTATAGCCCTTTAACTTTCCGGCGTGCACGCCTGCAAAGGGGACCCAGGGGATATCGTCTGTCTTTTCGTGTCTTAACGTTTTGATTATTAATTCTTTACCCATAAAATCACCTGTTCTTCTTATAGTTAAATATAGTTGATATATAACGATATAAACCTACGTATATATTTTACTATAAATCAATAGATTCTTCCTTAACAATTATCAAAATTAGTTTGCTATCTTACTGAACTATTTTGCACAAGCCCGGCATTTTTGACGCATTGGCAAATAAGTTATGAATACAGTTTTTTTAATACAAAATATGCATAACTAAAACGTGCATGATGGCAACAAAATGAAAAACTATTGCAAACTAATCGCCTTTTATACTGTACAAAGCTTGACACAAAAGTTGTATAATAATAAACGTAGTATATTAGGAATACTACACGGATGAAAAGAAGCATATAAATTATTGTTTGGAGGAAAATTTATGGCTAAAGAAGCAATTTACGAGAAAGCCAAAGATTCCATCATTGAAGCAGATGAGGATATGGCTATGGAAGCACTCCAGGAGGCCGAAGAAGAAGGCCTTGACCTGGTCGAGCTGCTTACACAGGGCTACAGCGCCGGCATGAAGGAACTCGGAGATCAGTTCGGTATGGGTGAGATCTTCCTTCCTGAACTTATTTTTGCAACCGAAGTAATGAAGACCGTATCTGAAGAGATCGAGGGCAAGATGGATATGTCCAACGTTCAGCAGAAGGGTACCCTGGTAATCGGAACAGTTGAAGGCGACGTTCACGATATCGGAAAAGGTATCGTTGCTTCACTTGTCAAGACAAACGGCGTCAAGGTAGTAGACCTCGGAAGAGAAGTTCCCGCTCAGAACTTCGTAGACGCAGCTATCGAGCATAACGCAGATTTCGTTGGTTCATCGGCACTCCTTACCACCACCATGACAGTTCAGAAGGATATCGAGGAAGCACTCAAGGAAGCAGGTATCCGTGACAAGGTAAAGACCATGGTAGGCGGAGCTCCTGTTACAGGACGCTGGGCAGATAAGATCGGTGCAGACCAGTACTGCGAAGACGCATCTGATACAGTTAACTTCATAATGGACTGGATCGCAAACAACTAAACAGCCAAAAAGCTGAACAGGAGAGTGAATCATATGAGCAAGAAGTTTACTTACGATACCGACATGCTCGGTTATCATGTTCTGACCAATGAGGATCTCGATGCCATCCATGAAGCGACTCTGGATCTCATGCATGACTTCGGCGTACAGATGCACGGCAAGGAAGCGCTTGAAATATTAGAAGGCGCAGGCTGTGAAGTTGATTATGAAAATGACAGAGTAAGGTTCCCCAAGGGCCTTGTTAATGATGCCATCGAGTCCACTCCCGCAGAGATCACGCTTTGCGGAAGAGATCCCAAGAACGATACCGTTCTCGGAGGTAAGAAAGTATGCTACAAGAACTTCGGAACAGGCGTATTCATCTTTGACCCCTATACCGGAGAACTGAGAGAATCCACCAAGGAAGACCTCGGAAACGTAGCAAGATTCGTAGACGCCATCCCTGAGATCAACTGCTTCTCCATAGCAGTTACAGCAGGAGACGTAAACCAGAAGGTAAGATCCCTTCACGAAGCTGAGGTAGTTCTCAACAACCTTACCAAGAACTTCGCTCACGACCTTGAAGGTATCAAAAACACACAGAGATTCATCGACATGGCTGCCCTTATCCAGGGCGGATATGATAAGCTGAGAGAAAGACCCATCATCACCATGGGTGCCTGCCCCAACAGCCCTCTGGAAGTGAATGAGAATGAGACATCCATCATAAGGCTTTCAGCCAAGTACGGACTTCCCATCGACATCCTTTCCATGGGACTCTGCGGAGCGACCACTCCCGCCACGATGGCAGGAACGCTGGTATGCACCAATGCTGAGATCCTTTCCGGAATCACTTTATCCCAGATTCTGAATCCCGGAAACCCCATCCTTTACGGTACATCCACTACCATAATGGATATGAAGACCGCACAGTCTCCGGTAGGCGCTCCTGAGCACGCCATGTGTTCAGCTGCGGTAGGCCAGATCGGACACTATTACGGAATACCTACTAACGTAGGCGGCACGTAGGCGGACAGCAAATGTTTCGATGTCCAGTTAGGACATGAAAAGACCATCACAAACGTCGTTCCCGCACTTGCAGGCTCCAACCTGATCTACGGAATGGGAATGATGGAAATGGGTATGACAATGAGCTATGAGCAGTTGCTTTGTGACGCGGAGATCTCAAGGATGTCAAGGAGACTCGAATACGGTATCCCCGTCAACAAAGATACACTGGCACTGGACGTTATCAAGGAGGTAGGTCCTGCCAACAACTATCTGGCTACAAGACATACTCTGAAGTACATGAGAAAAGAACTTTCCACCACCAGGTATATCGACCGTACGCAGAGAGAGACCTGGGAGAAGAAGGGTTCAATGACCATGACGGAAGCTGCCCATGCCAAAGCCATCGATATCTTAGAGAATTATCATCCCGAACCCCTTCCTGAGGATATCCAGAGAGCTATCCACAACATCGTTGAAGAGGGCGAGAGAGAAGCTGAAGAGCTTGCTAAGTTCAAAGCGTCCAAGAGATAATTTCTATAAAAATCTTAAGAAAGGAATGTTGATATGGCAGAAGAAAAGAAATACCAAAGCCGAATGGGTGATGGTTCGATCGTCTTCATGACCGAGGAAGAGATCCGACAAGACATGCGTGAAGGCATGGCTGATGCCGTCAAGCGCGGTAAGATCGACCCCATGAGCGAAGAAGACTTCGAACGTCTCTATGAGATCATCACCATGCCCGGCGGTGTGGTCGGCGTTGAACCCGGCAAAGAGATCGTAAATACCAACGACTCCGGCGGATACAAGATCAACGTCAAGTCTCAGATGCCTCTCCCTAAGGAAATGGAGACCCTTATCTACGAGAGATGTCTCGGATGCGATTCCGTTGATATCGGAAACACCGACTACAACTATAAGACCGCTAAAGGAGTTGCCAAGCGTGATGCGGGAGCTCTCAAGCAGGCCCTTAACGTTACGACTATGCCTCTGCTTTTCGGCGGCATGCCCGACCTTGGATTCTACACCAAGCCGGATGGCCCCGCGGGCAACTGGGCAACACTTCTTCCTGACGGACACATCAAGGAAGCCCTTGAAGCACAGGAGGAGGCAGTTGAATATTCCATCAAGGACATCTGCTATGTAGCTGATCAGGCTTATGACGTAGGAGCTGACGGAATGAACCTTGACACCTGCGGAGCAGCAGGTGATGCGGACTTCCTGGCCGCTCTCAGAGCTTGTGAAGCCATCACTACCAAATATCCCGATTTCCCCGTTGAGATCGGAATGGCAGGAGAATTCGTTCTCGGTATGCATGGTAAGCTGAAATACAACGGCAAGCGTCTCGCAGGCCTTTATCCTCATGATCAGGTAAAGCTTGCTGAGCAGGCCGGAGCTTCAATTTTCGGACTTGTAGTCAATACCAACTGCAACAAATCCTTTGCATGGAACATGGCCAGAGTAATCACTTTCGTACAGGCCTGCACCAAGGTAGCCAACATCCCCGTACACGCTGACGTAGGTATGGGTGTTTGCGGTATCCCGATGGTAGAGATCATGCCCGTTGACGTAATGTCAAGAGCTGACAAAGCTCTCGTCGAGCTGGGTAAGATCGACGGCTTCTAGGTAGGCGTAGGTGATCCTTTGGGCCAGGAGGCTACACATGCTATCTGCGCTGGCATGGGAGGAGTACGTACGGCAGGTGACCTGGTACTCAGAATGCAGCTCGCCAAGAAGATGAAGATCGACGAGGCGAAGGAGTATGTAGCTTCTAAGCTCGGTGTGACCGTTGCAGAATTATGCGACGTAGTAACAATGTCCGATGTCAGAAGAGATATGGGACTTGGACTTTGCCACGTAGAGCCTTGCAAAGAAGAAAACAACGGCATGGCAGCCAAGTTCAGGATAGCTGAAGTTCTCGACATCAAGATCAACTCCGTTGAAAGGTTCAAGGAGAGGGCAGGACTGAAATAAGAGAACTGACTTAGAACTAACCTGAATTCAGAAACAAACCAACTTTTATAACAACAGGGTGGTAAGTCAAGGAGACGGACCACCCTTTGTTTTTCAAGTGCATTCCCGGTAATCAAAAGTATGTGATTCGGACCGTTTGCACTTTGTCCTCGCGTAACGGTACTAAGCTCTGCCTGCGCTGAAAGCTTGGCAATCGCTAAGTACCGACGCTGTGGAATATCCGAATCACATACTTTTGCTTAAATAATACACATAAAAAACAAATGCTGAATCAAGTAATAAGAATAAGTGAAGAGAGGGCGCATGCCGGTGCTGAGAAGAGGTTTCTCAATACCTGCGGCATCGTGCCGGGAGGTTCCAGGAAACATCAGAGGATGCTTGCAGAAGGTCTTAAGGCCAGAGAAAGCGGAGTAGAAGGTATCGACATCAGATCGGTGGTGAGGTTCGTCGGCCCGGAAGCCTTCAGAGACGGTAAGATCTGCATTGAGGACGCGGTCCTGGACTGCAACTATTTCACCAGGATCCCTCCTGAGTACGTGGAGGGAATATACATCTACATGATGACCGTGGGAGAATGTCTCTTTGAGTCTGAGGATAAGATCATGGAATTCCTCTTCGCGGATATCTGGGGGAATTCATACGTGGATTCCGGGATTGAAGCCCTGAGGGAGGACTACGTGATCCCCGACATGAAGGAACGCTTCCCCGGTAAGGACGTCATTCTGTCCGAGGAGTTCGGCCCCGGTTATTACGGCATGTTCGTAGGCCGTACCAGAGAATTCGAAAAGATCCTGGACGCAGGCGCCATAGGTGTCAAGGTCAGGGACAGCGGTATGATGATACCGCAGAAGAGTTGTGCCGGACTGTTTTTTGTGCTGAATCACGAACTTGAGAAGGAGCCGGCCTGCATGAGATGCATGGGAAATTCCAAGGGCTGTGACTTCTGCGAGATAAATATGAGAAGAAAACAAGAGGGCGAAACGATCTCAATGAGATTCATGCCCATGAACATAGAGTATAAGGGGAAGGCCCTTGGTTCCATCCTTGAGTGCGCTTCCAAAGTCGGTGTGAACATCGACGGCAACTGCGGAGGCAAGGGTACCTGCCTCAAATGCCGGGTGAGGATAAGGACTGCTATAGGTGTTGAAAAATATGAACTTGCCTGTGCAGTTGCTCCTGAGGACGGCATGACTGTAACGGTTCCTGAGGTGGAGACTACCGCTAAGAGAAAAAAGAAACTGGTGAAGCTTCCTGAAGGCTTTAAGGCTGACAGGGGTGAGTGCCTGGGAGTATCCGTGGATATAGGAACGACCACCGTAGTAGTTATGCTCTGGGATCTGGAGACAGGAGAAATGCTGGATATCGACGCCTTCACCAATCCACAGGGAACCTGGGGGGCCGACGTCATTTCCAGGATCCAATACACCATGGAAAACGAGAAGGGCCTGGAGGCTCTCCACAAGAGCGTGATAAAGGGCATCAATAAGTCGGTGGAGGGCTTCATCGAAGGATCGGCCTACGACTTTTCAGCCATCAGAAAGTACGTCGTGGTAGGGAATACCACCATGTCTCATCTTTTTCTCGGGGTGGATCCGAGAAGTCTGGCTGTATCGCCGTTCAAACCTCAGTTTGAGGGACCGGTATTCAGGAAGGCTGCAGAACTCGGCCTTAAGGGAGCCGATGACGCAGAGCTCAAGCTTGTTCCGAACATCGCGGGCCATGTTGGTTCTGACATTACCGCAGGCCTTATAGCAACGGATATCCTGGATAAGGATAAGGGACATCTCTTCATCGATATAGGAACGAACGGGGAGATCGTCTTCAGCGGAAACGGCAGGATAGCCACATGTTCAACTGCTGCGGGACCCGCATTTGAGGGAAGCTCGATCGCTCAGGGCATGCGTGCGGCATCCGGAGCCATCGAAAGGGTGGACCTTTCGGAGGAGGGCGTGAAGATAGGCGTAATAGGAGACTGTAAACCCACAGGCATCTGCGGTTCAGGTATAATCGACGCCATAGGCGAGATGGTCAGGACCGGAGTTGTTGATAAGACAGGAAAACTTCTGCCTCCTGAAAAACTCTTAAAGAAGGGCGTTCCTCAGGCCATCATAGACAGCGTGGGCAAGAATGAAGAGGGATATTATCTCACCCTGTATAAGGACCCTGAAGGAAACGACATAATGATAACCCAAAAGGACGTGAGGGAGATCCAGCTTGCCAAGGCAGCCATCAAGGCGGGCGAGGAAACGCTTATGAGCGAACTCGGAATGTCCAAAGATGATCTTGCAAAGGTATCCATAGCGGGAGCCTTCGGTTCATACATCAGAAAGGAATCCGCCGTAAACTGCGGTCTCATTCCCGATATAGACAGGGATAAGATCTTTTCGATCGGAAACTCGGCAGGTATCGGTGCTTCCATGGCTCTCCTTTCAGAGGACGCTTTCGGTGAGACCGTAAAAGCTGCGGAAACGATAGAACATGTAGAACTTGCTACCAGATCTGACTTCCAGGAAAAATACATGCTTGCCATGAGGTTTTAAATGAAAATTTGTATTATCGGAGGAAGGCTGCAGGGCACGGAGGCATGCTACCTAGCCGGAGCCTGCGGCATGAAAAGCATACTGATAGATATAGATCCTGAAGTTCCGGCGGGAGGGCTGGCTTACGGGTTCGTACCGGGAGATCTGGTGAATGAGGCCCCCGCCGTACTTGAAGCCTTCAGGGAGGCGGACATCATACTTCCTGCAAACGAAAACGATGAACTTCTGGCCAAGATCTGCGAACTTGCAGAAAGGTATCATAAGCCTCTCGCTTTCGATCCGGCCGCATATGAGATCACAAAGTCAAAGATAAAGTCGGACAGGCTGTTCATGGATAACGGTATACCGTGCCCCAGGTATTATCCTGAAGGCAAACTTCCCTACGTTATGAAACCGTCTGACGGGTCCGGATCCACAGGAGTAAAGAAAATATGTACTGAGGATGAACTGGAAGCGGCGCTTAAGGAGAAAAAAGAAGGAGATATCATCCAGGAGTATCTGGAGGGACCCTCTTACTCCATCGAGGTCATAGGAAGGCCGGGAAACTACAGGACCTATACCGTGACGGAAGTCCACGTGGACAAGGGATACGACTGCTATATGATCACTTCTCCGGTAAGACTTCCCGAAGAAAAACTGAGAAGATTTTCAGATATCGCGGTGAGGCTGGCCGAACTGGTCGGTCTCAAAGGAATAATGGACGTGGAAGTGATCGACGATGGGGAAGACCTTAAGGTCCTTGAGATCGACGCCAGGATACCCAGCCAGACGCCCATAGCGGTTCTTAAATCTTCTGGCATGAACCTCCTTAAGGAACTGACGGACGTCACTCTTTACGGCGGATTCAGGGATGAGAACACTGCGGGAAAGGGTCAGGAAAAGATCTTTTGCGCCTATGAGAACTATAAAAAATCAAACGGCGTCATAACTCAGGAGGGCGAGCACATCATGAGGGATGCCGGGCCTCTCACTTTCAGAAAATGTTTCATGGGCTCCATGGAGACCATGACTGACTATAAGGACTCTGCGTCCGATTTCAGGGGAATATTCATCAATTGGGGAAAGGATGAGCACGAGGTGCTGAAATGGAGAAATACACTGTTACACAGTCAGAAAGGCTGAACGAACTGAACTGCCCTGAAGAGGAGCAGGACAGGGAGTTTGAAACAAAGGAAGAGAGAAACGAGCATTTCAGAAAGCTTGAAAAGGAACTGACGAGATATGCCAGAAACGATATCTACGATCTTCTCGGATCCCGCCACATGACGAAATACCGCATAACGGGGAATAAGATGTGCCAGTGGCTTATGGACGAGGGATTCACCGAGGTGATAACTCCTACGATCATATCGAAGGACTCCCTTAAGAAGATGGGGATAGACTCGGGATCGCAGTTTCTGGAACAGGTCTTTTGGGTGGACGGAAAGCATTGCTTAAGACCTATGCTTGCCCCGAATCTCTACGTTGAGATGAGGGAGCTCCTTAGGATCACCAAACAGCCCGTTAAGATCTTTGAGATGGGGTCTTGCTTCAGGAAGGAATCTCAGGGTGCACAGCACCTGAACGAGTTCACCATGCTTAATCTCGTGGAACTGGCTTCCGTAAAGGACGGAGAGCAGCTTCAGGAACTTGAAAGGCTTGCGCTTAACGCCATGGAAGCCCTGGGCCTCAAGGAAGGCGAATACGAATTCGTACAGGAGGACTCTGAGGTTTACGGCAAGGTCTCGTTCGACATACTGATAAACGGAATGGAAGTGGCCTCAGGTTCATATGGACCCCATTTCCTGGATGCCAACTGGGGAGTGTTTGATACCTGGGTGGGTATCGGTTTCGGTATAGAGAGGCTCACCATGGCGCTGGATAAGGGGCGCACCATCAAGAGGTATGGGAGAACGCTTTCATTTATCGACGGTGAACCGCTGAACATATAGAAAGGAGTCGGTTATGACCAGACTTAAGACTGAATGGATAGATCACATGACGGACGGCATGGATAAGTATAACAGCGAATTGAAGCTCAGGACGGGCTTCGATCTTGCGGGGCTGGTGATGGATACCTTTGGCATATCGAAGGAAAGATATGACAGGTACGCATCGGAGCTGCTGGTGGCAGCTGTTCCTGTGACTCAGGGCGAGGGAATAATAGGCTCTTTCTCTGACTGCATAAGCTCAATCATCAGATCCATGGGTTTCAGGACCTGCGTTCCGGAGGAGACGGACGTAGACGGTATCTACAGTTCGATACTTATGGATGCAGGCGTCATATTCATGGCAGACGATACCAGATATCTGGCTTTCAGCAGGGACAACGGAAGCTTCGGCGAGAACAACTATGCAACTGCATTGGGATACATCATGGTGCTCAGAGCCATGATGAAGAGAGCGGGCTTTGATATATCTGAAGAAAAGGTCCTTGTGATCGGAAATGGTCTGGTAGGTGAAGAGGCAGTCCAGATCCTGTTAAACCATGATATCGATTTCGATATGTACGACAAGGATCCTAAAGCTGTGGATGCTTTCAATGCCCTTGAAACGGGGAGATATGTCCTCGGTTCTTATGAAGAGATAAAGAACTACAGATTCATTCTTGATTTCACGAATGAGGGAGGATGGCTCACAGAGGAGTACCTTGGTGAAGAGGTTTACTATGCCAGCCCCGGAGTGCCCCTTTCTTTGGACGAAAAAGCTGCAGCAAGGTTGCAAAATACCGCTGTTTATGATAACCTTGAGATCGGAACGGCTATGATGCTTGGTGAGATACTCAAGACCATGCCGTGATAATACGAGGGGTGAGGATCGTATTGATCGCCTGGACTCTAAATCCAGATAGCCGGGTGAGACTCCCGGTCACCTCGCCACTTATTATAGCCCCTTGGTCTGAGAGTCCCGGGGGCTTGTCATCATAAGGAGAGACTTATGGCTGATGATACCAAGAGATATTACAGGAAGAACGTGGAGCTTCTGATCCTTCTGGAAAAGATGAAGCTCTGGCCTGCGAGGAGCGGGATACTTCACGGAATAAAGTCGATAGAGAGCTATGGGAAATACGCCATCATCACCACCCACTGCGGACAGGAGCTGAGGGTGTATAACTCGAGGAACTCCAGGGCAGCCCGCTGGCTCAGGAACAAGTGGGCCGTCAAGCCATGCCCTAAGTGCAAGGTGCCGGAGTGGAAACTTCTCAAGTATTCCAAGACATTCTTTGACACGTATGGTTCAGACCTTACGCATAAATAGGATCTGTAAATGACTAAAGAAGAGATAGTACGCATTCTCGAATTCGATGATGAAAAAGAAATAAAGGCTCTTTTTGAACGTGCGTCTTCGATAAGACGTCAGGTCCAGGGAGATAAGATATTCGCCTACGGCTTCGTGTATTTCACGACTTACTGCAGAAACAACTGCAACTTCTGCTATTTCAGAAGGTCAAACGAGATCGGAAGATACAGGAAGACCGAGGAAGAGGTGCTTGCCCTTTCAAAGGCTTTGGTGGATTCCGGGGTAAACCTCATTGACCTTACAATGGGCGAGGATCCTTTGTACCACAGGGAAGGGTTCGAAACGGTCCTCAGGATAATCAGAAAGCTCAAGGACATGGGAACGCCGGTGATGATATCCCCGGGAGTAGTGCCTGACGAGATCATAGATAAGTTTAAAGATGCCGGCGCGGATATCTTTGCGCTGTATCAGGAGACCCATAACAGGGAACTGTTCAGGAAACTAAGAAAGGATCAGGACTACGACGAACGGATGCACGCCAAACTCCATGCCGGGGACTGCGGAATGTTCATCGAGGAGGGCATACTCTCAGGGGTAGGCGAGACACCTGAAGATGTGGCGGATTCCCTGCTCACCATGGGTGAGATAGGGGCCAGGCAGGTTAGGGTCATGAGCTTCGTACCTCAGCCGGGAAGCCCTATGGAGAACGTAAGGACTCCGGATCGCATGGAGGAACTTAAGATAATCGCACTGATGAGGATCCTCTATCCGAAGGCCCTGATACCGGCATCCCTTGACGTGGACGGCATCGCAGGACTTAAGGAAAGGATAGATGCGGGAGCCAATCTCATAACGTCCATCATACCTCCGAAGTCAGGCCTTATGGGAGTCGCAAACTCCGTAATGGACGTGGACGAAGGCGGAAGGACAGTGGAAGAGGCATCTGAGATACTCAGATCCATGGGACTGAGAATAGCCGGCACTGAAGAATTTAAGGAGTTTTTATAATAATCGCGTATGAAATTACTTGCAATGTGCTGGAGCGCACTCATACTCATGTATATCGTGGGAATGAAGCTCCGCGACAGAAAAGAAAAACTGGGCTGGGTAGAGAGCGCCATGAACATCATGGTCTATCTCCTGGTCCTTCTGATGGGACTCAGGATGGGTGCCAACAAGGAGATCGTGGATTCCCTGGGGACCATCGGCATACAGTCGCTCATAGTTACGATAATAACCATAGTCATGAGCGTGCTGGGGATCACTCTTTCCAGAAAGATACTTAAGATGGACCGCTACGGAAACGTGGGGGATGAAAGGGTGCCTAAGGATCAGAAAATGGCCAGGGATGCAAAGACGGACGTAGGAGGGATCAAATCGACGATCATCATAGGCATCGTCGTCGCCCTGGGCATGTCTGTGGGTTATTTCCTGATATATAAAAAACTCGGAGTTCAGGATGAGTTCATGATAAAGTCGGATCCATACCTCACAGCCTGCCTCGTTCTTCTGATAGGCACCGTTGGACTGACATTAGGACTGGACGGCTCCGTCTTCAGAAACATTAAAAAAGCCGGAGCAGGGATAATCATCTTCCCCATAGCGGCAGTTCTGGGAAGCGTTCTTGGGGGCGTAATATACGCTGCCGTATCTCCAATGACTCTCAGGGAGGGGATCGCCATATCCTGCGGCTTCGGCTGGTATACATATGCGCCTAACGTCATACTTCAGGCCGGATACCCAGTAGCCTCTGCCATAAGTTTCCTTCATAACGTACTAAGGGAAGTTGCAGGAATAATAGGAATACCTTTCCTGGCCCAGAAGATCGGCTATGTGGAGGCCTGCGCAGTTCCCGGAGTGGCTGCCATGGACGTGTGCATGCCCATAGTTGAAAGGTCTGCCAGAGAAGATACCGTGGTCTACAGCTTCGGAATAGGACTTCTGATGTGCCTGTCGGTGCCTGTGCTGGTGCCGCTGGTCATAGGATGACAATAAAAAAAACGGGCCCGAGCCCGTTTTTAGTTTGCTTACTTAGTTGAAATACCTGAATACACCCTTGACCTTGCCTACGATCGTGGCATCGTCCACGATGATAGGGCCCATGGTCTTATTCTCAGGGGTGAGGTAGATCTTACCGTTTCTTCTGTAGAAGGTCTTGACCGTAGCACCTGTCTCTATACCGTCGATGAGGGCGACCACGATCTCGCCGTTTCTGGCTTCGCTGGTCTCCTGCACCAGGATCAGGTCACCGTCCATGATGCCTGCTTCTATCATGGATTCTCCCTTGACTCTCAGCATGAAGTTGTTACCGCCGTTAACGAAGCGGTCGGGAAGAGGGAAGGAATCCTCGATGTTCTGCTCAGCGAAGATCGGTTCGCCTGCTGCAACGCGGCCTACAACGGGAACTTCCACCACATTATATGGAAGAACATCTCCTTCAGCAGCCTGTGCAGTGCCGGCTGCGTCTACGTGACCGGACTTGGTCTTAGGATCCACCACCATTAAAGCTCTGGGCTTTGATGGGTCTTTCTTAAGATAGCCCTCGCTTACCAAGGTCTCGATGTCCTTATGGACGGTGGAAGTGGATTTGATGCCTATGGCGGAACATATCTCTCTCACCGTAGGAGGATAACCCTTGGTGGAGATCTCTTCTTTCATGAATTCAAGGATCTTCTGCTGTCTTGGCTTAAGCATGTCAAACACCTCTTTAAATATATCAAATATCAAAATAAAGTATGTATGTTCGTCTGTTCGCAATAATTGTACCATATGCCGAACAAAAAGTAAACAGGTGTTCCTTATTTTTTGATCCTGCATATGTTAAAACACAGCAAAAAATACTTTTGAAAAACCCTAAAAACACCTTGACACGGCTGGGACGGAGTGTTATATTAGTTCAGTAACGAAGAAGAAGTATCCGCTTCTCACCTGACGAGAATGGTCCCGTTCAGGTTGATAGAGACTTTATCACTGTGAGTCAGTGTGCGCGGATGTTTCTTTACATCCGCTTTTATTTTGTCGGAACGACATACTCAGGAGGTGAAATTACCATTAGCAAGGAAGCATTGATCAACGAAGAAATTCGTGACGCAGAAGTAAGAGTTATCGATGATGAAGGCAACATGCTGGGGATCCTTCCCATTGAGGAAGCGCTTCGCATTGCCGATGAGAAGAATCTCGATCTGGTCAACGTTTCTCCCAACGCCAATCCCCCGGTCTGCAAGATCCTGGACTACGGCAAGTACCGCTATGAGATCCAGAAGAGGGAAAAGGACGCCAAGAAGAGACAGAAGGTGACAGAGGTCAAGGAAGTAAGACTTTCAACTTTCATCGAAGAACATGACATTCAGGTTAAGGCAAAGAACGCGTCAAAGTTCCTCCAGGAAGGAAACCGTGTCAAGGTATCCCTTCGCTTAAGAGGAAGAGAAAGAGATTACGCCAACCATGCTATTGAGGTGATGAACGATTTCGCAGAGTCATTATCGGATATCTGCGTGGTCGATAAGAAGCCCAAGTTCGAGGGAAGAGGCATCAATATGTTCCTCAGCCCCAAGTCCGACAAGGATAAGTAATTCTGCCGACAGGGCCGGGTGCGCGGATCGCATCCAGACCGGCAGATTCTTCAACAGTTACAGAATCGATTCATATAGAAAGGAAAACACATCATGGCAAAGAACAAGATGAAATCCCACAGAGGTGCATGCAAGAGATTACATTTAACAGGATCCGGCAAAGTAAAGAGAAACAAGGCATACAAGAGCCACATTCTTACCAAGAAAGCTGCTAAGCGTAAGAGAGGCTTAAGAAAAGCTACTACTTTAACATCAGCAGACTTAAAGAGAATGCTCAGATCAATGGCTAAATAATAGGAGGTAAGAAATATGGCAAGAGTAAAAGGCGGCTTAAATGCCCATAAGAGACATAAAAAAGTTTTAAAGCAGGCTAAGGGATTCTACGGTGCTAAATCCAAGCAGTTCAAGGTTGCTAACCAGGCTGTTATGAGATCATTAAGATCAGCTTACGTAGGAAGAAAGCTTAAGAAGAGACAGTATCGCCAGATGTGGATCGCAAGGATCAACGCTGCAGCAAGAATGAACGGAATGAGCTATTCCAGACTCATGGATGGTCTTAAGAAGAGCGGTATCGAAATCAACCGTAAGATGCTCTCCGAGATGGCTATCTACGATGCAGCAGGTTTCACTGCACTTTGCGAAAAGGCAAAGGCAGCCCTTGCATAATAGTTCCGAAAAAATACTCCGGCAGGACATATCCTGACCGGAGTTTTTATTTGCTTCTATTTATTTCAGAATACGTATTCCTTCATCCTTCTGAATGCTTCCTCCACTCTTGAGGAGGGAAGCGCCAGATTGAGACGGATGGAGTCAGGCCTGTTGAACTGACGTCCGTCCTGCCAGAGAATGCCCACTTCCACGCCGGACTCAAGAAGCTGGTCCAGAGTCTTCTCGTGATCCTTAAGCCACTCTCCGCAGTCCAGGAGGAGCATGTATGTTCCCTGAGGGTGAGAGACTTCCACGCCTTTGAAATTCTCATGGATGAAATCGCAGGCGAAGTCCACGTTCTCAGAGAGAACTGTTCTGAGCTGATCCAGCCATTCCTCGCCTTCGGGCTTATATGCACCGATAAGAGCGTGCATCGAGAGCACGTTCATGGCATTGTATACCGGAAGTGCGGACTGACGGGATATTCTGTCTCTCAGATAGTCGTTATAGATTATGTGATAGCTTCCCTGAAGTCCTGCCAGATTGAAGGTCTTGGATGGAGCATACATGGCGACCGTGCGCTCTCTTGCGTCCTCGTCCACGGACTGAAGAGGTATGTGCCTGTAGCCTTCAAGTATGAGGTCTGACCAGATCTCATCCGATACGACGTAAACGTTGTTTCTCCTGAAGATCTCGTAAGCCTTTTCGAGTTCTTCGCGTTCCCATACTCTTCCCGTAGGATTGTGAGGGGAGCACATGATGGCCGTGTGGATATGGTATCTCTTTATCTTTTCCTCCATATCCTCGTAGTCCATGCGCCATACGCCGTTCCCGTCCTTTTTAAGTTCGCTTCCCACCAGGTTATATCCAACTGCTCCAACTTCCTCCAGGAAGCCTACATAGGTGGGAGCATGCACAAGCACGTTATCGCCATCGGAGCAAAGAACTTTAAGAGCGCTGATCACTCCGCCGAGCACTCCGTTCTGGTAGCCTATATGCTTTGCTTCCAGACCCTTGACACCGTTTCTCTTCGTATGCCAGTTCACGATGCTGTCGAAGTATTCCTTCCTCGGAGCAAAATATCCGAAAGCGGGATGTTTCGCACGTTCTGTTATGGCCTCGATAATAGTCGGAGCGGTGGCGAAGTTCATGTCCGCTACCCACATGGGTATGACGTCAAAGCCCTCGCGGATCTTACCCTTCGGTGCGATACCGTAGGGGTCTGTTCCGGGATCCACTGCTATGGCGTCCATTCCTCTTCTGTCGAGTATGCTTGTGAAATCGTATTTCATTTAACTTACCTTCTTTGTTTTAATTTTTTTCCAGCGATATGGTGCCGGTCCTCTGGATCTCAACTATGCCGTAAGTCCTTACGAGCTCGATGAAGTTCTCGATGAAATCCGGAGTATTGTGGAGCTCAAGTATTATATGCTTGGGTGAAACGTGCATGATCTTGGCTCCGGTGATGGTGCAGAGCTCGATGAGAGCTGCTCTGTTATTGGGGTTGTATGACACCTTCATCAGCATCATTTCCAGGGAGATGGTCTGGGCTTCGTCCAGCCTTCTCACCTTGATGACGTCGATCTTCTTATTGAGGTGCTTTTCGATCTGATCTATAGTCCTCTCATCTCCTGTGGAGACTATGGTCATGGATGAGATATCGTGGCGCTCTGTTTCGCCTACAGCAAGGCTGTCTATGTTGAAACCGCGCCTTGCGAACAATCCGGAGATCTGTGAAAGCACACCGGACTTATTCTCTACCAGTACTGTAAAAATGCCTTTCATATCCGGTTACCTCCTTACTTGGAATTATCCTTTGAATCTACGTCGCATACCATGAGACAGGCTTCGCTGCATTTGAGGAAGCCGTCGAGTACCTTGTCCAGCTCCCCGGTGGTTCCGGCGTGGAAGTAGGGCATATCGTAGGCTTCGGCTATCTTGTCGTAGTGAGGATAGTCGAAGAGTTCGACTCCGGAGTGATGACCGTCATAAGTCTTATCCTGATACTCTCTCACAAGGCCCAGGTAGCGGTTCTTGATGATGAGTATCTTAAGGGGAACGCTGTGATCCTTGATCGTAGCCAGCTCGTTCATGGACATCTGGAAAGCTCCGTCGCCTATGACGCACACCACCTGCTTGTCATGAGCGTACATCTTGGCGCCCATGCCTGCAGGAATGGAATATCCCATGGTCCCCATGCCACCGGTGGTAAGGAAGCGGCCTTTCTTCATGACGTAGTTGTCAGCAGACCAGAGCTGGTTCTGTCCGACGTCAGCTACGTAGATCGCGTCATCGTCCATCTTTTCAGCGAGCTTCTGAACGAGGATGTTCGGGTTCACCAGCTTGTCGCTGAACACT
The DNA here is from genome assembly GCA_045545455.1 of Anaerovoracaceae bacterium. GTDB lineage: Bacteria > Bacillota > Clostridia > Peptostreptococcales > Anaerovoracaceae > RUG754. Next base: position 5,931 of record JAZQAY010000120.1, on the reverse strand, counting down.
CTGGTGTCGACGGTGCTGTGCTTGATCTCGTTCAGTTCGTCGATCCATGACTGAGCCTTGGGCTGGATATCTTCCTTGATCAGTTCGTCAAAGATGTTCCTTACGTCGCCTACCAAAGGAATGGTGGGACCCAGATTCTTACCGATCTCAGCGGTATCGATATCGATATGTATGATCTTCACCTGGCTCTCGAGCTTGTCGGGAGTGGGGACTGTCCTGTCAGCGATCCTGGCGCCTACGATGATCATGAGATCTGAAAGGGCGATAGCTCTGTTGGCGTAGGGCTTGCCGTTATTTCCGAGCATGCCGAAATAGAGGGGATGAGCCTTGGGAAGCACTCCGATACCCATCATGGTGGATACGCATGGGATGTTGAACTTCTCGCAGAAACGCCTTATATGATCTTCGCCGTTTCCGAGGATGACTCCTCCTCCGGTACAGATGATGGGTTTCTTTGCGCGCTTTATGGCCTGGATGACTTTGGAGAGCTGCTGCTTGTTTCCTTTGGTGTTGGGCTTATAGCCGCGGATCTCGACGCTGTCCGGATATTTGAAATCCTTCTTGAGCTTCGCCTCCTGCACGTCGATGGGAACGTCGATCAGGACCGGACCTTTACGGCCTGTGTTTGCGATATAGAAGGCTTCCTTGAATATCCTTGGAATATCGTTCACGTCTTTTACCAGGTAGCGGTATTTGGTGAAGGATTCAGTAGCCCCGGTCATGTCAGCTTCCTGAAAGACGTCCTTTCCGAGAAGATCGGAGGATACCTGACCGGTGATGGCGATGACGGGAATGCTGTCAGCGTAGGCGGTGGCGAGAGCTGTTATGAGATTGGTAGCTCCCGGCCCGGAGGTGGTGACGCATACTGCAGGCTTCCTGGATACTCTGGCGTATCCCGACGCTGCATTTCCTGCTGCCTGTTCCTGACGCACGAGGATGTGCTCGATGCTGGAATTATACAATCCTTCATAAAATGGTGCTATGGCAACTCCGGGATATCCGAATATTCTGGTTATTCCCTCTGCCTCAAGGCATTTCACCATAGCTTCTGCTCCGGTTATCATGATTAGTCCCTTCTTTCTGTCAACAAAAGCAAAGAATACGCTGATTTTTTGTATAGTTATTTAATTTTAACAAAAATAACATGTTTATACAAGTTATTTGATCAAATAGTATGTCACTTTTCAGGCCAATAACCCGGATATTGCGTTTTTCATCTGAGGTAAACGCTGTATGGCTCAGACGATGATACACATAATGTCCGGTTGATTCTTGCTCTGAAAAGTGATATGATATATTAGTTAAAGAAGGCGCTGGATAAGTTCGGGCGGTCACCGGCTGAACAGTTTCCCGTCATATGAAACACACATAAAAGGGTATAATTGAGATATGAACGAAACCATTGCGGCTCTTGATACGAATACTCTGATACTGTTCCTGGCAACGATAGTGGCTTTGAGTCTGGTGCTGATCGTTTTTCTTATCATGTCGAACCGCGGCCTCAACCGTGAGGTCAACGCCATGGCCAAGGCCTATCTGGACATGAGCAGAAACTCCAACGACCTGATAGACAGCAGGCTTCAGGAAAACGGCGCCAAGGTAGACGCCAGGCTGATGGACATGAACGCCAGGATATCATCCATGGCGGTGGAAAACGAGCGCAAGCTTGAATATATGCGGCAGTCCATGGAGCAGGTATATAAAAGCGTAGGCGAGATGCAGAGCCTTGCTCAGGGAGTGGGAGACCTTAAGAAGGTGCTTTCCAACGTTAAGACCAGAGGGATTCTGGGAGAAGTCCAGCTTGGGGCGATCCTTGACGAGATCCTTTCAAAGGAGCAGTACGAGGAGGATATAGCCACAGTCCCGGGCTCCCGCGAAAGGGTGGAATTCGCCGTCAAACTTCCCGGAGATGGTGAGAGACCGGTATATCTTCCCATCGACTCGAAATTCCCGGGTGACCGTTATGCTCAGCTTAGAGATGCATACGACAGCGGAAACAGGGAACTTGCGGAGAAGTGCTGGAAGATGCTGGAACAGACCATCAAGCAGGAAGCTAAGGACATAAGGGATAAATACATAGCTCCGCCCTACACGACGGACTTTGCCATAATGTTCCTTCCTTTTGAGGGACTATACGCTGAGGTGGTGAACCGCGGCATGGTGGAGGTGCTTCAGAGGGATTACAAGGTGAACGTGGCAGGACCCACCACCATGGCGGCTCTTTTAAACAGCCTCCAGATGGGATTCAGGACGCTGGCCATACAGAAGCACACCAGCGAGGTGTGGGAAGTCCTGGGAGCTGTGAAGACCGAGTTCAGCACCTTCGGCAAGGTGCTTGAGCAGACCAGGAGCCGTCTCAGACAGGCGGATGAGGAACTGGATAAACTGGTAGGGACCAGGACCAGGGCGATCGAGAGAAAACTCAGATCAGTGGAAGCTCTGGATGGAAGAGAATCAGACGAGATGCTGGGCCTTTCGGAAGCTTTCTATCTGAACGATGAGGACTGACATAGAATGAGATTATTTGCGATAGGTGACACCCACCTTTCCTTTGCGCCGGGGGTAGACAAGCCCATGGACGTATTCGGACCGGAGTGGGAGGATCACTGGCAAAAGCTGTATAAAAACTGGACAGAGGAGATCAGAGAGGATGACTACGTGATAGTCGCAGGAGATCTTTCCTGGGGGCTTGGCATTGAAGAGGCAAAGTACGACCTGGACTGGCTCAGGAGCCTTCCGGGCACGAAGATCTTCTTCAAGGGCAACCACGACCTCTGGTGGACATCCCACAGAGTACTGGATCTGCTCTATGGAAAAGAGATCGAAGAGGACAACGGATCCGGCCACATGGTAAAGAGGATAATCAGGGATCCTGAGATGAACTTCGTACATAATGAAGCGTATATGATCGGGGACCTGGCCATCTGCGGCACCAGGGGCTGGAACTGCCCGGGCACCGAGGGCTTCGATGAACACGATCAGAAGATATATTCCAGAGAACTCCTGAGGCTCAGGGCTTCCCTGGAGGATGGAAAGAAGAAGGGAGCTAAGGAGATCATCGGAGTGCTCCATTATCCTCCCACAAACGACAAGCATCAGGTATCCGGATTCACGGAACTGATGAGCGAATATGGAGTGAAGACCTGCGTCTACGGTCACCTCCACGGAAGGGAAAAGTTCAGACGCGGCCTGAAGGGCGTTCTGAACGGAGTAGAGTATAAGCTTGTAAGTCTGGACTATCTGGATGCCAGACCGCTGAGATTGATATAGGAGGCTTTAAATGAAAGTACTTATCGTGGTAACTGACAGCCTTGGAGTCGGCGAGATGCCTGATGCGGCTGATTATGGAGACAAGGGAGCCGATACATTCGGACATATCTGGGAGTTCAATAATGGCATTCAGATCCCTAACCTGTTAAAGCTCGGCTGGGGAAACATCCCGGGAGTAATGGAGGGAAGACTCGCATCACCGGAACCGGTGGGTTGCTTCGGCAAGATGGCTGAAGCTTCCAGGGGAAAGGACACCACCACCGGTCACTGGGAGATCGCCGGACTTAAGACCGACGTTCCCTTCAAGACATATCCAAACGGATTCCCCAGAGAATTCATGGAGAAATATGAAGAAGCCATCGGAACGGAGTGCATAGGAAATTATCCTGCGTCCGGAACTCAGATCATAGAAGATCTGGGAGATGAATCAGAAGCGACAGGCAAGCCTATCGTGTACACATCAGCGGACTCCGTGTTCCAGATCGCGCTTAACGTGGATAAATTCGGACTGGACACCCTTTACCACTACTGCGAGGTAGCCAGGGAGATGCTGGTAGGCGAGTTCGCCTGCGGCAGGGTCATAGCCAGACCGTATATAATAAACGATGAGGGTGAAAGGGAGAGGACCTCTGACAGACATGACTATTCTGTCACACCTTTCGGACCTACCATCCTGGACAAGATAAAGGAAGCCGGGAAGACCGTTTACGCCGTAGGTAAGATCAGCGATATATTTAACGGTGCCGGAGTGACAGAATCCGTACATAATAAGGACGATATGAACGGAGTGGACAATACTCTGGATGCGCTTGACAAGGATTTCGAAGGCTTCATCTTCACGAACCTTGTGGACTTCGATGCCAAGTACGGCCACAGGCGCGATCCCAAGGGATACGGTGAAAACATCGAAAGGTTCGACGCCCGCATCCCTGAGATCATTGAACACATGTCTGATGATGACGTCCTGTTCATCACCGCAGATCATGGAAACGACCCGACTGCACCCGGAACGGATCATACCAGGGAATACGTTCCCGTGATCGCATACGGAAAGAAGCTCAAGCAGGGGGTCGACCTGGGGATCAGAACGTCCTTTGCTGATCTGGGAGCAACGGTTTGCGACCTGCTTGGAGTTGAGGGCACCGGCTTCGGCACTTCATTCAAAAAGGAGATAATCTTATGAGTTTCAATATGAATGATATCATATATAAAAAACGTGAGGGCGGCGAGCTTACCGCGGAAGAGATCAAGTGGTGGATCGACGGGTACGTGAAGGGTGAGATCCCTGATTATCAGGTATCAGCGCTTCTCATGGCGATCTTTTTCAGGGGTCTCTCAAGAGAGGAGACATATACCCTTACGGCAGCCATGAGATACTCCGGAGATACCGTGGATCTCAGCTCTATAAAAGGCATCAAAGTTGACAAGCATTCAACAGGAGGAGTCGGAGATAAGACCACCCTCGTGGTAGCTCCCCTTGCATCATCCTGCGGGGTTCCAATCGCCAAGATGTCAGGCCGCGGTCTGGGTTTCACAGGCGGCACGGTGGATAAGATGGAATCCATCCCCGGATTCAGGACGGTTCTTGAACCTGACGAGTTCCTGGCTCAGGTGAACGGTATCGGCATGGCGGTAATGGGCCAGAGCGGTCACATCACACCTGCGGACAAGAAACTTTATGCTCTCAGGGACGTTACGTCGACCGTAGATAATTTCGGACTTATCGCATCCTCCATCATGAGCAAAAAACTCGCAGCAGGATCTGACGCCATAGTGCTTGACGTCAAGTGCGGAGACGGAGCTTTCATGGAGAATCTGGATGATGCGGTGACACTTGCAGACCTCATGGTGGATATCGGATACGATGCCGGAAGGCGTACTGTAGCATGCATCACGGACATGAACCAGCCTCTCGGCAAGGCTGTGGGAAATGCCCTGGAAGTGCAGGAAGCCATCGATACCTTAAAGGGAAGAGGGCCTGAGGATATCACAGAGCTCAGTGAACGCCTTGCGGGAATAATGATCTACCTAGGCGGCAGGGCGGATACCCCTGAAAAGGGTTTTGAAATGGCGAAAGAAGCTCTGGAAAGCGGCACCGGACTGGCCCAGATGAGAAGATTCATCGACGCCCAGGGAGGAAACGAGGATATCGTCTACGATTATTCCATGTTCCCTCAGGCTTCAATAAAGGAAGAACTCAGGGCAGATAGGGGCGGATACGTCAGCGCTATCATGGCGAGACAGATAGGCCTCGCTTCACAGAAGACCGGAGCAGGAAGAGAGACAAAAGAGGACGAGATCGATCTCGCTGCAGGCATCGTCCTCAACAAGAAGGTTGGCGACAGGGTCGAAAAGGGAGAACTTCTCGCTACGTTCTATGGAAATGATCCTGCCAAGGTAAAGGAAGGACTTGAAGAGGCCGCCAAGGCCTTTGAGATATCTGAGGAAAAGGTCGAAAGACCCGAACTCATCAAAGAAATAATAGGATTATGATTACTTTTCAGGCGTGCCTGAAGAGATATGGAGGAAAAAATGATCTACACTAAAGAAGTACAGAACATGTGCCCCGTAAACAAAGGCGCATATCACGGACCTGCACCGATCCCTGAAGAGGGCAAATGGGTACAGGTCAAGCAGATCTCCGACGTAAACGGCTTTACC
>JAZQAY010000119.1:0-5837 GCA_045545455.1 Anaerovoracaceae bacterium | reverse complement strand
CCTTAAGTTCCCTGAGGATAAAGGCTATCCTGGGATCCTTGATCCCAGTGGTGAGTTTGCCGTCCGAAAAGGCGCCTGCTCCTCCTTCGCCGAACTGTACATTCGATTCGGTATCCAGTATCCCGTCACTCCAGAAGGCCTCCACCTGTTCCGTACGCCTGTCCACGTCCATGCCCCTCTCCAGCACCACAGGCCTGAGTCCGGCTCTTGCAAGCACCAGAGCGGCAAAGATCCCGCATGGGCCGAAACCCACCACGACGGGACGCTTCAGGGATGAAACTTCAGGTATGTCTAGCTTACCGATCTCATCGGATGGATCATAATTGATCTCCACCGAATAGACCATATGGATGTCCTTTTTATTCCGGGCATCGATGGATTCCTTAATGATCCTCCAGTTTCTCACCTTTTTCCCGGTCTTTTTTTGTATTTTTTTGGGGAGAAGTTCAGTACTCTCCCCAAGTTCCAGTCTTATCTGATCAATTTTCATTATTTATCCTTACCTGGCAAGTCCCTTTCCTGCCCTGATACCGGTAAGCCATGCGTTGTTCAGGTTATATCCTCCGCATGGGCCATCGTAATCCAGAGTCTCACCCGTTATGAACAGGCCGGGAACTATCTTAGATTCCATGGTATCCTCATCGATTTCGTCTAGACTTACGCCGCCGGAAGTCACCTGTGCCTCATTCCAGCCTTTCAGTCCCTTCACCGTGAATCTCAGGTCAGAAAGCTCATCCGCAAGGAAAGCTGCCATCTCTTCCGGACTCACGTCTTTTCCGTTCCATCTTGCGAAGAACACGCCTTCCTTTCTGGCTATATATGAAGCCAGTTCCTCCTTGACAAGACCCTTCATTGCATAGCTGCTGTCATATCCCATGACTTTCATTCTTTTTACCAGCTTTTCTGCGATATCAGAAGAACTGAAATCAGGAGTAAGATCGAGTCTTATCTCATAATGCCTGAAGCTGTCTTCAGGAGAAAACCCTTTAATGGGCTTAACGTATCTCGAGAGGTTCATTATACATATTCCTGAGAGTGCATCCTCTCTGAACTGTACCTCCCCTGATTCGCATAACAGATGCTCTCCGTCTCTGTAGAGATACGCTTTGGCCTTAGTCCTCACGCCTTTCAGGACCTTGATATTATCCATTACTTCTATGGCCGTCAGTGCAGGAGCCAGCTTGGTCACGCTGTGTCCAAGGCGCCTTGCAAATATATATCCGTCTCCTGTGGTGCCGCAGTTCGCATAGGACTTGCCTCCTGTGGCAAGCACAAGGTTTTCGGCGTATATGGGATCATCATCTCCCTCAATCAAAATATGGAAGCCTCCCCTGGGATCAGCGCTTAAGGGTATAGCTTCCAGATCAGCGGCCACCGCCTCAGTATAAAGTTCAACGCCGCAAGCCTCCGCTGATCTTATCAGCAGTCTGCAGACGTCCTTGGCATCCTCTGAATAAGGGTAGAATCTTCCTTCATCATCGCATCTCAAACTGACTCCGATGCTGTCCAGGAAGTCCTTCACCTCATCGAGCCCGTCACAGTCTGCATTGGAGATATTGCATCTGCCGTTTCCTGTCATGGACAGTTTTTTAAGGAAAACGTCCTTTTTCTCAAAAACAGCTACGTCCCATGCAGGCCTTGCCCTCTTAAGAGTAACGGCGGCAGTCATTCCTGACACCCCGCCGCCTATTATTACCACGTCATATTCACTCTTCATCATGGATGATAATCTCCGTTATAGTTTCTGAGAAAGCCCCTTCAAAGGATCTTCAGCTGTCTCTGAAGGATTTGGCATGAGAGTCTTATCGAGAAGTTCTGCAGGTGTAAGTGCCACCTCCTTGAACTCCGTGTGTGCAGCCTTGGCTGCTTCAAGTGCCTCCCTGGCTGCGATCTGAGCATCCCTGGCCCTTTTAGCGGCGTCTGACAGTATCTCGTCTCTGGTCTTTATCACGTCAGGCTTGTATATCCTGATAGTAAGTCCGGCGTTGGCGATGTTGATACCCTGTACCACGACGCAAAAGCCGATCAGCGTTATGGAAGCCAGATTGAAGATATCCGGGTTGAAGAAAACATAGAAGCCGGCAATGAGATTGACAAGTCCCACCACCAGATGGTCATAGAACAGTCCGTTTCTGACTTCTACCTTATCCCACGCCTTGGCAAGGTTCCTGATACCCGTGCTGAGTACCCAGAGGCCCAGCACCTGAGGAACTACTACGTCCTGTGATATCTTACCGAGCAGTATGAGAGCTCCGAGAACGAAGGTAGTCAGTCCGTCTATCAGTACCCATGTCCCGTCGTCTCCTTTTTCTCTGTATGAAGTATGTGAGATAACCTCGATCAGTCCTGCTGCCAGGAAAAGAATACCTACGGGGAATGCCACAGAAAGGAAGGTAATCCCTTCCTGGGTAACCAGGTATACTCCGCCTGCCATAAAAATGATTCCGGTAACTATTGTCAAAAATCTCATCAGATATCCTCCAAGTCAAATCATTACTGATATATTATACTAAAAAACCCCCTTTCGGTCAAGAAATGCAAGGGGGTTTTCACTCAGTCTTCATTCAATCTTCAGGCTGATCTATCTGGGGATATCTCCTCCGGAAAGCTTATCATCATAAACTGCCCTGGATCCGCCTATGAATTTAGGTCTTGTTCTGGCTGCCACTACGTGAGCCTCTCCGATAGACTTCTGCTCTATCCTGACGGGAACTGCCACGTGCTTCAGATGCATCCCTATAAGGGTATCTCCGATGTCAAGTCCTGCATCAGCCTTGATCTCCTCCACCGCCACCGGCTTTTCGGCGTTCTGATATACGGTCATTGCAAAAGATCCTCCGGCGTGCATCTGTGGTACCACGTTGCATATCTCGGTCCCGGGAAGAAGAGCTGCCTTCTCAACTATCACGCATCTGTTAAGATGCTCGCAGCACTGTGCTGCAAGGTATATTTTTCTGGGCTTAAGAACGCTCTGGATGCCTTCATAAACGGCCTGTGCCGCTTCAAGGCTCGATCCTTTGCCTATGTGAGCTCCCAGTATCTCGGAAGAAGAACATCCTACCACGAGTATATCCCCTTCTCCGATATGAGATGCTTCAACGATTTCTTCAGCAGCCCTGGCTGCTTCATTTCTGATCATTTCAAGATCCATTTTGCTTTCCTCCTACAGCTGCCAGCTGTTAAGATAAGCTTCCTGCTCTTCTGTCAGGGTATCTATCTCTATTCCCCAGGCTTCCAGTCGTCTGGACGCTATCATCTTGTCGATCTCTTCAGGTATCTTGATCAGATGTTTAGGAAGTTCGTCTTTATGTTCTTTGATATATAAAGCTCCGTAAGCCTGTACTGCGAAGCTCATATCCATGATCTCAGCGGGATGTCCGTCGGCACCGGCGATGTTTACAAGCCTGCCGTCAGCAATAACGTCCACCCACTTTCCGTTAGGGAGTTTGAAACCTTCAACGTTGTGACGTCTGGGCACTCTCTCAAGCGCTATCCTGTAAAGGCCTTCCATATCGACTTCACAGTTGAAGTGGCCGGAATTGGTCAGGATGGCGCCGTTCTTCATGGTCATCATGTGATCCGTGTTGATGGTCTTATTGCATCCCGTAGCCGTACAGAAGATGTCCCCTAAAGGAGCTGCATCCTTCATGGGCATCACGCTGAAGCCGTCCATCTTGGCCTCTATAGCCTTGACGGGATCTATCTCGGTCACGATCACCTGAGCTCCCAGGGACTTGGCGCGCATCGCGATCCCTTTGGAGCACCAGCCATAGCCTGCAACCACTACGGTCTTTCCTGCGATAATCAGGTTGGTATTCCTCATTATGGAATCCCAGGTGGACTGACCTGTTCCGTAACGGTTATCGAAAAGATGCTTCATATCGGCATCGTTCACCGCCATCATGGGGAACTTGAGGAGACCTGACTTATCAAGAGCCTTGAGCCTTATTATACCGGTGGTGGTTTCTTCACATCCGCCCCAGGCTTCTTCAGCCAGGTCAGGGCGCTTCTCGTGAAGACAGGTCACCAGATCGCAGCCGTCGTCGATGATGATGTTAGGCTTGCACTCGAGACACATCTCGATATGTCTTTCATACTCCTCCATCGTTGCATCATGATAGGCGAACACCGAAAGGCCGTCCTCAACCAGTGCGGCGCACACGTCGTCCTGGGTGGAAAGTATGTTTGATCCGGTGATGGACATCTGAGCCCCGCCGGCAGCCAGGACCTTGCAAAGGTATGCTGTCTTGGCTTCAAGGTGTACTGAAAGGGATATCTTCACTCCCTCGAAGGGCTTCGTCCTCCTGAACTCATCCTCAAGAGACCTGAGCAAAGGCATGTGGTCTCTTACCCACTCTATCTTCTGATGGCCGTAGGGGGCCAGACTTATATCTCTGATATCGTATCTCATTTATGCTCCTTATCACAAAGTTTCTATTTCTATAAGAACGTTTTCGGGTTCAGTAGTGACCGTATCAACGCCTTCATAATCACATACGGCTTTCAGTTTCACTGAATTGGTGCCATCCTCAAGTCCCGTCACGTCAGCTGTAAGGATAAAGTTATCCTTGGTCAGCGCATTTATGACGGTAGACCTTCCCTTGACGGTTATCTTGATATTCACGCTGGATATCTTGGCAGACCTTCCTGTCCCTATCCCCGTCACGTTTATATCGTTCTCATTAAAGTCAAGGGTCACCGTTCCCGCGTTGTACACGGTCACCTGAGCCAGAGGATTTACGGACTCCTCTGAAAGTTCCACTCCGTCGGGAAGTATGGGTATCAGATGGATCTCAGCACTCTCATAATAATCCGAGAGATCCACCGTCTCGCAGGTTATCTTTTCAACGGCGTTGATGGATTCGTCGTCGCCCTTTATTACAACTGTCAGAGGTACTTTAATGGTCCTGTTTACCGATCCGCTGTCCTGTCCCGTTACAGGAACTTCAAGAGGCACTTCTCTGGTGCTCTGGAGCACAGCAGTGATCGTCACGTTGCTGAACGCCAGCGTTACGCCTTCCACCACTTCGCCGTTTGCATCCAGCGCCTTGAGTTCCGCCGTAATGCTCTTCGGTTCAGGCTCCATTCTGGCAGCATCCAGTTCTGCCACGACTTTTTTGACTCTGTTGACCGCGGAACTTGCTCCTGATACCTCAACTTTATCCGCAGACATCTTGATTATCGTGGGCTCCGTCTCCTCTTCGGTAGGATTGATGATGGTAGCCTCGATATCCTTCTCCATTGTGATATACTGCTCAGTTGTAACGTTCAGATATTCCGAGGAGATCGATTCCAGAGTGATATTGCTTGGCCTGGTGACGCTTATCTTTATCATATTGTCACCGAGCTTGATCCCCTGAAGATCTGCAACAGCCGTGAAATCGTCGCTTTTTATCTTGGTGGCTATAGACCTCTTGGCTGTAAAAGTCACGTTTATGGTCTCGTGATCCATAGAGGTGATGACCAGGTTTTCATCGGACAGTTCAGACTGATCCAGCAGCCTTATGGGGATATCCTTTAGCGTTACCGTCCTCACCGGGTCCACAGTACCCAGGACGTATGCCCACAGAGCTATGGCCATTATAAGGGCAAGTATAAATGCTACTCTGTTATTTTTCAGCATTCTTCTTACCTCCCCTCAGTATCCTGGAAGCCCTGTCAAGGATCGAATCCTTTTCGGGAGATATATATATGCTCTTCAGGAGTTCATCTATCCTTGAAGCAGTGAGCATCCTCTCCAGTTTGCCGTCTTCAGCCTTGGATATGATGCCTGTCTCTTCAGACACGATGAATACCAGGGCATCTGAATTCTCGGTGATCCCTATGCCTGCCCTGTG
>JAZQAY010000118.1:0-9343 GCA_045545455.1 Anaerovoracaceae bacterium | reverse complement strand
CGTAGTATGTCCTGCCGCCTGCGCGGGAAACGTATTCAGCTATCTCATAAGCTTTTTCTTTCATTTACTTCGTAACCGTATATGCCTGATCGAAGTTTATATCCATCTCAAGGTCTCCGTTCATGGATCTTACCGCATCTGCCAGCTTCCCGGATATCTCTTCGCCTGAGAATTCCTTTCCCGGAGCGATCTCCACGTCGAAGCTCACCTTTGTCCTGTCCTCATCGTGAACGATCCTCAGATCGTGGTATCCCCTGACCGCATCATATCCTTCAAGTACCTTTCCGATGACCCCGCTGAGTTCCTTTCTCACAGGATCGTCTGAGAATACCGGATCCATATGGCAGGTCACGTTTATTCCCATCTTTTCCTCTATTTCGCGTTCTATATGATCCAGCGCATCGTGTAGCTCCACCAGGTCGCTCTCAGCATCCACTTCTGCATGGAAGGTGGCGTAGGTCCTTCCGGGGCCGTAATTATGGATCACCAGGTCGTGGACTCCCAGGACTACCGGATGAGACTCAATGATCTCCTCCATCTCCTTCACCATCTCAGGATCCGGCCTGGCTCCCAGAAGCTGATCCACGGTCTGCCTTATGAGGGTGAATCCGGAGTAAAGAATGAAGACTGACATAAGGATGCCCAGATATCCGTCCGGGTCAAAGCCCGTGAAGTGATGCACCAGCATTCCTATCAAAATCAGTATACTGGTTATGACATCGTTTCTGTTGTCCGTTCCGGCTGCGATCACAGGAAGCGACCCGATGTGCTTACCCGTCGCTATGATGAACAAAGAACTTGCGCCCTTTAAAAGTATGGCAAATACCATGAAGCCGACTATTGCCCAGGAGAACTCTGACTCCTCCGGATGCATGCACTTCAGAACGGAGTTCTTGAGGAGTTCGTAACCCACCAGCATGATGATCCCCGAAACCACGAGGCTCGCGATGTATTCGGATCTTGCATGGCCGTAGGGATGCTCCTCATCCGCAGGTCTTTTTGAAAAATATGCTCCGATGAGGGTCACAGATGCCGCCAGCGAATCAGCCATATCGTGGATACCGTCAGCCATGACCGCGATGGAGTTTATGGTGAGACCGATGATTATCTTAATCACGCAAAGCACCGTATTCACGATTATCCCCATGAAGCCGGTGAGTCCCGTATATCTGCTCCTTACCTCAGGATCCTTTACGTTTTCGTGATCCTTTATGAATTTTTTCCAGATAATTTCCTTCAACTTGTTCAAACCTCTTGTTCATTATCTTTCAACAAAGAATACTATAACACTTTAAAGCAATTTTTTAAAGTGCCGTCTTAATTCTCATTGCCACTGTATGTATTCTTTTCACTTTTTATTTAATACAAAATATGGTAAAATTACGTTACTATAACAGTCGTACGGAAAGGAGTTTCTCATGATTGAAAGATCCGATAAATATATACTGTCTTTTGACAGGTCCGAAATAAACAGATGCCTGCTCTGCCACGATCCGGAGTGCTCCAAGGCGTGCCCCAAGAGCGATTCCGTTGGAGATATTTTGCGCTCGCTCTATTTCAGAAATTACAGGGGCGCCATCAAAAAACTGGATTTTGACTGCACAGACTGCAGTGCTCCCTGTGAAAAAGCCTGTATCCGAAACGCAAAAAAATCGCCTGTTGACATCCGTCAAATGTTCATCCAGACGAAAAAGGACGGACAGAACCTGCCCGATCCCGTTATGGAAGGCGCTGATATTTCGACCGATATCTGCGGCGTTCCTCTGGAAAATCCCTTCCTTCTGTCATCGTCGGTCGTTTCCAGCAGTTACGACATGTGTAAACGCGCCTTTGAGGCCGGCTGGGCAGGAGCGTCCTTCAAGACCATCTGCACCTTCCCTCAGCACGAAGCCTCACCCAGGTTTTCAGTCTTAAGGGGCCGTTCACACGCTTTCAGCGGATTCAAGAACATAGAGCAGCTGTCCGACCACAGCGTCAAGGAGAACCTTGAGATCTTCAAGAAGTTGAGAGATGAATTCCCCACCAAAGTGATAATCGCATCGATCATGGGCCAGAATGAAGAGGAATGGACCGAGCTCGCATCCCTTTGCGAGAAGGCAGGCGCATCCGTAATAGAATGCAATTTCTCCTGCCCTAATATGGATTCCGACTTACTGGGAGTTACCATCGGTCAGTCCGAGGAGCTCGTCGAGAAGTTCACCAGAGCCGTAAGGCGCGGAACGAGCCTTCCGGTGCTTACCAAACTCACACCGAATATAACGGATATGGTACCCATCGCCCTTGCCGCCAAGCGCGGCGGCGCTGACGGCATATCAGCCATAAATACCATAAATTCCATAACCGGTGTGGATATCGACAGGCTCGTGGCAGAGCCTGCGGTAAGCGGAAGATCAATAGTAGGAGGCTACTCGGGAGCAGCGGTCAAACCCATCGCTTTAAGATTCATCTCAGATATGTCCAGATGTCCTGAACTCCGGGATATGCACCTGAGCGGTATAGGCGGCATCGAGACCTGGATCGATGCCCTTGAGTTCATCCTTCTCGGATCCGGGTCCGTCCAGATCACGACTGCAGTAATGCAATACGGATACAGGATAGTTGAGGACCTTATAGAAGGCCTTACAGAGTACATGAAGCTGAAGGGTGTATCTTCCCTGAGAAGTCTCATCGGCGGAGCATCCGCCTCAGTAGTGGATCACAAAGGAATCGTAAGAGACACCGTTCTCTTCCCCGTATTCATCCATGAGCTCTGTAACGGCTGCGGAAGGTGCTACATCTCCTGCAGGGACGGAGGCCATCAGGCCATAAAGTTCGACCCTGAAACCAGAAGGCCGACGCTAATCGGAAGCAGATGCGTGGGCTGCCACCTCTGCAGACTGGTCTGCAGCGAGAAGGCCATAAAGAAAGCAAAAAAAGCCATAACGAGATAAGAAAAGAGAGCCGTCCAAAATGGACGGCTCTTTTTATGATCCTTATTCCGTTTCAAGTATGAAGACTATGCTGCCTTCTTTTCCATCATAGGTGTCCCAGGCGGTGAATCCTTTATCCGCAATTCTCATCGCTTTCAATCCTTCGATAGTATCCGGAAGGGCTCCGTATGAAAGTGAACCGATCTTCTGGAAAACGTCGCGATTGATCTCATCTATGCCGTCTTTCAGCGTTCCTATGCCTGATTCCAAGGCATCATAACCCTTTGAAAGAGCTTTCCCCGAGGCCGTCAGTACATCAGCTCCTTTTACCAGCTCTGATATGCCTCCCGAGAGTTCATCTATACCTGATGCCAGCTGCGACGCCCCGTCGCTTAAGACTGAAGCACCTGATGCAGCCTGTGATACTCCGCCGGTGTATGCTGCCACCCCATCCTTAAGGCCGGATGATGCTTCCAGAAGCCCCTGTATCATCGGTGTAAGGTCGGACTGATCCGATTCTGTTTCCCCCGACTGTCCATTTATAGAGGACAGCTGGGAAAACGCTTTTTCCTTTGCTGCGACCCCGGCAGCTTCGGCAAGTGCTGTCTTCTCATCATCGGTCAGTGTCTCATTTCCTGAAAGAGCTTCCATTACCGCCTGCTTAGTTCCTGCCGCTATATCATCTGAAACAGTTCCCGCATCTATTATCTCATCTTCAGGCACATCTCCCTGAGATGAACTGTATTCTTCCAGAAGTGCTTCAATACCTTCATTCAGCCCAGATGCTAAAGAATTCAGGTTTTCACCGCTTCCCTTCAGTTCACTGAGACCTGATGAAAGGCCGGCTGCCCCATCCTTTAGGGATTTCGCACCTTCTGAAAGCTTGCTCATACCGCCTGATACCATATCGGTCCCTTCTTTGAGGCTTCCTGCTCCTTCCACATATTTATCAAGCCCGCTGCCGAATTGAGCGGCGCCGTTTTTGAGTTCAGAAATACCATCGGATAATTCGTTTCCTCCGTCTCCTAACTCTCCAAGGTCATTTATCATATCAGATATGTCGTTTATGCCGCTTTCCTCAGAATCCTTCAGGAGACCATTTGTAACAAGGGTCGCGCTAAAGTCCATTTCAAAGTCTGACGCATACCCGGTGATCTCCAGATATTCCGGTATGCTTTCACTTTCTTCAAAAGAAATGTTGCTTCCAAGACTCTTTATTTTTTCCTTTGCTGCGCTCAGTTTAAGAGCTTCTTCTATCCCGGGAAGCGCATATCCGTATATAACCCTGTTCCCGGCCGTCTCCGTCATCCCTCCTGAATTCACTTTTACGTTATACAGCCTGTCCTCAGGGACTGTAACCAGCGAAACGAAGGCAAGCGGTACCTTCGTGCTTACATCTTTACCGTTAACGCTTACCGTCGTCTCCGCCTTGTTCTCATAATCGAAACGTATCCTTATGTTTCCCGTGGCACCCGCTATCTCATCAGCCGTTATCTCTTTCCCCTCAAGGTAATACCTTATTTTCACGCCGAAGGGCAGCTTGTCCGTTTCAACCGTTTCTTCGAGATCATCCCCCGAAGTCCTGAGTTTGGCAGATATGGGTGTCCCGTCGGGTCCCGCCTTGATCGTTACAGTCTGTTTGACTTCTCCCTCTTCCACCGGTATCGTATCTTCCGTTTCCTCAATAACAGGAGTTTCGGGTTCTTCCTGAATCACATCCTCAGCCATGTAGTTATTATCACCGCATGATGTCAGGGTGAACAAAAGCACGAATATGAGAAATATAGCGGTTATTCTTTTATTCAACATTCTTAAGAGCCTCCTCCATGGGCACTTTGCCGATCTTTCTGTATTCCAGGACAGCGACGGCAGCATACGTCACCAGCCCGTAAATGATCATTTTGACGAAAACATCTCCGCTGAGTATAAACGGTATCCATCCCGACATCTCCATCCTGATGGCCACCCTGAACACCGTTGTCATCAGGACTGACTCAAGCGGTATCGTTATGACCATGAAGATCACCACGAGAATGGACGTTACCATTACGTAAAGTTTACCTATCTCGCCCGTGGAATATCCCAGGATCTTAGTCATGGATATGGATGATGCGTTCTTTTCGATGATGGTCTTTGAAAGCAGGTAGATCAGTATCATAAACATGATCACGGCAAATACCGAAACAATGTCCATCATGCTTCCCATCGATATATCGAGCTGTCTCGATACTTTGCTGAGGGATCCGAAATCTATCACCTGACCTATGTACTTTTCATCTATGTCCGTGATCTCGGTGTCCGAGAAATACCCCGTGAAGGCATCCTTGCCGAAATCAAAGATCTCATTCATCTCATCCTGGTCCATGAACACTACCAGGCCTCCTATATAGGGGTAAACGCCCCCGACTTTGAACTCGTATTTCTCATCGCCGTAGATCTCTTTTAGCTTTATAGTGTCTCCCACGTCCAGCATCCACTTTTCCTGATATACGCTGGAGATGTACACTTCACCGGGCTCAAACTCGATATCCAGATATTTGCTGTCCGGGCTGATCCCATAGATCGATACGTCCTCATCCTTGATTCCGTCCACTACCTCCGTATGAAGAGCGTACGCCGTGAACTTCTCCGCATCGGGATTATCCGTCTCCACTGCATTACTGAAGATCATCATTCCGATCATGCTTTCAAGCTTGTTGTCTTCGTTGACAGCACCGGCAGGCATGGTCAGCACATATTGGTAGTTGCAGAACATGCTCTCCGGAAGCGCCTCCATATAGTTTGCCAGAACGCTTGGAAACATCAGCCCGAATAGCAGCAAAAAATTCGCAAAGAATATTCCCGCCAGAAGCAGCACATAGTTCCCCAGATTCTGAAAAACGATCCTGAGCCTGAACCTGGTGAAGAACGGTATCTTCTTATCCAGCTTCACGGTTCCTTTGTTTTTCCCCTTGGTAAGGTCATGCCGAAGGAATTTCAGAGGAGAAAGCCTGAGCTTTCTCGATAGTACCAGCCAGTTTATCAGAACCATCAGAGCAAGGGGTATTACAGTGGTCTCGATAAAGGCGTTGGCGCTGATCCTGGTCTCGTAAGCCGTAAGGGAGTAACTGTTATAGTAGAGTGCTGCATTCAGTCCCTTCATCACAGTATATCCCAGTATGTTTCCGAGAACGGCGCTCACCACCGTGACCAGAAGCGGCATGGTCATGTAATGCCTGAGAAGCTCACCTCTTGTGTAGCCTGTGGCCCTGAGCGTTCCTATGACCGTGGATTCTTTTATTATTGTATTGGATATGGTAACGCCGAAGACAAAGGCCAGAACGATTATCACGACATAAAGGAAGATCATCATCATGACCCTGTCGGAGCCCATGTCTTCTCCTGTGAAGGTTATTGCCTGATTCTGGTACCTCGGAGTGTATCCTTCAAGGCTTACTATGGTTGTGAGTTCCTTGAGGAACTCATCGGATCTGTCATTTGCCTCTGCCTTGTCAGCAGGAGGATCATCATAGGTCCAGGCGTATCGCCAGTCAATAAGGCTCCTGTCGAACTTGCTGAAAGCTTGCGGCGTCACCACCGCCACAGCAAAGTTTGCAGCATCGAACATCATGTCGTTATTGTTCTCAAACATGGTGCTGTAATCGCTCAGCGCTACAAATCCCACGACCTTATATTCCGTGACCCCGGATGAACTTATGGCGTTTACCATAGTGAGCGTGTCTCCGATGGAGATATCGTTGTTATCCGCATACATCCTGTCGACTGCGATCTCATCATCGGCCTTTGGGAACTCTCCCCTCATGAGGCATACCAGATCGCATTCGGATCTGTTTGCGAATATCCTTATGGTGCTGTTATTTGTAAACGCCCTGTCTGCCGATAACAGATCGTACACTTTGACGCCTTGTTTCTCGATCGCTTCTCTCTGTCTGTCAGACAGTTTCTTTTTTGCAATAAAGTTCCCGTCTTCAACGTTGTATTTTTCGAAGCTTTCATTGTAAGTGGCTATCATGGATTCATCGGCAACCAGGTAACCGGATATCTCCGCAATTGACAGGAGCATCATGAGAAAGATGACCATGTACTTGCCGAGATCCGACCTCAGGTCCCTCAGATATCTTTTGTGCAAAGGATTCTTTACCATTCCAGATCCTCCACTGATGCACGCTTTTCATTATCGCGTCTGTCTCTCACCTGACCATCTCTCAGTCTGATGACAACGTCTGCCATACCTGCGATCGCTTCGTTATGAGTTACCATCACTATGGTATTTCCGTAGGTCCTGTTCACCTTGTCTATGAGTGAAAGTATTTCCTTCGAAGTTTTGTAATCCAGAGCTCCCGTTGGCTCATCACAGAGAAGCACATCCGGGTTCTTGACGATAGCGCGGCCGATGGATGTTCTTTGCTGCTGACCGCCTGAAAGCTGGTTTGGAAGCTTATGAGCGTGATCACTTAGCCCCAGAACATCGATTATCTCGTCAACGTCCAGGTGATCCTTGCTTAAGTATGCTCCCACTTCGATGTTTTCTCTTACTGTAAGGTTCGGTATCAGGTTATACATCTGGAAGATATATCCCAGATGCTCTCTCCTGTACCTAGTGAGGCTCTTATCGTTCATTCCCTTCATTGAAGAACCGTCAACGATTATCTCTCCTGAATCTGCGCTGTCGATACCGCCGATGATGTTAAGAAGCGTGGACTTGCCGGAGCCTGAAGGCCCCAGAAGCACACAGAACTGGCCTTTTTCCAGTTCCAGATCCACACCTTTAAGGACTTCCACCTTGCTGTCCTTTTCACCGAATGATTTGTAAATATCTTTTATCTCAAGAAACATATATCAGTCTCCTTCTGGCTTTAAAAGTCATGACTAACTTTAGTTAGCCTATGCTAACTATGATATACCTTTAACATTAAAAAATCAAGAGGGCAAAGAAAAAGAAGGCAGAAAATTTCTGCCTTCCACTAAAAAACCCGCCTTATGGCGGGTCAGGTCTGTCAGTGTTATTATGCCAGCATCTGCTTTGCTCTTGAGAGGAGTTTCAGATACATGAAATATCCGATCACCATAGCAATAAGTGCTATAACTGCGAGAACACCGGAGATAACTGTCATCGTATCGCTTCCTGACACGAATTTGGAGATCACGGTGAGCACCAGACCGATGACGTAAATTCCAATGATGATATTCTTAAGTTTAGCTCCTTTAGCAGCAACTTCCGAGTTTCCTACCTTGTGGGCAAGGGAAACGACACCGTCAATAACATAGAAAGTTACGAAGATCTGTCCGATCTGATAAACGAGATCCGCTGCAAGGTTAAGAGCGCTGCCTTCCTTTGTCATGCCTGTGGCAATGGAACCGGCAAGGCCTATGATAAGCCATAACATCGCTTTTCTGAAATAGGGTTCATCCTTGGAAGCATTGCTGATTCCGAGAATATTGAGAATGAATGCTACAAGGGCCAGAATACCTGCAATGATAACTACGATGCCGCCTCCGATAAAGGCTGCGCTGGCGCCTATTTCATCTGCTCCTGCTTCAGTTGCCTTGTAGCCGATAATTGCAGCAATTCCTGCGATGCTGCCGACTACGACTGCTATAAGACTCAGGACCTCTCCTAAATAAATTTTTTTGATACCGTCATGTGCGTTAGGATACATAAATATTTTTTCCCTTTCCTTTTATAATACCGTTTCAATAAAAATAATACGGCCCATACAGACCGTATTATATCATTATATTCAGAATATTTCAAGCATCGGGAATTACATCATTCCGCCCATTCCGCCCATGCCGCCGGCGCCGCCACCCATCATTACAGGGGGCACATCTTCCTTGATATCAACGATACCTGCTTCAGTTGTAAGGAGCATTGCTGATGCGGATGCAGCGTTCTGAAGAGCTGATCTGGTAACCTTAGCGGGATCAACGATACCTGCCTTGAGCATGTCTACGTATTCCTCTGTTGCAGCGTTCAGGCCGACTCCCTTGTCGGACTTCTTCACTTCTGCAACTACTACGGAACCTTCAAGTCCTGCGTTCTCAGCGATCTGTCTTACAGGCTCTTCAAGAGCTCTTTCGATGATGGCTGCACCTGTCTTGACGTCTCCGGAAAGGGTCTTGACGTATTCGGAAACCTGAGGGATAACGTTTACAAGAGCAACTCCGCCTCCGGGTACGATACCCTCTTCAACAGCTGCCTTGGTAGCGTTGAGAGCGTCTTCGATCCTGAGCTTTCTCTCCTTAAGTTCTGTCTCTGTAGCAGCACCGACCTTGATAACTGCTACTCCGCCTGAGAGTTTAGCAAGTCTTTCCATGAGTTTCTCACGGTCGAACTCTGACTCTGTTGTCTCAGCCTGGCTCTTGATGGCAGCAACACGGTTTGCAAGTTCAGCCTTGTCTCCCATTCCGCCTACGATGGTGGTGTTGTCCTT
>JAZQAY010000117.1:0-9451 GCA_045545455.1 Anaerovoracaceae bacterium | reverse complement strand
TATGATGATAACTGTCAAAAGGAAATGACGGACCGAAAAGTCCGGTCATGGTATTAATAGATAGATACATTTAAGAAAGAGGTAAGATCATGGATAATTTCGAAAAAGTAGAGAGACTGGTAGAAAAAGCCAACGTATCATACGAGGATGCTAAGGCAGCGCTGGACGAAGCGAACGGAGATCTTCTGGATGCTATGATTATTTTGGAGAAGCGCGGAAAGGTCAAGGGCCCGGAGCAGTCGGAGTATGTATCGGGGAAGTCCGAACAGACTGAATACGCAAACGTTTCTGAAGCTGTCAGGGAGAGCGCCAAGACAGATAAGGGTGAAGCTTTCAAGGGTGTCGGCGGATTCTTCAGAAGGATCTTCAGATACCTTACTGATAACTCGCTGAGAGTAGCAAAGAACGGAAACGATATCATAAATCTTCCGCTCTGGCTTTCAGCCATTATAATCCTGTTCACTTGGCACTTCATCTGGATAGTCATTCTCGTATCCCTGTTCTTCGGAGTGAGATACTCTATAGAAGGGAAGAATGATTCCAAGGCTGTGAACACGATCCTGGATCAGGCCTCCGACATAGCGGATAACGTGAAGGAGAGCTTTTCTTCAAAGGAGTCCGGCGGACAGTCAGGTCCTGAAGACAGCAATAAATAACCGGTAGATCAAATAAAGAGGTGAGATCATGGAAGCATATATCCTGATAGTTGAAGACGAAGAAAAACTGGCCAGGTTCATAGAACTGGAGCTCCTGCACGAGGGTTACAAGGTGGACAAAGCCATGGACGGGAGGACAGCTCTCGATATGGCCCTTGAAAAGGATTACAGTCTGATACTTCTGGATATAATGCTTCCTGAACTGAGCGGGATGGAGGTGCTGAGGAGGCTCCTTAAGGTAAAGGACACCCCTGTTATCCTCCTCACCGCAAGGGACGCCGTGATGGACAAGGTATCCGGACTTGATGCAGGTGCTGTAGTCTATATCACCAAGCCCTTCGCAATCGAGGAACTCCTGGCAAGGATCAGGGTAGCCCTGAAGCATCATATCGCGTCTTCTGCTGCCGGCCTCACCGGAGACGGAGGGGGCACTGCAACAGGCATTTCTGACGCAAGGGAACTGAAGGAAGAGGGAATCCTTAAGTGGAAGGAGCTGGAGATGAGCATCCCGAAGCATACGGTGACCTACGCCGGTCACAGCATAGACCTGACGAACAGGGAATTCGTGATGCTCAGGGTGCTTTTGGAAAACATGGACATCGTACTTTCCAGGGACACCCTGCTTGAAAGGGTCTGCGGATATGATTATCTGGGTGAGACCAACGTGATAGACGTATATATCAGATACCTCAGGTCGAAGATCGACGAGGTATTCGACGTGCACATGATACAGACGGTAAGAGGCGTGGGATACGTCATAAAGTCCAGCTGAGGAACAGTATAGAAGATGAGCAAAGAACATAACGAAGTAAAACAGACAAAAAGCATGTCTTCGATAGCCCGCAAACTTCACGGCCAGATGGTCAGGAAGAAGCTGGGGGTGTTTTTTGGCGCGGATGTTTTGTTGTTCTTCGGGATGTCATTTATGTGGCTTCTGGCGGCGGAAGTTGCAGCTGTCGGAAGTGGCGGGACAGGGACATCTAAATTAATTGATTTCGGGCTCACGAGAAAGATATACAGCGAAGGTTCGGGTCTGGTAAATCTTACATACGAGGTGCTTAACGGCGATACGGTCATTCTGAAGCAGAATATCTTTCCTGCTTTCATGCTGATATCGGCGATAGTGATCATAGTCATCATATTCCAGATCATCGATCTTTTGTTCTCATACTATTTTGAGCACAAAAAAATAAAAGATACTCTGCAGCCGATAAACGAGATCGCGCTGAAGGCAGACGAGCTGACCAAGCTGTCCTTTGATGATGCCAAATATCACACCATAGAGAACGCCATCGAACATATATCTCCGGAGAATACGACGGAGCTGTCGTTGGGAGATTCCGAACTTAAGGGGATAGAGGCTGCGATGAACAACATGCTGAAGAGGATGCATGACACCTACCTTCAGCAGGCAAGATTCGTAAATGACGCCTCACATGAGCTCAGGACTCCTATATCTGTGATCCAGGGATACGCAAACATGCTGGACAGATGGGGGAAAGAGGATGAGGCTATACTTGACGAGTCTATAGCGGCTATAAAGAGCGAGTCAGACCATATGAACCATCTGGTGGAGCAGCTCCTGTTCCTGGCTAGGGGAGATGCCGGACGGAACACCATGACCTTCGAAGACGTGTCGCTCAACGATATCATCAATGAGATCTATGAGGAATCGCTGATGATAGATGAGAAGCACATATACAGACTGGCCGTAAAGGACGAGAATGTGAGACTCAGTGCTGATCCGTCCATGATAAAGCAGGCCATGAGGATACTGGTGGACAATGCAGCCAAGTATACCAATGAGGGTGATGAGATCATACTGTCCGTCGGATATATGGGCGGTACGGATGGTACGGACGGTAGTGCGCGAAAGCCGTATATCCAGGTCCAGGACAGCGGAATGGGAATGGCTGAGGTGGACGTGAAGCACATGTTTGAACGCTTCTACAGAGCGGATGACACCAGAAAAGTACAGGGTACGGGTCTGGGACTTTCAATAGCAAAGTGGATCGTTGACAGGCATAACGGTCATTTCGAGATATTATCTAGAAAGGATCTGGGAACCAGGATAAAGATCGTATTCGATCAGACCGATCAGAATAAATAAAAAAGAGCCCTGCGCGTGCAGGGCTTATTTTATTTCCTTATCAGATTGACTGCCTTATACTTGTTTTCGATGACGATGTGCTGAACGCCTTTCTGGTATTCGCCGTCCAGTGACCAGTCTACGGCTTCGGGGATATCTATCTCGAAACGCTTGCTTTCGACGAAGGTGAGCATCGGCGTGGTGTCGTACTTTTGCTCCGCTACTGCGCGGACCAGATCGCCGATCTCAAGCACGTCTGTGGAAGTCCTGAGAAGAAGTAGCTCGAAGAGTCCGTCTGACATGTCCACGTCCTCCGGCTTCAGCTTGAGAACGCCGCCCATAGAGGTGGAGTTCGACACGGCTCCGAAGAGATAATCGCCTTCGAATTCGTCGGTGTCGGTCTTTATCCTGGCGTGGATGGGC
The DNA here is from genome assembly GCA_045545455.1 of Anaerovoracaceae bacterium. Taxonomy (GTDB): domain Bacteria; phylum Bacillota; class Clostridia; order Peptostreptococcales; family Anaerovoracaceae; genus RUG754. Next base: position 6,283 of record JAZQAY010000117.1, on the reverse strand, counting down.
CTGATATCGGCAAGGGAGGTGGCGCCTGCCAGGATATATGCCATATGGCCAAGAGCGTTCTTTATATTCTGGGGAGTCTCATACGAGGCTTTGACGAAGGCTCCGAAACTCGCCACGTAGGTGAACACACGGCCGTTGAAGAGGCCGACGTCTATTCCGGAAGGCTTGCCTGTAGCGATATCTTCTGCAGCTTCAGGTATGTCCTTTGAAAGGCCGAGCCCCTGAGCGAAGTCATTGGTCGAGCCTGCGGGTATGTAGCCGATGGGGGTCTTAAGGTCGGACTCCACGTAGCCCGAGACCACCTCGTTATATGTGCCGTCTCCGCCCATGACTACCACGAAGTTGTAGTCGGGCCCGAAGCGCTTGACGTAATCAGTGGCGTCGCCGCGCTTAAGGGTGGGAAGGGCGGTCACCAGAAAGCCGTGTTCCGTGAAAACTTCGGACACGTCTGAGAGGTGTCTCGCGGATTTCCTGGTGCCGGAATTGGGATTATATATCAAAAGAAGTTTTTCCATAAAGCACTCATCTCCTTTATAACTATAATTTATACTTATCACAAACAGGCAAATGAGTCAAGGAAGAGAAAATTGACAATATTGTTAAAAAACACTTGCAAAAAACTCCCAACTATGATAATTTAAATAAGTGCCTTGAGCACCGAATAAGATTTAATTAGACATAGAGGGTTGACCGAGTGGCTAAGGAGCCGCATTGGAAATGCGGTAAGGCGAAAGCCCCGCGGGTTCGAGTCCCGTGCCCTCTGCCAGTAAGAAGACATCTGCTTATGCAGGTGTCTTTTTTATTTGTAATTGTCTGTGAGATTCCATTATGATATAATACCCTCGTGCCAATGGCGCAAAGAATACAAAGGAGAAATCGATAATGAAATTTTCTGAAATGAAATATGAGAGGCCGGATCTGGAAGTGATAAAGAAGCAGATCACTGCCCTCACAGATGCATTTTTAAAGGCAGAGTCCTATGAAGAGGCGAGGAAGCTTTTCGTCGAAAAGGATACTTTGGACAAGCACGTGGAGACCATTTCTACACTGGCGACCATCCGTCATTCCATCGATACCAGGGACGAGTTCTACGATAAGGAAGCCACTTTCTGGAACAGCGCAGGACCTGAGCTCATGGAGTACGACGAGAAGTGGACCAAGGCTCTCCTTGATTCGAAGTTCAGACCTGAACTGGCAAAGGAATTCGGCGAAGTCATCTTCACTAACGCTGAACTGGAACTGAAGACCTTCAAGCCCGAGATCGTTCCTCAGATGCAGAGGGAAAATGACCTCACCCAGGAATATGAGAAACTCCTGGCAAGCTCTCAGATCCCCTTTAAGGGCAAGACCTACACCATCTCTCAGATCGGTGTATATAAGACTGACCGCGATGATGAGACCAGACTGGAAGCCTGGAAGGCTGAAGGGCAGTGGTACAGGGATCACAAGGATAAGTTTGATGCCATCTATGACGAGCTCACTCACTTAAGAGATGAGATGGGAAAGAAGCTCGGCGGCGAGAACTATATAGACATGGGTTATGCCCGCATGGTAAGGAACTGCTACGATAAGAACGACGTGGAGAAGTTCAGGAACGCCGTGGTCAAGTACGTGGTGCCCGTGGCTGATTCCATCTACAGGAAACAGGCAGAGAGGCTGGGTAAGACCTATCCCATGAGCTTTGCAGATAACGCTCTCATGTTCAGATCCGGAAACGCCAGACCTCAGGGAACTCCCGATGACATAGTTGCAGCCGCAAAGAAATTCTATGAGGGACTCTCACCTGAGACAGGGGAGTTCATCAATACCATGCTGGACGGCGAGCTGATGGATCTTATCGCCACAGACGGCAAGGAGAACGGCGGATACTGCACAGGTCTTTACGACTATGAGGTACCCTTCATCTTTGCAAACTTCAACGGCACTCAGGGCGACGTTGAGACCATGACTCACGAGGCAGGCCACGCATTCGCCGACTGGTATAACAGGAAGCGCGTTCCAATGAACACCATCTGGCCCAGCCTTGAAGCCTGCGAAGTGCACTCCATGAGCATGGAATTCTTTGCATGGAGAAACGCTGAGGACTTCTTCGGACCTGATACCAGAAAGTACTTATACAGCCACCTCGCTACGTCCTTCACCTTCATCCCTTACGGAACGATGGTGGGCCACTTCCAGCACATCGTGTTCGAGCATCCTGAGCTCACTCCGGACGAGAGACACGCTGAATGGAAGAGGCTCCTCGGTATCTACATGCCATGGATGAAGCTGGATGGTGAGATACCTTTCTACTCAGAGGGTATGGGCTGGCAGAGACAGCATCACATCTATTCAAGTCCGTTCTACTATATCGACTACTGCCTCGCGCAGACCGTAGCACTTGAATTCTGGGCCATGATGCAGGACGATTACGACAACGCCTGGAAGCACTACATGGCATATACTGAACAGGGAGGTTCCGAAGTGTTCACGAAGCTCCTTGAAAATGCGAAGATGGCAAGTCCCTTCGATGAGGAGACCCTTAAGGGCGTCTGCGAGAAGGCGGACAAGTGGCTTGATGAGTTCGACCTTACAGGCATTGAATAAAAGGAAAGAAAAATGGCAAAGAGCCCCAAAAGAAAGGATTACCTGAAGGACTACAAGCAGGGTGAATCCGGAAAATACGAATACAGCGGGAAGTCATACATCTATGACGGCACCCGGGAGGAGCGCAAAAGATCATACGCGGCTGTGATCGTGACAGCCGCGCTGCTCACAGCTTCCGTGATAGGATCCGGGACGATAGACGCTGCGGGTATGGTGAACACCTTCTATGTCATCGTTCCCTATATAGGCGAGGTCTGCGCCCTGTTCGCCATCTGGTGGAACCTGTCCAAACTCCTGATGGAAGGGGAGAAGGTCAGGGGATATATCTATGAGAACGTGAACAATAAGATCCCTCCGGCATGTATAATAATGGTATTCTTTTCGGTGCTGGGGCTGGTAATGTCGGTGGTCTTCCAGATATTCAACGGTTTTGAGGAAAAGGTGTTCAAGTGCATCCTGTATCTGGCCCTTAAGGTACTCAATGCTGTACTTGCTTTTTTGATAAAAAAATATTATAATAACCTAAAATGGAAGGTATTATAAATACAATTCCAAAGGGAGTACTCCCTTTCTGATGTACAGGGTACATCAGAAGCACTGTTATATTTGTTATTTTTTGGCAATTCTGCCATTGAATAAAAGACACTTTTTTAATTAAAAGGAGAGAAAGGAAATGAAAAAAACTCTTGCTATCATCCTCATCCTCTCGATGTGCATGTTTGCATTCGTAGGATGCGGCGGCAGTGCAGGATCCGATGAGAAGCCTCTCGTAGTTGGTTATTCCAACTTCTCAAGTAAGTTCTCACCGTTCTTTGCAGAGACTGCTTATGACCAGGACGTTGCTACAATGACATCAGTCAGCCTCCTCACCACAGACCGTCAGGGTGCTGTAGTTGAGAAAGGTAAGACCGGTGAAGACCGTGAGTATAACGGAACAAGCTATCACTATGATGGACCCGCTGATCTTACGATCACAGAGAACGCAGACGGAACCGTAGATTACGATTTCGACCTTCGTGAAGATATGACATTCTCCGATGGAACAGCTCTTACCGCTGATGACGTAATCTTCTCAATGTACGTTCTGTCAGACCCTACATATGATGGTTCTTCCACATTCTTCGCACTTCCTATCGTAGGAATGGAAGAGTATCGTTCAGGAATGGATACCCTTGGCAACCTCATCGTTGCTGCAGGTCCTGAGAACACAGATTTCACCTTCTGGACAGAAGAACAGCAGACAGCATTCTGGGACGGCGCCAAGGTTGCTTCAGAAGCTATCGCTCAGGAGATCGTAGACTACTGCAAGGGCGCAGGCTACAATGCAGAAGATGATCCCATCGAAGCATGTGCTGCCAACTGGGGATTCGAACTTCCCGCAGGCGCAACAATCGAAGATTTCGGTGCTACCATGATGGAAGCATACGGAAATGACATCGTTTCCCTCGTAGGAACTGAGAACGCAGGAAGCTCAATCGCAGACGTATTCCCTGACTGGGATCAGTTCACAGTAGGTATCGAGACAGGTGCATCCGCTGCCAACATCTCCGGTATCGAAAAGACCGGCGACTACAGCTTAAGAGTTAAGCTTTCAAAGGTTGACGCTACTGCTATCTATCAGCTCGGCGTTACCATCGCACCTCTTTCATACTACGGCGATCCCGAAAAGTATGACTATGAGAACAACCAGTTCGGATTTGACAAAGGTGACCTTTCCACGGTAAGAGCAGTCACAACTCAGCCTATGGGAGCAGGCCCTTACAAGTTCATCAAGTTCGAAAACGGCGTAGTTTCCTTCGAAGCTAACGACAGCTATTATCTTGGAGCTCCCAAGACCAAGTACATCAACTTCCTTGAATCACAGGATCAGGATAAGCTGAACGGCGTTATCACCGGAACAATCGATATCACAGATCCTTCATATTCACAGGATACAGCCAAGGCTATCTCCGCTGAGAACTCCAACGGAGAGGTTACAGGCGACAAGATCACCACAAATACTGTTGACAACCTTGGATACGGTTACTTAGGAATCTCTGCTAAGTCAGTTAACGTTGGCGGAGAGCTCGGTTCCGACGCTTCCAAGAACCTTCGTAAGGCTCTTGCTACAGTATTCGCGCTTTACAGAGACGTAACAGTTGACTCCTATTATGGAGAAGCTGCTTCCGTTATCAATTATCCTATTTCCAACACATCCTGGGCTGCTCCTCAGGCAACTGACGCAGACTATGCTATCGCATTCTCCAAGGACGTAAACGGAAATGACATCTACACATCCGACATGGATGACGCTGCTAAGGAAGAGGCTGCTCTTCAGGCTGCACTCGGATACTTCGAAGCTGCCGGCTACACAGTTTCCGATGGTAAGCTCACAGCTGCTCCTGATGGCGCTAAGCTTGAATACGAAGTATGGATCCCTGCAGACGGTTCAGGTGACCACCCTTCATTCATGATGCTTAACCTTGCATCCGATGCTCTCAAGAAGATCGGATTCAACCTCGTAGTTAAGGACCTTGCAAACTCCTCCGACCTCTGGACAGGTATCGAGGCTGACCAGGTTCCTATGTGGTGTGCTGCATGGGGCGCAACTCCTGACCCTGATATGTATCAGGTATACTACTCAGGCGTTGAATCAGGTGCTGCAGCAGCCGGATCAAACTACATGTATGACATCCCTGATCCCGAACTCGACCAGCTCATCATGGACGCTCGTGCAAGCTTAGACCAGTCCTACAGAAAGACTGTTTACAAGGCTTGCCTTGACATCATCGTTGACTGGGCAGTTGAAGTTCCTGTATATCAGAGACAGAATGCTATCATCTTCTCAACAGAGAGAGTTAACATGGATACCGTAACTCCCGACATCACAACTTACTATGGTTGGATGGCAGAGATCCAGAATCTTGAGCTTGCTCAGTAAGATCACGGAAGGTACTCTAAGATCTCGGATAACAGAGGCAGGCAGGGGCTCCCCCTGTCTGCCTCTTAGAATTATTAAATGAGGAGCTGATACAGTGCGTAAATATATCATTAAAAGACTTATACAGTCACTGATCATACTTTTCTTCGTTGCTTTCATCATCTATGCGCTGATGAGATGTCTTCCCACCTCATACGTTGAGGCCATGGCAAGACAGAAATCCATGCAGCCCGGATCCAAGAGCTACGAGGAATGGCTGGCACAGCTTTCCGCCATGTATAACATGGATGGGGGCATAGTGACAGGCTTCTTCCAGTGGCTCGGACAGATGCTGAGAGGCGAGTTCGGCGACAGCTGGAAATGGACGGTGCCTGTTCTCGAAAAATTCCATGATACTGTCTGGCTTTCATTCGTCATGGGATTCATATCCTTTGTGCTTGAGATCATCATCGCTATCCCTCTGGGAGTAATAGCGGCCACCAAGCAGTATTCAAAAACAGACTATGCTATCTCAGTCATAGCCCTTGCGGGAATATCTTTGCCCACATTCTTCTTTGCTTCACTTCTAAAACTGGTATTCTCAGTTAAACTCGGATGGTTCGACCTGTACGGTCTAGTAGGACGAAGCTACGATCTGCTTTCGCCTATGGGACAGCTTATGGACAAGGCACAGCACCTGGTGCTTCCCATCGTTACCCTTGTTGTTATCAGCATGGGTAGTTTGATGCGTTATACCAGGACCAACATGCTGGAAGTCCTGAGCGCGGACTATATAAG
>JAZQAY010000116.1:0-2393 GCA_045545455.1 Anaerovoracaceae bacterium | reverse complement strand
GATATTTCTTCAGAAGATGCAAAGAAATGCGTCATAGCATATGAACCCATCTGGGCTATCGGCACAGGAAGAGTTGCCACTCCCGAACAGGCAGGGGATATGTGCAGTTTCATCAGGGAGACCCTTATAGAAATGTACGACGAGGACACTGCTGACGAGATCATCATACAGTACGGAGGATCAGTCAAACCGGAGAATATATCAGACATAATGGATATGCCTGAGATCGACGGAGCACTGGTAGGAGGAGCATCGCTGGATCCGGACAAGTTTATGGATATAATCGACTTTTAATAATACTATGAATGCTAAAGTTAAATACCTTAACGATGGAAGAGTGGATCTCACATTTGACAATGAAGATCACTATATAGGAGACCTTAAAGGGAACAGCATAACCGGTAACGGTCTGATGGAATATTCAGACGGCAGAACTTATGAGGGACACTTCACTAATGACTGCTGGGACGGATATGGCAATGCCTACTTTCCTTCCAACAATTCCAGATATACAGGATCCTGGAAAATGAATAAAAGGGAAGGACACGGCACTACCACGTTCTATAATAAAGACGGTTCCATTTTCGCGGTCCATGAAGCGGATTATCATAATGACATCATCGATGGACAGCTTAAGTCACGTTTTACAGCAGACGGGACTACTGTTGAGATAAAAGAGTCAAAGGACTACGCCGCAGTAGGTCCTGCTTTGATACATTATGGCCCGGGATATTTTGATGAAAGCCTTAGAGGCTGGACTTATTCAGGATTCACCAAATACGAGAATCACTGGTACGTCAGGAATGGGAGCGGTTATCTCAGATCACCTGAAGGTGTAATGTACAGAGGTAACTTCGTTGATAACATGAAAGACGGCAAGTTCCACGTATCCTATCCTGACGGGAGGAACGAAGTTATCATATATAACGGAGTCAGGGAAGTAAGGCTGGATAAGTCTGAAAATACTGTGCATCAAAAGAGCACGAAAACAAGGGAAATTTCTGAAAATGCAAAAGTCAAGAAGCCTGTAAATACCGGGAAACTCTTCAGACCTTTACCTGACGATAAGGATTACCTTCATGTTAAATACAGGGGCAATGAGGACTATTCCGGGGATCTGAAGCCGTATTTTGATGGAATCATCGGAATGGAGTCCGTTAAAGACCAGCTGGAAAGGATGTACAAGCGTTTTAAGATAGACGCGATAAGAGCCAGACAGCTGGGGCTTGACTCAGGGAAACAGGGATATTACTTCATAATATCCGGAAATCCCGGTACCGGGAAGACAACGGTAGCCAGGATAATAGGTGAGATGCTGCATGATCTCGGACTTCTTTCAGGGGATACCTTCGTTGAAGTGGACCGAGGCAAGATGGTAGGGCAGTATATAGGTCAGACTGCTATCAAGACGGAGGAAGTAATAAAGTCCGCCAGAGGAGGCACTCTCTTCATAGATGAGGCATATTCTCTCTATCGTAAGGATGACGACAAGGACTTCGGTACTGAAGCAATAGATACTTTGCTGAAGGATATGGAGGACCACAGAGGGGAATACTGCTGTATCCTTGCAGGCTACGATGACAGGATGGATGAAATGATAAAAAATGCCAATCCGGGCCTGTCATCGAGGTTCGATCACAAGATAAAGATTGATGACTACTCATCTGACGAACTTCTTGACATACTGGTCACCATGGCAGAGAAAAAATACTTCTACATAAGAAGTGATGCTTCAGATCTCATAAAAGATCTCTTCAGAAAGCTGACAGAGAAGGGGAACTTTGCCAATGCAAGGTCTGCAAGAAAAATGCTCGATGAAGCTATTGAATCTCAAGCTATCAGACTTTCCGACATGCTTGAATCCAAAGGTACTGAACTTAAGCCGAAGGATCTTCAGACCCTGAAAGCTTCTGATTTTAAAGACGCAGACGGGCTTTGATTTTTTCATTTAACACAATGGATTTTTAAGAAAATTATCTTGATTTATAAAAACTCATGTGATATACTTTTGAAGTTAATACGTTAGGAGGGTTAAAATGAAGATTTTTATGATGATCTTACTTGCAATCTGCAGCCTTGTACTTATAGCCAGCGTTCTGCTTCAGTCCGGTAATTCCGCAGGTCTTTCCGGTTCCATCGCAGGCGGAGCTGAGCAGCTTTTAGGCAAGAAAAAAAGTAAAGGTTATGAAGCTGTACTTGAAAAGGTAACTACCATTTGTGCAATTCTTTTTATCGTTATTTCACTTGTGACAGTTACTCTCTTTGAATAATACACAGGAGGTTATTTTATTATGATGCAGTTATTTGCTGTTATTGCAGCAGCTGTTGGTCTTTTAGTGGCATTTTGTCTTGCTGCTTGGATAAGAAAGGCCAGCACAGGCACAGAAAGAATG
>JAZQAY010000115.1:0-11263 GCA_045545455.1 Anaerovoracaceae bacterium | reverse complement strand
GGCTACGATCCGACTTTGAATGGTCAAAGGTCTTCACAGAGGCTGATGAGCTTGGTATAAGCTTCATCATGCTTGCAGGAGGGGAACCGCTCTTAAGGCGCGACGTAATAGAAGCAGCAAGCACATATAAGAACATCATCTTCCCGGTTTTCACCAACGGGACTTATATAGACGAAAAGTATTTCGATCTCTTCGATAAGAACAGGAACCTGCTTCCCGTGCTCAGCATCGAGGGAGACAGGGAGATCACCGACGGAAGAAGAGGCGAGGGCATCTATGACTGCATCGAAGCCAACATGAACACCTTTAGGGATAACGGCATGATCTTCGGAGCATCCATCACGGTGACCACGGAGAACTATAAAGAAGTAACTTCTCCTGAGTTCATCGAAGATCTGATGAACAAAGGATGCAAGCTCATTATCTACGTAGAGTTCGTACCTGTTACCGAAGAGGCGCAGTATCTGGCTCCCGGTGATCCGGAGAGAGTATACGTGGCTCAGGCCATGGACGAGATGAGAAGACGCACCACTGAGATCGTTCTCCTCTCATTCCCCGGGGACGAGCTTTCAAACGGAGGCTGCATGGCTGCCGGAAGAGGCTTCTTCCACATCAACTCCCACGGCGGAGCAGAGCCCTGTCCGTTCTCACCTTATTCGGATATAAACGTGAAGGATACTTCACTTAAGGATGCCATAAGCTCCAGGCTCTTTGAGCAGCTCCAGATTCAGGGACTCCTGGGAGAGTCGCACCTCGGAGGCTGCGTGCTCTTCGAGAAGAAGGAGCAGGTAGAGTCCATCCTGGCTGAGGGAAAAGCTAAGGAAGCCGTATAACAGTGCAATTCAAAAAAGGCGGCGCCGACGTGTGCAATTCAAAAAAAGCGGCGCCGCGTATAATTCAAAAAAGGCGGCGCCATGGTCATTGACACCGCCCGCCGTTTATGATAAAATTCTAAAGTCCCGTGGGGGAGTAGCAAGCGCATACAGCGTTGCAAGTCAACATTCGCGATCTAAGATCTGGCTTGCATCAAATTGCGAGACTCATGTATAGGAAGCCTATACTTTGAGTCTTTTTTTATGCGGCTCACGGTTATGGCGGATAAACCATACTTAACATACAGAGAGGAAAAGCATGAAGTACTATCTTGAAGAAAAAGAGCAGGTGCTTATGGAAGTGAACAGCTCTGAAGAGGGTCTCACCTCGGAAGAAGCTGCGAAGCGCCTTGCAAAGAACGGCAAGAACAAGCTGGAGGAAGCCAAGGGTAAATCCACCATCAGAAAGTTTTTTGAACAGATGACGGATCCCATGATCATCATCCTTCTGGCTGCGGCTCTGGTATCCGGAGTCCTGGCAGTGGTGGAGGGCGAGTCCTTTGCGGACGTGATCATCATCCTGGCAGTAGTTATAATCAACGCCATCCTGGGAGTTTATCAGGAGAACAAGGCGGAGAAGGCCATAGAGGCGCTGCAGCAGATGTCGGCTGCGACCTCCAAGGTGCTGAGGGACGGACACGTGCAGATCGTCCACTCCGAAGACCTGGTTGTCGGAGATGTGATAATGCTGGAAGCTGGCGACGCTGTACCGGCTGACGCACGTATAATCGAGAATGCCAGCCTTAAGATCGAAGAGGCTGCTCTTACAGGAGAATCGGTTCCTGTTAATAAATATGTTGATATGATAATGCTCCAGGAGGAAGCAAAGGACATTCCTCTGGGAGACAGGAAGAACATGGTATACATGGGATCCACCGTGGTTTACGGCAGAGGTTCCGCAGTGATCACCGCCACCGGTATGGATACCGAGATGGGTAAGATCGCTGAAGCCCTGACGCTGGCTGAAGACGGACAGACGCCCCTTCAGATCAAGATGGCTCAGCTTTCCAAGACCCTTACCTGGCTGGTGCTCATAATATGTATCGTAGTATTCGCAGTACAGGTGATAAGAGCAGGCGGTTTCGATTTCGAGACCATCATAAACTCCTTCATGATAGCGGTGTCGCTTGCGGTAGCTGCTATCCCGGAAGGTCTGGCTGCGGTAGTTACAGTAGTGCTTTCAATAGGCGTTACCAACATGTCCAGGCGTAACGCCATCATCCGTAAGCTCACAGCTGTGGAGACCCTGGGCTGCGCTCAGATCATCTGTTCCGATAAGACCGGAACTCTCACTCAGAACAAGATGACCGTAGTCGACTACTTCGGAGACGACGAGCAGATGCTCACCAGAGCCATGGCTCTTTGTTCAGACGCTGAGAACGATGACGACATGAACGTCACAGGAGAGCCCACTGAGGCTGCTCTTGTTGCATGGCTCAACACTCACGGCATGAACAAGAACGATATCAAGAAGCAGTACCCCAGAGTGGGCGAGGCTCCCTTCGATTCAGGCCGTAAGATGATGTCCACGGTCCACTGGGTGGATTCATTCTTCGGTGACGTTGTAAGGGCTAAGGACAGGTCTTACATCCAGTTCACCAAGGGTGCTCCCGACGTGGTTTTAAACAAGTGCACCTATCGTCTGGCAGGAGACAAGATCCTTCCCATGACGGATGAATACAGGGAATATATCGTACGTGAGAACAAGACCATGGCTGACCGTGCACTCCGCGTGCTTGCCTGCGCTGCAAGGATGTGGGACGACATGCCCATCTATTTCGATGCGGACTATCTGGAGCACGATCTGGTATTCGTGGGACTTACAGGCATGATCGACCCAGTGAGACCTGAGGTAAAGGACGCCATCGTTGAGTGCAAGCATGCAGGCATCCGTCCCATCATGATCACTGGAGACCACATCGATACAGCCTGCGCCATCGCCAAGGAGCTGGGTATCCTCAAGGAAGGCAACCTGGCCATCACCGGTTCACAGTTAAGCGAGATGGACGACGAAGAATACGAGTCCAAGTTCAGGGATATCTCGGTATACGCCCGCGTACAGCCCGAGCATAAGACAAGGATAGTAAACGCCTGGCAGAAGGCAGGCTACGTCACAGCCATGACCGGAGACGGCGTTAACGACGCTCCTTCAATCAAGTCTGCGGATATCGGTGTCGGCATGGGTATAACCGGTACCGACGTAACCAAGAACGTAGCGGATATGGTACTGGCTGACGATAACTTTGCGACCATCGTGGGAGCTGTTGAAGAGGGCAGGAGGATCTACGATAACATCCGTAAGGCTATCCAGTTCCTGCTGGGCTCCAACATGAGCGAGGTGCTTTCGATATTCATCGCGACCCTCATGGGCTTCGTTATCCTGAAGCCTGTACATCTTCTCTGGATCAACCTGGTAACCGACTGCTTCCCGGCATTGGCTCTTGGAACAGAAAAGGCAGAACCCAACATCATGGAGAGAAAGCCCCGTGAAGCCAAGGCCGGCATCTTCGCAGGCGGCATGGGATTCGATATCATGTACCAGGGACTTCTGGTAACGATACTGACCCTGGTTTCATACTTCATCGGTCACTACATGGAGACCGGAGTATGGGAGATCACAAACTCCGCAGACGGAACCACCATGGCTTTCCTCACCATGTCCATGGCTGAGATCTTCCATTCACTTAACATGAGGTCCCAGAGAGGAAGCATCTTCAAACTGGGCTCCACCAACTGGCTCCTTATAGGAGCTGCTGTGGGATCGCTTATCCTCACCACTTCGGTGTGCGAGATACCTTTCCTCGCTAAGGCATTTGAGTTCACTACCGTAGAACCCATAGAGTACGGCATAGCCATCGGACTGGCATTCCTGATGATACCTGTCGTCGAGATAGTGAAGGCCATCCAGAGGGCTTCGAGCAAATAAAGCCAAATACAAAAAGAGCCATGAGATCGTCTCATGGCTTTTTTTCATACCCCTCAGCAATTGACAATGGAAGACAACAGGGTGTATAATTTTTTGCATAAAAAGGGGAAAAGAAAGGAATCATATCATGAAAAATAATGCAGTTAAATCCATAGTTGCCATCGGTATCGGAGCAGCACTCTTCTTCGTATGCGGAAGATTCATTGTCATCCCTTGCCCGATCCCCAACGTGACCATCAATATCCAGTACGGCGTGCTTGCCTTCCTGGCAGCAGCTTTCGGACCTGTCGTAGGTCTTCTGGCAGGACTCATCGGACATGCTCTCATCGACTTCAGCTGGGGCTGGGGAGTATGGTGGAGCTGGGTATTCGCCACAGCCATCTTTGGACTTCTTATGGGAAGCATGAAGAAGATCTTCGGGCTTGACAAGGGCGAGTTCGGCGGCAAACAGATCGTGAGATTCAACGTGACCCAGCTCATAGGACACATCATCGCCTGGGGTATCGTAGCTCCCGCACTTGATATTCTCATGTATGCAGAACCTGCATCCAAGGTATTCCTTCAGGGACTGGTAGCAGGCGCTTCCAACATCGTGACCACTGCTATCGTGGGAACTATCCTTTGCATCGCTTACGCAGCAGCTAAGCCTAAGAAGGGCAGCCTTAAGGAAGAACAGTAATGATAGAATTCAAAAATTTCGGATTCAAATATAACGCGCAGGTGGACTATACCCTGCGCGATATTAATCTAAAAATAAATCCCGGAGAAAAGGTCCTTATAGCAGGACCTTCGGGCTGCGGAAAGTCCACACTGATCCACTGCCTTAACGGACTCATTCCATTCTCCCTCGAGGGCGAGAAGGAGGGAAGCCTTACCATGGACGGGAAGGACACCTGGGACATGTCCATCTTCGAACTGTCGAAGAAGGTGGGGACCGTCCTTCAGGACCAGGACTCCCAGTTCATCGGGCTCACGGTCGCGGAGGATCTTGCCTTTGCGCTGGAGAACGACGCTGTGGGGGAGCCCGAGCTTCACGACAGGGTGGCTGAGATCGCGGACGTGGTAAACATCGGGTCACACCTTCTCCACTCTCCTCAGGAGCTTTCAGGAGGACAGAAGCAGAGGGTGTCTCTCGGCGGCGTCATGATCGATAACGTGGACACGCTGCTCTTTGACGAGCCCCTGGCCAACCTGGACCCCGAGACCGGTAAGAAAGCCATAGAGCTGATCGATGAGATCCATAAGAGGACAGGCGACACCGTTATCATCGTGGAGCACAGGCTCGAGGACGTGCTCTGGAGGCCTGTGGACCGCATCATCCTCATGGAAAAGGGCAGGATAACCGCGGACATGACTCCTGATGAACTTCTTGCATCCGGCATGCTTAAAGCTGCCGGGATCCGTGAGCCCCTCTACGTCACCGCACTTAAATATGCGGGGGTGGAGATCACACCTGAGATGAAGTCCTCCTCACTGGATACCATAGAACTCACGGACGCCGAAAAGCAGAAGGTGAAGGACTGGTTCATGGAGGAGAAACCTGAGATTCCCGAAAAGGATCGCGAGAACATCCTCACAGTGAGAGACCTTAACTTCACCTACAGAAGCGACAGGTCCGAAGCGGATGATTTTCATGCTCTGAAAGACATAGATTTCGACCTGTATAAGGGTGAGATGATGGCTGTGGTAGGCAGAAACGGTGCGGGGAAATCCACCTTCTCCAAGGTGATCTGCGGATTTGAAACGCCGGACACTGGGACCATGTTCCTTGACGGAAAGGACATAAGCGGCCTCTCCATAAAGGAAAGGGCGGACCACATAGGCTACATCATGCAGAACCCCAACCAGATGATCTCGAAGACCATGATCTTCGACGAGGTGGCCATGGGCCTCAGGAACAAAGGCACCATGACCGAGGAGGAGATCACCGAAAAGGTGAACGATACCCTTAAGGTCTGCGGACTCTGGCCCTTCAGGAACTGGCCAATAAGCGCCCTGAGCTACGGTCAGAGAAAGAGGGTGACCATTGCGGCCATCATGTCCATGGAGCCCGAGATAATGATACTGGACGAGCCCACCGCAGGCCAGGACTACAGGCACTACACTGAGATCATGGAGTTCCTGAAGGAGCTTAATGGCAGGGGGACTACGGTAATACTTATCACTCACGACATGCACCTCATGCTGGAATACGCCGAAAGGTCCGTGGTATTTTCAGACGGTGAGATCATCGCCTGCGACACAGCTGCAAACATCCTGACAAACGAAGATATCATAAGGAGGGCCAGCCTTAAGGAAACGTCCCTTTACGGACTTGCGAAGCTTTGCGGTATAGATGACGGGCAGGCCTTTGTCAGCCGGTTCATCGGGCACGAAAGGAGGTCTGAGCGTAATGCAGAACCTCTTTAACTACATTTCCAGAAAGTCTCCGATACACGAACTTACCGGGGCCACCAAACTGGTTTGCGTGCTCCTCTGGACATTCGCCACCATGATGACCTATGACACCAGGATACTGACGGCGCTTCCCATCATAGCTTTCATTCTCTTCGGGATCTCGAAGATAAAGCTGAGCGACGTGAAGTTCATGCTGGGTTTCACCCTGGCTTTCATGGTGCTGAACAACATCCTGGTATTCCTGTTCAGCCCTGAGCACGGCGTGGGCCTTTACGGCACCTGCCATCAGCTGCTGCCTCTCTGGGGAGGCAAGTACCTCACGGCGGAACAGCTGTGGTACCACCTCAACCTGGTGCTGAAATACTTAAGTTCGATACCCATAATTTTGCTCTTCGTCTGCACGACGCAGCCCAGCGAATTCGCGGCGTCCCTTAACAGGATAGGAGTGAAGTATTCCATAGCATATTCGGTGTCACTGGCTCTTCGCTACATTCCCGATATACAGAAGGAATTCAACGAGATATCCAAAGCCCAGCAGGCCAGGGGTATCGAGATGAGCAAAAAAGTCTCCCTGGTTCAGAGGCTCAAGTCGGCATCTTCCATACTGATACCGCTGATCATAATGAGCATGGACAGGATAGAGACCATATCGAACGCCATGGAGCTCCGCGGCTTCGGAAAGAACAAAAAAAGGACCTGGTACATGGCAAGGCCCTTTACAGCAAAGGATATTCTGAGCATGGTGTTTTGCGGGATCCTCCTGGTACTTGCCATCTGGTCAAACGTGAGCAGAGGAACGAGATTCTGGAGCCCGTGGATGTGAGGATATAAATGTAATCGCTTAAGGTGTCAATTCTTTGGAAAGCAACCGGATTTGACACCTTTTTTAATTACGGGTGTCAAATGATGCGTTCGGCTATTAAATTGACACCCGATGTATATAAATGAATATGGATAATAGGCTTAAGACTAAGAAATTGGCATGCTTCCGCTTAATGATAAGGTCTGAAATCATTAAAAAGGGCGATATGATTTTGATAATTGGAAATCGAGGCTGCTTTGTAATAGAAAAAAGGTGTCAATTATGTTTCAAAACAAGTTAATTGACACCCTTTTAAAATGCTTTGTGAAATATGCAAAATATACAAAGAATATTCGTATATTATTAGTTCAGCTTGTCGTTTTTGTTTCCGGAGATGCGGGTCCATGTTCCTGAACCTGTAAATTCTGGTTCCTCGGGTTCCATCCTCATGAGGCGCTTGCGCTGCCACTTGACCAGGGCGGGATAGACGCCGGTCACCCAGAAGAATACCATGAAGTATTTGATGAAGTGGCTGACGTGCTCACCAAAGGGAATGGTGATCAGGGGAGCGATCACGAGGTACACGATGATCAGACCCAGGATGCCGTACACGAAGCGGTAGCCTCTCTGCTTCTTCTCCTTGGGGAGATGGTAGTCGATGAAGCGCTTTTCTATGAACCAGCCAATGAGGAAGCCGCTGAACATTCCGGCTCCTGTGTAGCAGTCGGTTATCATCTCGTAGGGCTCGACCAGGAGATTTCCGGACGCATCGTAATCCATGGGGTAGGGTTTGATCTCGATATAGATCATGGAGACTACGATGAAGGCCAGTCCGATAATGAGGAGAAATGTTCTGTTTTTAAGGGACTTATTTTCGCTGTCGGGGGAGCCTGCGTAGGATCCGTCTTTCTTAACCAGCCAGTTGACTATCACGGCGTTTATGATGAGAACGATAATGCCCTCGATGGCTGCGACCACGACGTCCTGGAGGGTGTGGGCACCGAGCCAGTTTCTGGCGAAAGCTGTGAGGACCACCATCAGGGCCATGAAGGCCACGAAGGGCTTGTTTTTACTTCTGTAAATGCCTGTCCCGCCGTAGACGGTGGTAGCGCTCAAAGTATGGCCGCTTGGGAATGAATAGCCGGTTGCCGATCCTGATGCAGCCTCCGCCAGCTCTATTCTGGGATCCTGTACCCAGGGCCTGTAGATGCAGGCGGTGTTCTTTATCACCTGGTTCAGCATGTAGCCTCCGGAGAAGCAGGCCAGGATGTATGCTCCTGCGCGCTTACTGGTGCACCAGTAGATGTAGGCCGCGATCATGATGCCTCCGAAAGTTATGAATTCGGATATACCGAGCAGTAATATGTTCAGGGCTTCGGGGCAGTTTTCCCTCAGCGCCTGCAGTTCAAGTAAATAGTCCATTTAATACCTTCCGAAATTAATTATTTAACGAGACTGATTATAACACATTTTTATTGACAATAAATAAGTGATTTTGTATAATTTTCGCGAAGAGAATAATTTGACTCGCCGCCGGGTGAGTGAAACAGCGCGGATCCGTGTCGTTAGGCCTTAGAAGATACGGGTAGAGGCGCTTTTGTTTTATCATCGAGCGCCGGCTGTGAGAGTTTTTTGAATAATATTACGGAGGTAAAAAATGAAGAAGTTTGTAATGGAGAAGCCTTTCCTTGAACTGTTTCCCGACTGCGAGATAGGCATTCTGGTATGTAACGGCATCAACAACCAGCCGGAAGATGAAGAGAAGTATGCTCCCTGGCTCAGAGAGAACGAGAAGATCGCTGCCAAGTACTTCAAGGCTGAAGAGTGGACAGAGAATCCCGTCGTAAGAGTATGGAGAGACGCATTTCATGAATTCAAGACAAAGAAGGGCGTAAGATGCTCCATCGAAGCACTTCTCAAGCGTGTATCCAACGGAGGAGAGATCGGATGCATCAATCCTCTCGTTGATATCTATAACGGTATCTCCCTCAAGTACGGCATGCCCGTAGGCGGAGAGAACATCGACGCTTTCGACGGTGACATCAGACTGGCTGTTGCTGACGGAGGAGAGTATTTCGTAACCTATGGTTCCGATAAGGATGAGCCCGCTCTTCCCGGTGAAGTAGTTTACAAGGACAACACCGGAGCTATCTGCCGCTGCTGGAACTGGCGTGAATCCGTACGTACCATGCTTACAGAGGAAGTTACAAACGCTTTCATGATCATCGAGCAGGTGAACAACTCCCGCCACGATGAGCTGGAGGCAGCTCTCGACGAGTTAAGCGCCATGATCCAGAAGGAACTGGGCGGAACAGTCAAGAAGTTTATCGCAAATAAGGAAAATCCCGAGGTAGTAATTGAAGAATAGAGGTAACGGAATGCTGGCATTTTACTGGCCTATAGCGGTTCTGGTACTTTCGAATATCTTCTACCACATAACGGCTAAATCCATCCCTCAGGAGATGGATGCTTTCGCTGCCATGACGGTGTCATACATAGTGGCCGCTGCTGTCAGCGCTGTGCTGTTCTTCACGATCGGCAGGGGAGGGAATCTTCCTGCGGAGATAACTGCTCACGCCAACTGGGCATCTTTTGTTCTTGGTATCACGATGGTAGGTCTGGAAGTGGGAGCCATCTTCATGTACAAGGTGGGATGGAACGTAAATACCGGAAACGTTGTACAAGCTATCCTTGTAGCTATAGCGCTGCTTTTTGTCGGATATCTTCTTTACAAGGAGGCAATAACAGTGAACAAGGTCCTCGGCATAGTTATCTGCCTGGTGGGACTTTACTTCATCAATAAGAGCTGAAGATATTATCAGATCTCAGACACCCTCAAAAATTTTGGGGGTGTTTTTTAAATTTTTTGCAACATTTTTTAATGGCAGGCTGTATGTAAGTCAAAGGGGATTTTTCAATAAACGTTTTTTAGGAGGGAAGGAAAATGAAAAAGTTCATCGTGATCCTGCTGGCGCTTATGCTGACCTTCGCCATGGCGGCCTGCGGAGGAAGTTCATCGGGTTCCGGAGGTACTGCGGCTGATGAGTCAAAGGACGCGGGCTATTACGGCTTCGGGAATTCGTTCATCGCTGAATCGGATGGAGCGGAGTACGAAATGAGTACGGAACAGTCTGAAGCGGCTGCAGAGGATGCGGGGAGCGCAGTCATCGGCCTTCCCGGTTCCTTTAACAAAGAAAACGTGAAGCTGATCTTTACAGCAAATATGGCTGTCCAGACACTGGACTTCGAAGAGGCTGAAAAGACGCTTTACGGCATGGTGGAGAAGGCAGGGGGATATTTTGAGAATATCACCCAGGACAACGGGAACTACTACAGCTCGGATGATTCCTACAGGTATGCCAGCTATACCGTGAGGGTTCCTTCGGACAAGTTCAGTGAGTTCATCAACACCGTGAGCGACGGGCTCCACGTGGTAAACATGAGCCAGAACGCCCAGGACGTGGGGCAGGCCTACTTCGATACTGAGAGGAGGCTGGAGACCCTTAAGAACAAGCACGACAGGCTGGAAGCGCTGCTTTCCCAGGCAACGAACATGACCGACATAATCGAGCTTGAAACAGCTCTTTCGGATACGGAGTATCAGATCGAACAGTACACATCAGACCTTCAGAGATACGACAGCCTGATCGATTTTTCCACGGTATACGTGAGTATCGAGAAGGTGAGCGAGTACTCCACCGCTGTGACCGAGGAACTCAGCTTCGGACAGAGACTCCTGAGAAGCATCCAGAGAGGAGCATCAAACTTCGGGCTTTGGGTCGAAGGGATCATAAACTGGATAGGCTACTATGCGATCCAGCTGATCATCCTGGCTGTTATCATCGTTCTGATCGTAAGATTCCATATCTTCAGCAGGATAGGAAAGCTCTTCGGAGGAAAGAAGAAACAGGAGAGATACGTACTGATCAAAAAAGGTGATGAAAAGGAAGAAGATAAATAAGGGGAAACAACGATCCACTGAAAGGCCTGCCTGCCGGCGGGTCTTTTCGGTTATACGAAGACTGCATGTTTGACTGAGTATATGTCAGATGATATAATTTTAAAAAATATTTTGTTTTAATCTTGTTTTAATCTTTCTTAAAAGATTCATTCATTTATTAATACTATGATGATAACTGTCAAAAGGAAATGACGGACCGAAAAGTCCGGTCATGGTATTAATAGATAGATACATTTAAGAAAGAGGTAAGATCATGGATAATTTCGAAAAAGTAGAGAGACTGGTAGAAAAAGCCAACGTATCAT
>JAZQAY010000114.1:0-26773 GCA_045545455.1 Anaerovoracaceae bacterium | reverse complement strand
GGTCCTGACAGCAAAGCTGCCATCATCGAAGGGTCCAAGGCCTTCAGCAAGGATCTCATGAAGAAATACGGTATCCCTACGGCAGCATATGAGACTTTCACCGACATGGGGGAGGCTCTTAAATACGTTGAGACCTGTGATATCCCCATCGTAGTCAAGGCTGACGGACTTGCTCTCGGTAAGGGAGTACTTATCTGCGAGACCAGAGAAGACGCTGTCAGGGCTGTACATACAATGATGGAGGATAAGGCCTTCGGTAAGAGCGGGGAGAAAGTTGTAATAGAGGAGTTCCTCACAGGGCCTGAAGTTTCCGTATTAAGTTTCACCGACGGAAAGACTTTGATCCCAATGGTATCATCCATGGATCACAAGAGAGCCCATGACGGAGACAAGGGCCTGAACACAGGAGGAATGGGAACCGTAGCTCCCAACCCGTACTACACGAGGGAAGTGGCAGAGGAGTGCATGGAGAAGATCTTCCTTCCTACCATCAAGGCCATGAATGAAGAGGGAAGGACCTTCAAGGGCTGCCTCTACTTCGGACTCATGATCACTCCCAAGGGACCCAAAGTCATAGAATACAACTGCAGATTCGGCGATCCCGAGACTCAGGTGGTACTGCCGCTTCTGGAGTCGGATCTTCTGGATATAATGCTTAAGATATACGACGGAAAGCTGGATGAAGCTGAAGTGAAATTCGCAGATAAATACGCCTGCTGCGTGGTAATGGCATCAGACGGATATCCCGAGAAGTATGAAAAGGGCTTCGAGATCACCATGCCCGAAGATAAAAACATCTATGTGGCAGGCGCTAAACTGTCAGAAGACGGAAAACTTCTCACAAACGGAGGAAGGGTGCTTGGAGTGACGGAAACGGGAGACACCCTGAAAGAAGCGATAGACAAGGCATACGAGACTGTGAAGACAGTATATTTTGAAAACGCATATTTCAGAAAAGATATAGGCAAACGTGCCTTGGAAGCTTAAGTATGACCATGGAGGAAAGGTGAAAAAAATGGTATACAGAATATACGTTGAAAAGAAGAAGGGCCTGGATAACGAAGCCAGAGCTCTCTGTAACGATCTCAGGGAACTTCTGGGGATCAAAGGGCTTGAGAAGGTAAGGCTCTTAAACAGGTATGACTGTGAGGGCCTTGAGGAGGAGCTTTTTGATTACGCCGTGAACACAGTTTTCAGCGAACCTCAGCTGGACGACACCATGGATGAGGTGCCTGAGGCTGATTACACTTTTGCTGTGGAATATCTTCCCGGACAGTTCGATCAGAGGGCTGCATCCGCGTCAGAATGCATCCAGCTGATCTCCAAGGGAGAGAGACCCCTCATAAGATCTGCAAAGGTATACGCTCTCTACGGTAAGCTCAGCGAGGAAGAGCTGGCGGAAGCAAAGAAATACGTCATCAACCCCGTTGAGGCGAGAGAAGCTTCCATGGAGCTCCCTGAAACGCTTGAAACCATATATGAGATACCCACTGAAGTAGCTCAGATAAAGAATTTCAGGTTCAAGACCGATGAGGAACTTCAGGAAATGATCGACGAACTGGGCCTTGCAATGGACCTGGGAGACCTGATATTCTGCAGGGAATATTTCCTTACAGAGAAGAGAGATCCCACCATCACCGAGATCAGGATGATCGACACTTACTGGTCGGATCACTGCAGACATACGACTTTCAATACTATAATCGATAACGTGACCTTCGAGGATGAATTCATCCGGGAGGCTTATGACAGATATATCGGAACAAGGAAGGAACTCAACCGCACCAAGCCCGTGAGCCTCATGGATATCGGAACTCTGGCCGCCAAAGCCCTTAAGGCACAGGGACTTATGGATAAGCTGGATGAGTCCGAGGAGATCCACGCCTGCACCATCAAGATGAAGGTGGAGATCCCGGGAGAAGATGAGCCTGAGGACTGGCTTCTCCTTTTCAAGAATGAGACACATAACCATCCGACAGAGATCGAACCTTTCGGAGGAGCCGCTACATGTATAGGAGGAGCTATCCGGGATCCTCTTTCAGGAAGATCCTACGTATATGCTGCTATGCGCGTTACAGGAGCAGGAGATCCTCTTAAGCCGGTATCAGAGACCATTCCAGGAAAGCTTCCTCAGAGGAAGCTCGTGACAACAGCAGCCCAGGGATACAGCTCATACGGAAACCAGATCGGCCTTGCCACCGGACAGGTAGATGAGATCTATCATCCCGGATACGTTGCAAAACGTATGGAGGTCGGAGCGGTCATCGCTGCTGCCCCTGAAGAAAACGTTGTTCGTGAGACACCTCAGGCTGGCGATGTTGTGATCCTCTTAGGAGGAAAGACCGGCCGTGATGGCTGCGGAGGAGCTACCGGATCATCCAAGTCACATAACGTTGAATCCCTTGAATCCTGCGGTGCGGAAGTACAGAAGGGAAATGCTCCTGAAGAGAGAAAACTTCAGAGACTCTTCAGAAATCCCGAAGCGTCGAAGATGATCATCCGCTGCAATGACTTCGGAGCAGGCGGCGTATCAGTTGCTATAGGAGAGCTGGCAGACGGACTCGATATAGACCTCAACAAAGTCCCTAAGAAGTATGAAGGACTTGACGGTACAGAGCTCGCCATCTCCGAATCTCAGGAGAGAATGGCGGTAGTCGTTCACGGTGAGGACGCAAATAAATTCATGAAGCTCGCTGAAGCTGAGAATCTCGAGTCCACCGTTGTCGCCGAGGTAACCGACTCCAATAGGCTCGTTCAGGTATGGAACAACGTGGAGATCGTAGATATCTCACGTGACTTCCTGAATTCAAACGGAGCTGAGAAGCATATCACAGCAGTTGTTCCCAAGGCAGAACCCTTCGGTAAAGAAGTGGGAGCAGACTTTGAAGAGAACTACAACGCTCTCGCAGGAGACTTAAACGTCTGCAGCAAGCGCGGTCTTTCAGAGCGTTTCGACTCCACCATCGGAGCGGGAACAGTTCTCATGCCTTTCGGAGGAAAGTATCAGAGAACTCCCATCCAGGCAATGGTGAACAAGATCTCCGTTGAGGACAAGGATACCAGGACCGTAAGCTTCATGGCCTACGGCTATAATCCATATATAACAGAAAGATCGCCTTATCACGGCGCTTATCTTGCGGTAGTGGAGTCGATCTCCAAGCTCATCGCATCCGGCGCTCAGTTCAAGGACGTTTACCTTTCATTCCAGGAATACTTTGAGAAGCTGGGTAAAGATCCTGATAAGTGGGGAATTCCTTTAAGCGCTGTTCTCGGTGCCTTCGATGCTCAGATGGATCTCAAGGCTGCCGCTATCGGCGGCAAGGACTCCATGTCCGGAACCTTCGAGGACATCCACGTACCTCCCACGCTGATATCCTTTGCGGTAACTACAGGAAATGTGGATCAGGTGGTAAGCCCAGAGTTCAAGATGCCTGAGAGAAAGGTCATCCTGGTAAGACCTGAACTCGACGAGAACGGTCTTCCTAAGAAGGGCGAGATGAATAAGATCTTCGACGCAGTTTATGACGTATCGAAGCGCGGACTTGCAAACGCCATCTACACACCAGGTTACGGCGGAATCGCTGAAGCGATCCTCAAGATGGCCATGGGTAACATGATAGGCTTCAGGTTCAACGACGCTCTCACAATGGATGAAATCTTCGGATACAGCTATGGAAGCTTTATCATCGAAGAATCCGGCGGAGAAGAGAAGGTGGTATCCGAGATACTCAGAACTGACGGCGTTGAGTACATAACTATCGGTGATACAGTAGATGAAAAGGTGATCTCCTTTGGAAACTGTGAGCTGAAACTTGATGATTTGCTTGAGATCTATGAAGGAAAGCTTGAACCCGTATATCCCTGCAACATAGAGCAGGGAGGAGAAGAACCTCATAACGTAAGCTATGAGCCTTCTGAAGAGCCTGTATTCTCATCATATTTCAAAACAGCAAGACCTAAGGTGCTGATCCCCGTATTCCCGGGAACCAACTGCGAATACGATTCAGCCAAGGCTTTCTCTGAAGCAGGAGCAGAGCCTGAGATCTTCGTTATAAATAACCTTACTTCAGCTAAAGTAGCTCAGTCCGTAGAGACTTTCGCTGACAAGATCCGCGAGAGCCAGATGATCTTTATCCCCGGCGGTTTCTCCGGAGGAGACGAGCCTGACGGTTCCGGCAAGTTCATCACAGCCTTCTTCAGGAACCCTGAGATCAAAGAAGCCGTGACCGAACTCCTGGAGTCCAGAGACGGGCTCATGGCAGGTATCTGCAACGGTTTCCAGGCGCTCATCAAACTGGGTCTAGTGGAATTCGGAAAGATCATAGATACGGATGAGAACTGCGCGACCCTTACATTCAATAAGATCGCACGCCACCAGTCCAAGATCGTTAACGTCAGAGTAGCTTCCAACAAATCACCATGGCTCAGCGCCTGCAAGGTGGGAGACGTATATCAGGTTCCCATCTCACACGGCGAGGGAAGATTCATGGCACCCGCGGAAGTTCTTAAGAAACTTGAAGCCAACGGACAGATCATGACCCAGTATGTCGACTTCGACGGAAACGCCACCAACGACATCCAGTTCAATCCCAACGGATCGGATCTGGCTATCGAAGGATTGATCTCTCCTGACGGAAGAGTCATCGGCAAGATGGGACACGCAGAACGCCGCGGCTATGGTCTCTACAAGAACGTACCCGGAAACTTCGACATGAAGCTCTTCGAATCAGCAGTCAAGTACTATAAATAAAGACGGTAACATGAATTTTGAGATAAGACAGGCAAGGGAAGACGAGGCAGAGAAAGTCATAGAGTTTTATTACAGCGTGATCGACCTTTTTCACGAGCGCGGGACCGGCGTCAAATGGGAAAAGGACGTTTATCCGACGAGAACTGACCTGAGCAGCGCTGTAAAAAACGGCGAAATGCACATAGGACTTTCTGATGAACGTATAGTCTGCGCCTTCAGGATGACCGGAAATGTTGAGCTGTATAACGGTGTAACCTGGCCTACGGAGGCAGCACCTTACGAGGTAAGGGTGCTGCACCTCCTCACCGTACATCCTGATCTTAGCGGTATGGGACTGGCCAAGAGCATGGTAACTTACGCCGCTGACCTGAGCCGTAAGGAGGGATGCAGGGTCATCCGCCTTGATGTTCTTAAGGACAACATTCCTGCCGAAAAACTCTATCTCAAATGCGGTTTCAGATTCGTAACAGAGCAGAAGATATTTTATGAGGATACCGGACTCACGGATTTCCGCATGTTTGAACTGGTACTCTGATACTAAACAGCTAACGGTATTTTGCCGGGAGGTAAACCATGAATTATTCAGATATAACTAAAAATAAGGAAGTCCTCCAGTATTATGAGGTCGGTACCCGCATCCTGAGAAAACTTGGATACACAGATCATTCCCCAATACACACCAAGCTCGTGGCGGAAAGGGCTGCAACGATCCTTAAAGCCTTCGGATATGACGAACATATGCAGGAACTGGCTAAGATCGCCGGCTTCATGCACGACATCGGAAACGCCATCAACCGCAAGCACCACGCCGAGTACGGAGCTATCATTGCAAATGAGATCCTGAGGGATACTGACATATCCATGGAGGACCGCATCCAGATCGTGTCCACCATAGCCAATCACGACGAATCCACCGGTGTGGCAGCGGACCCGATAACCGCAGCAATAATTATCGCCGATAAGACAGACGTTCGCAGAAACCGCGTAGTGGAGCGCAAAAAATCCAACTTCGATATCCACGACCGCGTGAACTATGCAGTGACTTCGGGGGAACTCTACTGCAGCGACAAGGATGACGTGATCACCCTGAATCTCCTGATAGACGAGGATATCTGCTCCATGTACGATTACTTCGAGATCTTCCTCACCCGCATGATGATGTGTTCAAGGGCTGCGGAAGTGCTGGACGCCAAATTCGTGCTCTACGTAAACGGTCAGAAGGTACTGTAAATGAAGGTAGATCTTAACAGGATTTTAGATAATAATAAAATAATGATAATAGACGGCTCCATGTCCACACCTCTTGAAAGTATGGGCGCGGATCTTAACGATGAATTGTGGACTGCGAAGGTCTTAAGAGAACAACCTGAACTCATAAAGAAGGTACACAGAGACTACCTGGAAGCCGGGGCTGACTGCGGGATCACCTCAAGCTATCAGGCTTCCATCCCGGGGCTTATGGCCAAGGGAATGACTGAAAAGGAAGCGGAAGAACTGATAGCTGATTCCGTTAAGGTATTTATTGAAGCCAGAGACGAATGGTGGGAAGCTGAAGGGAAGGCGGAAGGCCGCGAATATCCGCTTTGCCTTGCGAGCATAGGCCCCTATGGAGCGTATCTCGCAGATGGATCTGAATACAGAGGCCGTTACGGGATATCGGATGATGATCTTCGAGCCTTCCACAGGCGCCGCATGGAGATCCTGAAAGATGCCGGGGCAGACATGTTTATCATAGAGACGATACCCGCCTATAGGGAGGCTGTTGCCTGCGCAGACCTTGCTGAAGAGCTCGGTCTCGGTTACTGGATAAGCTTTTCATGTATGAGCGGGACCAGGATAAACGAAGGGGACCTTATCCGCGACTGCATAAAGAATCTGGTTCCCAACCATCCGGGGCTTAAGATGATCGGTGTTAACTGCACTGATCCCAAGTTTATAGTAAGCCTTATTCAAGAGATAAAGGCAGGCCTTGATGAAGCGGGATCAGATCTTCCCATCGGCGTATATCCAAACAGCGGTGAGAAATACGATCCCAATACCAAGACCTGGACGAAGGCAGGGGAAGGCCTGGCCTTCGGAGCCTACGCATATGAATACATGAAGGCGGGAGCGTCCGCGGTAGGAGGCTGCTGCACCACTGTGGCATCACATATAAGGCAGGTAAGGGATTCAAGGGAAAGTTTTCTTCAGGAAATGTGCAAATAATGTTTTTGCGAAAAAATATCCAAACTTGCTATTGATATTTTTACCTGGTTATATTATTATAACTTAGGTACTTTAATACGGTCCGGAGAGGCCGAAAAGGACATATATCACAGGAACGCCCGGGGTGGGTGTCCTTCATTATGCATGTTCAAGGCTCTCCATAACTGGAGAGCCGTTTTTTGTAAGTAATATCGAAAGGTTAAAGCCATATGACAAGACTGCTTAAAAATTCATTCAAAGATATGGACAGAGTCAGACGCTTTGTCGCCGATGATGAGTTCAGAAAACTGGAGGCAGGTATTTTTGCCGGTAAATATATAGTTGTCCCGTCTTTCGTCGACGTGCATGTGCACTTCAGAGAGCCGGGATTTTTTTATAAGGAAACGATCATGACCGGCACCAAGGCTGCAGCCCACGGAGGGTATGCTACCGTCATGACCATGCCGAATCTGAATCCCGTGCCCGACAGCGTGGAGCATCTGGATATGGAGATGGACATCATAGACGAGTTTGCTGAGATAAACGTGATCCCATATGGTGCCATAACCATAGGAGAAAAGGGTAAGGAAATCGCGGACCTGGAAGGCATGGCGCCTGACGTTTGCGCTTTCTCGGATGACGGAGTCGGTCTGAACGATCCTGAGCTCATGAAGGAAGCCATGATGAGAGCCAAGGCCCTCGGAAAGCTCATAGTTGCCCATTGCGAGGATATGGGCCTTCGTGCGGGTGGCTACATCCACGACGGAGAGTATGCAAGGATCCACGGGCATAAGGGAATATGCTCTGAGTCAGAGTGGAAGCCCATCGAAAGGGATCTCAGACTTGCTGAAGAGACGGGAGCAGGTTATCACGTCTGCCATATCTCTGCGAAGGAGAGCGTGGAAGTAATAAGAGAAGCCAAGGCCCGGGGAGTGGATGCCACCTGTGAGACGGCGCCTCACTACCTGGTGCTGAATGACATGGATCTTGAGGAAGACGGAAGATTCAAGATGAATCCGCCTATCAGATCAGAAGAAGACCGTCTGGCCCTGATCGAAGGGATAAAGGACGGGACCATAGACGTGATAGCAACAGACCATGCACCTCACGCCGCTGAAGAGAAGGCCAAAGGCCTTAAGGACAGCGCCATGGGTATCGTGGGACTGGAGACGGCTTTCCCGGTGCTCTATACAGAGCTCGTAATGAAGGACGTGATAAGCCTGGAGAAGCTTGTGGAGCTCATGGCCGTGAATCCCAGAAAGAGGTTCGGCCTTATACCTGCTGAAGAAACTAAGGACTTCGCAGTCTGGGAACTTGACACTGAGTATGAGATAGATCCTGAGACCTTTCTTACTAAAGGAAGGGCAACACCCTTCAAAGGACGCAGGGTGCACGGTAAATGCGTGCTGAACGTAGTGAACGATAAAGCAGTCTGGAAGGATGAGATAGAATGAAAGAGGAAATTTTCAGAATAAGTTCGAACGTACTTATCGCAAAGAACACCTATGAGATGGAGCTTACCGGTGATGCGAGCGACATAACAAGACCGGGCCAGTTCGTGAACATAAAACTGGACGGGTTCTTTCTGAGGCGTCCCATTTCAGTCTGTAACGCTGAAGACGGAAGGATGACGCTCATTTACAAGGCAGTAGGAGAGGGAACGGAACTGATGGCAGGACTCGCTCCCGGCACGAGACTGAACATCCTCACGGGACTGGGAAACGGTTTCGATACAAGCCTTGCGGGGGATCATCCCGTGCTTATCGGTGGCGGAGCGGGGATACCGCCCATGTACAGCCTCTGTAAGGCCCTGATTTCGGTTTTAAGGCCCGAAAACATAAAAGTGATATTGGGTTTCAATACAGAGGAAGAGATCTTCTATCTGAGAGAATTTCAGGACCTGGGAGTGGACGTGAGAGTAGCAACCGCAGACGGCTCTTACGGTACCAAAGGATTCGTTACAGATATTCTGAAGGATCTTGATTATACCTTCTTCTATACCTGTGGACCCATGCCTATGTTCAGATCCATAGAAGCTATCGCAAAGACTTCAGGGCAGTACAGCTTCGAGGAGCGCATGGGATGCGGCTTCGGTGCCTGCATGGGATGCAGCATGATCATGGCAGACGGCTCATATAAGAGGGTCTGTAAGGAAGGTCCGGTATTCAGAAGGGAGGAGATCCTGTGGAAATAGTAAAGGGCGGAATGGTCTGCGGACCTGAAGGATGCGTGCTGGATACAGCACCGGATACGACGGTGGATCTTCTTGGGATAAAGCTTGACAACCCTGTTATACCTGCCTCAGGAACCTTCGGCTTCGGAAAAGAATTTAAAGACTTATATGACATAAATATCCTCGGGACATTCAGCTTCAAAGGAACGACGCTGGAGCCCAGGTTCGGGAATCCAACTCCCAGGATAGCCGAGACGCCGAACGGCATGATAAACGCGGTGGGTCTACAGAATCCGGGAGTTATAGCAGTGAGGGACAAGGAACTTCCTGAGATGAAGGAATTCTTCCATAAGCCGGTCATGGCAAACGTCAGCGGTTTCGCGATCGATGAATATCAGAAGACCGTGGAACTCCTTTGCGGACAGGATCAGATAGGCTGGTTCGAGGTGAACATCAGCTGCCCTAACGTCCACGGCGGCGGTATGGCTTTCGGAACGGACGCAAGCATGGCACAGAAGGTGACAGAGGCTGTTAAGAAAGTTGCTGACAAGCCCGTTATAATGAAGCTTTCTCCGAACGTTACAGACATAACTGAGATCGCAAAAGCCTGCGAGGCGGGCGGGGCGGACGGCATAAGCCTCATAAATACGCTTCTCGGAATGAGGATAGATCTCCGCACGAAGAGGCCCGTTATAGCCAATACAATGGGAGGATTCAGCGGCTCAGCCATACTTCCGGTAGCTTTGAGGATGGTTTATCAGGTATATAATACTGTAAACCTTCCGATAATAGGTATGGGAGGCGTTTCAACCGCAAAGGATGTCATCGAGATGATGCTCGCAGGAGCCACGGCAGTAGGCGTGGGAGCGGCAAATCTGACGGATCCCTTCGCATCGAAGAAGATAATAGAAGAACTCCCTGAAGTTATGGATAAATACGGTATTTCAAGCCTTAGAGATATTATAGGAGGTGCCCGCTGATGGGACAGGACGTAATAGTTGCATGTGATTTTGCTACCAAAGAAGAGACCCTGAGGTTTCTGGACAACTTCGCGCTTGAAGAGAAGCCCTTCGTCAAGATAGGCATGGAGCTCTACTACGCGGAAGGACCTGAGATAGTAAGAGAGATAAAGAGGAGAGGACATAAGATATTCCTGGATCTCAAACTCCACGATATACCAAACACAGTTGAGAAAGCCATGAGAGTCTTATCGAAGCTTGACGTGGACATGACGAACCTCCACGCAGCAGGAACCGTTAAGATGATGGAAGCTGCCATCCGCGGGTTAACCCGTGAGGACGGCACCAGACCTCTTCTCATCGCGGTTACCCAGCTTACTTCGACCGATCAGGAGAGGATGACAAATGAGATCCTGATCGACAGACCGCTTGAGGAAGTTGTAATCGAATACGCGAGAAACGCTGATAAGGCAGGGCTTGACGGAGTCGTCTGCTCACCCCTTGAATCGGGTATCGTTCACGAGGCCGTGGGGAAGGGTTTCCTGACGGTGACTCCCGGAGTGAGATTCGAGGACGGAGAAAAGGGAGACCAGTCAAGGGTCACCACTCCTGCCAAGGCTAAAGAACTGGGTTCAGACTATATTGTAGTCGGCAGGCCTATCACTCAGGCGGCGGATCCAGTCGAAGCTTACAGGAGATGCGTAAGAGACTTTTGTGACATACAGCCGGAAGAGAGGAACAAAGAGTTCTGCTTCCCTGAGGAATAATAAGGAGGAGTAAATGGACAGAAAAAGAGAGATAGCTGAAGGCCTGCTTTCAATAGGCGCGGTCTTCTTAAGACCCGAGGAGCCCTTCACCTGGGCATCGGGGATAAAGAGCCCCATATACTGCGACAACCGCCTGACGCTTACGGCACCTGAAGTAAGGATCAAGGTCGAAGAAGGGCTGAAAGCAGCAATAGAAGAGAATTATCCCGGCGTTGAGGTCCTTATGGGAACGTCAACTGCGGGGATCGCCCACGCGGCTATACCCGGTCACCTTATGGGACTTCCCATGGGTTATGTGAGAGGATCCGCAAAGGATCACGGAAGGACCAACCAGATAGAAGGAAAGCTTGAGCCCGGTCAGAAGGTGGTAGTTGTGGAAGATCTCATTTCAACTGCAGGTTCATCCATAGAGACCGTAAAGGTGTTAAGAGAAGCAGGAGCCGAGGTGCTCGGGATCGCCAGCATCTTCACCTACGGCATGAAGAAGGGTCTTGACAGGATGGCCGAAGCTGACGTAAAGAACGTGAGCCTCTGCGACCTGGACGCTCTGGTCGAAGTTGCAAGCGATCTCGGCTACATTAAGGCAGAAGACAGAGAAAGGATCCTGAAGTTCAGAAACGATCCTTCTGACGAAAGCTGGATGAATAAATAAAACAGTTAAAGCTGTCCGCATATGTTTTGCGGACTTAAGAATAAACGGAAAGGACAAACTTATGGCAAACACAAGAAACCTCATCAACATTACAGACCTCACAGTAGAGGAGATCGATAAGCTCATCGCAACAGCTGATGACATCGTAGCTAACCATGCAGACTATGAAGACATCTGCTGCCACAAAAAACTGGCGACCTTGTTCTTTGAGCCTTCAACCAGAACAAGGCTGAGCTTTGAAGCAGCCATGCTGGAACTGGGCGGATCCGTTCTCGGATTCTCATCTGCAAACTCCAGCTCTGCAGCCAAGGGCGAGTCGGTATCTGATACGATCATGACGGTAGGCAATTACGTTGATATAATCGCGATGCGTCATCCTAAAGAGGGTGCTCCCATCGTGGCGGCCAAGCGTGCTGAAGTTCCCATCATAAACGCAGGTGACGGCGGACATTTCCATCCCACGCAGACGCTCACCGACCTTCTCACCATCAAGAGAAAGAAGGGAAGACTTAACAACATGACCATCGGCCTTTGCGGAGACCTGAAGTTCGGAAGAACAGTACACTCACTCATAGAGGCCATGCTCAGATACGAGGGAATAAGATTCGTCCTTATCTCACCGGATGAACTGAAGGTTCCCGAATACGTCATCGAGAACATGAAGAAGGCTGGAGCTGAGTTCTATGAGACAGAATCCCTTGAAGACGCCATGCCTGAACTGGACATCCTCTACATGACCAGGATCCAGAAGGAAAGGTTCTTCAA
This sequence comes from Anaerovoracaceae bacterium, assembly GCA_045545455.1. Lineage (GTDB taxonomy): Bacteria > Bacillota > Clostridia > Peptostreptococcales > Anaerovoracaceae > RUG754. The sequence continues at coordinate 14,523 of JAZQAY010000114.1, read as the reverse complement.
CGAAGAGGACTACGTAAGACTGAAAGACAGCTACATCCTTACCCTTGATAAGCTTGACAATGCCAAGGAAGATCTGACCATCATGCACCCGCTGCCCCGTGTAAACGAGATCTCAGTAGAAGTGGACGACGACCCCAGAGCGTGCTACTTCTTCCAGGCTCTTTGCGGCAAGCACATCAGGATGGCGCTGATCCTTTTCCTGTTAGGGATCGAGAAATAGTTTAGGACAGAAAGTGAGGATACATAAATGGATATTAGCGGAGTAAAGAACGGAATCGTAATCGATCACATCAAAGCCGGAAAGAGCATGCAGATCTATGATCTTCTGGGTCTCGGCAAGATAGATAACACTGTAGCGCTCATCAAGAACGCTTCCTCAGCAAAATACGGCAAGAAGGACATCATCAAGATCGACGAAGTGATCGACCTGGACTATGACGTTCTCGGATACGTGGATTCAAACATCACGGTAAACATCGTTGAGGACAACCGCCTCGCAAAGAAGCTTCACATGGAGCTTCCCGAAAAGCTGGTGAACGTCGTTAAGTGCAAGAACCCCAGATGCATCACATCAGTTGAGCAGGAGATCGTTCATGAGTTCAGACTTGTGGATAAGGAAAAGAAGATCTACCGCTGCTGCTACTGCGATGCTGAGCACAGGGTAAAATAAGACCGGCACAGGAGGATCTCATTTAGTCCTCGTCGCAGGGAAACACTTGCAGGCACCTCGCACAGTTTCGGACACTTGATGAACTCAGCCGTTTGGCAAACCGGCGCAAACTTCGTTTGCAGGAAACAAAAACCTGCCGCATTAAACATGCAAGCATGAAATGCGGCAGTTTTTTATTCCCTTAACTCCGTTTTGCCAAACAACTTCAGACAGCATCAAGTGTCGGGCGAAACTGTTTGCTCGCTGCCTTTGTGTTTCCGGACTGCTCCTGCGAAATCATGAGATCCTCCTGTGCCGGTCTTAACGGAATGTTTTGTTTCGTCTGATGTTTAGTTAATCAGATTTATGATCATAAAAGCATTTGATAAATATGCGTACTGATTATATAATATTTGCATGGATATAAGGATAATTAAGGCGCCGGCGGGAGGCTGTGTCAAGGCCATCGGTTCCAAGTCGATGGCTCAGAGGCTTCTGATCGCACGGGCGCTCTCTAAAACTGAATGCAGCGTACTGACTCACTCACAGTCGGATGACGTGAATAGGATGCTGGAATGCTGCCGGGAGATAAACGGGGCTTTAAGTGAAAACAGGTCTTCTATAGATACGCCTCTTAACGTGGGGGAGAGCGGTGCGAATCTCCGGTTTCTCATGCCCATACTGGCGGTGCTTGGGATCAGGGCTGATCTTCTGATGGAGGGAAGGCTTCCCGGAAGGCCCATGGATCCGCTTATCTGTCAGCTGAGACAGCATGGCATAATGGTTTCAGGTCCTGTGGATAATACATACCATATAGAAGGGAAACTGAACGGCGGCATTTTCGAACTTCCGGGGAACCAGTCGTCCCAGTTCATATCGGGACTTCTGATGGCGCTTCCCCTTATAGACGAAAACAGCGGTATCAGGGTCATTGGAGAACTGCAGTCCAGGCCTTACGTGGATATGACTCTTGACGTGCTGAAAAAAAGCAGCATAGATATTATAGAGGAAGAGCCCGGGGTATTCTATATTCCTGGAGGTCAGGAATATAGACTGACAGGAGAGAATGAAGCCGGAGGGGACTGGTCATCGGCTGCCATGTGGCTCTCTATGGGGGCAGCTATGCCTGAGGGAAGCATGCTTACGGTCGGGGGACTGGATCCGGGATCTCTTCACGGCGATAAGGCCATAACGGAGATACTGAACGGCATGGGGGCTGAACTCACGTGGAAGGGAAATTCCATAAGTGTCAGGGCTCACAGTTTAAGGAGCAGGATCATCGACGCAAGGGATATACCGGACCTTGTACCTGCCATAGCTGTAGCAGCGTGCAGGGCTGAAGGAAAGACCGTTATAATGAACGCCGAACGCCTGAGACTTAAGGAGAGCGACAGACTGAGGTCCATCTCATCTGTTCTTAAATGCCTTGGTGCTATGGTGGATGAAAGACCCGACGGCCTGGAGATATTCGGAGGATACAGGCTGAAGGGAGGAAGGGTACCTTCATTCGGTGATCACAGGATAGTGATGATGGCAGCAGGCCTTAAGGGACAGACCGACGGCGATATAGTGATAGAAGGAGCGGAAGCCGTGAATAAATCTTATCCGGGGTTCTTTGATGATCTCAGGTCCCTGGGCGGTGAAGCGGAGGAAATATAGATGAAGATACTGGTTATCAACGGACCCAATATGAACATGCTGGGGATAAGGGAACCTGAACTTTACGGGAAAGGTACACTTAAGGACCTGGAATCCCTTATAGCTGAAAGGTGCAGTGAAATAGGTGCTGACTGCGAGTTCTTTCAGTCAAACTATGAGGGAGATCTGGTGGACAGGATCCAGCAGGCGTATGGTAACACCGACGGAATAGTGATAAACGCCGCGGGCTATACTCATACCTCTGTAGCTGTCCTTGATGCCCTGAAAGCTGTGGACATACCGACAGTTGAAGTACACATTACGGATATAGATGAAAGAGAGCCTTTCAGAAAGATATCTTACGTTTCATATCATGCTTTTAAAACGATCACGGGAAAAGGCTTCGGAGGATACCTTGAAGCGGTGGATCTTCTGGCTGCTTACGACAGGGTGAGAAGCATGGAAGAGATCATGGACAGGGTGACAATGGCAGCAGGATCCGGTGAGAAGTATGAGGATTACGATAAGGACGTTGAGAAGCTTGAGGAATACTACTCCGGAGCCTGGAGAAAGGACTTTGAACTGGATGAGGCCGGGAGCTTTCCCGAAAGACTGAAGAGGGGAGTCCTGTCTGAGGACGGTCTTTACGATCTTCTCGAAGAGGTAAAACATGACGCTTAAGGATTTTTTTGATGAAAACAGGAAGGTGGCTCTGGCCTTTTCGGGAGGCGTGGATTCAGCTTACCTGCTGTACGCAGCCTGTGAAGCAGGGGCGGACGTTCATGCATATTATGTGAAATCAGATTTCCAGCCGGAATTTGAGTTTGAGGATGCGAGACGTCTGGCTGAAGAGCTGGGAGCAGAGATGACGGTGATCTACCTGGACGTTCTGGGTGATCCCATGGTGGAAGCCAATTCCAAAGACCGCTGCTATCACTGCAAAAGACATATTTTCAGAAATATCATAGACAGGGCAAAAAAGGACGGCTATTATATGATACTTGACGGTACCAACGCGTCCGATGATCCGGGCGACCGGCCGGGAGTCCGTGCGTTAAGGGAATTCGGCGTGCGATCGCCTTTAAGGGAATGCGGGCTTACGAAGGACAGGATAAGGGAACTGTCGCGTGAAGCAGGGCTTTTCACCTGGGACAAGCCTGCATATGCCTGTCTGGCAACCAGGATACAGACGGATCAGAAGATAACGTACGAGGATCTCAAGACAGTCGAAGCCTGCGAGGGCTTTATGGCTGAGATAGGGTTCAGAGATCTCAGGGTCCGGGTAAGAGGACGAAAAGCTCTCATTCAGATAAGAGAAGAGGATCTCGAAAGATATACAGCAAATAAGGATGAGATAGAGGAAACCATCAATAATTATTTTGATGGCGTGAGTCTCGATCCTTTATTCAGGAAATAAAGGCCAAAGGAGAACCGAAATGAAGACTTTATACATAGATTGCTCCATGGGAGCGGCCGGAGACATGCTGACAGCTGCGCTGGCAGAAGCGGCCGGAGACATAAAGGAAATTGAAAAGGAACTGAATTCGCTGGGGATCCCGGGAGTGGAGTACGTCATCGATCCAGCCAAAAAGATGGGGGTAACAGGTACTTCCGTAAGGGTAATAGTAAACGGTCAGGAAGAACTTACAGAGGACATTCATGAGGATCACGGCCATGCACATGATCAGCATGAGCATGATCATGAACACGGGGAACACCACGATCACGATCATCACGATCACGCAATTCATGAACACGAACACGGGCATCATGATCATGAGCACGGCCATCATCACCATGCGTCCATGTCAGATATTGAGAACGTAATAAAGGGACTTAACGCCCCGGATAAGGTAAAGCAGGATGCGATCAACGTATATAAGATAATCGCAGAGGCTGAAAGCAAGGTACACGGTGAGCCGGTGAGCGAGATCCATTTCCACGAAGTCGGGTCGCTGGACGCTGTGGCTGACGTGACAGCCTGCTGCTATCTCATGGATAAGATAGCAGCTGACAGAGTGATGGTGTCACCCATAAGGACGGGAAGAGGACACGTTCACTGCGCACACGGGATCCTTCCGGTACCGGCTCCGGCGACTGAAAATATCCTAATTGGTATACCCTCGTATCAGGGAGATATAGATGGCGAGACGTGTACGCCTACAGGAGCAGCGCTTCTTAAATATTTTGCTGATGATTTCGGTGAACAGCCTGTAATAAAAGCAAGTTCCATCGGCTACGGAATGGGAAAGAAGGACTTCCCCATGCTTAATGCGGTCCGTGCCGTCATTGGAGAAGAGGAAGGCAATACGGAGAAGATAGTGGAACTAACGGTAAACCTTGACGATATGACTCCTGAGAGGATAGGTTTCGCCTGCGACAGGTTCTTTGAGCTGGGGGCGGTGGAGGTATATACCACGTCTGTACACATGAAGAAGTTCCGTCCCGGAGTGGTATTGACTGTCATGTGCCGCGAAGATAAAAGAGATATAATGATAGAGGCGATCTTCAGGTACACCACGACTCTGGGAATACGGGAAAATATCAGCAAAAGGTATTCTCTCAGAAGAGAAGTGATAAAGGTCGATTCACCCTTTGGAGAGATACGAAAAAAGCAGTCTTCGGGCTATGGCGTAAACCGTGAAAAGTATGAGTACGACGATCTGGCTGCCATAGCACACGGGGAGGGAGTCTCCATAGACGAGGTGGTGGAAGCCATCAGAAGGAACGAGGGGACTCATATAGAGACTGAAGAGGAAGACTTCGGCGACAGGGACTGAAAGGACAGGAGGACGCTATGACTATAGAAGGTGAAAGGGTATATCTCAGGGAGACCCGTGAATCAGACTGGGACGTATTTGCATACTGGGAGAAGGATCCGGAGGTGACCCGGTTCTTTACCATAAATGAAGGACGGGATCTTATGGAGATAGCGGACGAGATCAGGGGAAGGGCAGACGATCCTTCGCAGATCGACTTCACTATATGTCTTAAAAAGGACGATGCACCTATAGGACGTATATACATTTCCAGGATAGACCGACATTATGACTCCCTGGATATCACAAGGATATACATAGGAGAGACGGGGCTCAGGGGACTTGGCCTCGGGGAAGATGCTTTCAGGACCGTGCTTAGGTTTGCATTCGAAGAAATGGACTGTGAAAGGGTCACTCTTGACTATATGACGGGAAATGAGCCTGCGCATAACCTGTACCTGAAGTGCGGACTTAAGGACGAAGGCTGTATGCGCCACGGAGGAAAGAAAAACGGCGAATATATCGATCTCAACCTCATGTCCATACTGCGTGAGGAATACTTTGGAAAAGTACCCGCGGCTAACTGCTGATAACTATATCTTGTGCCTGATGTTTTCTAAAAAAAACATAGGAAAAATTCGATTTACGCTCATAAATTATATGTAAACACGCTTGGAACCATCGGCTTCGTGCGTGTTTTTTGCTTGAAAAAAACAAGTTGACAAACCCTAAATTTGGTATTATAGTAGTACTCGAGCCACAAGATGTTGTGGTTAGAGACACAACCACTCAGGCTCACGAAAAGAAAGGAGCCATCCATGAACGGAATCAAAAAAATCATCAAGCGCGACGGCCGTACCGTTGATTATGATATCAATAAGATAGCCGACGCGATCTTCAAGGCAGCACAAGTTCTTGGGGGTAAGGATCACGACCTTTCCCTTGAGATCGCACAGGAGGTAGAGGACTATCTTCTGGATGTCTGCCACAATCAGGTACCTACAGTAGAACAGATCCAGGACGCTGTAGAGAAGGTCCTCATCGAGAACGGACACGCCAGAACTGCCAAGGAATACATCCTTTACAGAGCTGAGCGTACCAGAGCCCGTGAGATGAACACCAAGCTCATGAGAATATATGAGGATCTCACATTCAAGGACGCCAAGGATAACGATATCAAGCGTGAGAATGCCAACATCGACGGAAACACCGCCATGGGAACCATGGTTAAGTACGGTTCTGAAGGCGCCAAGGAATTCTATAAGATGTACGTCATCGATCCCAAGCATGTCAAGGCGCATGAGGACGGAGACATCCATATCCACGATATGGACTTCTACACCCTTACCATGACCTGCTGCCAGATCGATATAGCCAAGCTTCTTCAGGGAGGCTTCAGCACGGGACACGGACACCTGAGAGAACCCAATGACATAGAGAGCTATGCTGCCTTAGCCTGTATCGCCATTCAGTCCAATCAGAATGACCAGCACGGCGGTCAGTCCATCCCTAACTTTGATTACGGCATCGCGCCCGGCGTGAGAAAGACCTATAAGAAGCTCTATCACCAGAACCTGGGCAAGATGATCGATTTCCTCATGGATGTTGAAGACGGTCAGGAGCAGACTAAAGCTATCTGCACCGATATAGAAGCCAAGTATGACGTTCGCCCCTGCATGGCATGGGACAACAATTACATGGAAATAGAGAGAGTTGAACTTAAGAAGATCCTTCCGGACGTATCAGACGCTGAACTTGAGAAGATGCAGGGAAGGGCCAGAAAGTTCGCAGACAAGGAGATCAGGAGAAAGACATATCAGGCTATGGAGGCTCTTATCCACAACCTGAACACCATGCATTCCAGAGCAGGAGCACAGGTTCCTTTCTCATCCATCAACTACGGTACCGATACTTCTCCTGAAGGAAGACTGGTTATGGAACAGATCATGCTTGCTACACAGGCAGGTCTGGGTCATGGAGAGACGCCTATATTCCCGATCCAGATCTTCAAGGTAAAGGAAGGAGTTTCCTACAATCCCGGAGATCCCAACTATGACCTGTTCAAACTGGCATGCGAGACTTCAGCCAAGAGACTGTTCCCCAACTTCTCATTCCTCGATGCTCCGTATAACAAGCAGTACTACGTACCCGGCCGTCCTGAGACGGAATGTGCATACATGGGTTGCCGTACCAGAGTTATCGGAAACGTTTACGATCCCACAAGGGAGATCGTAACAGGCAGAGGAAATCTCAGCTTCACTTCAGTTAACCTTCCAAGACTTGCCATCAAGGCCAAGGGAGACGTGGATATCTTCTTCGAACTCCTGGATGGCATGGTTGATACTGCGATGGATCAGCTCTACGACAGATTCAAGATCCAGTGCCAGAAGAAGGTCAGGAACTTCCCGTTCCTCATGGGACAGGGTATCTGGATCGATTCAGACAAGCTGGGCCCGGATGACACAGTTGAGGAAGTCATCAAGCACGGAACTCTTACGGTAGGCTTCATCGGTCTTGCTGAGTGTCTGAAGGCTCTTATCGGAAAGCACCACGGTGAATCCGAGGAAGCTCAGAAACTGGGTCTTGAGATCGTAAGCTTCATGAGGAGGAAGACTGACGAGAGAGCACGCCAGACCAAACTCAACTGGTCGCTTATAGCTACTCCCGCTGAAGGTCTTTCAGGAAGGTTCGTCAAGATCGATAAGAAGAAATACGGGATCATTCCCGGAGTTACCGACAGGGATTACTACACGAACTCATTCCACATTCCCGTATATTATCCCATCAATGCTTTCGAGAAGATAAGACTTGAAGCACCTTATCATGCACTGACGAACGGCGGACACATCTCCTATATCGAGCTTGACGGAGATCCCATGAAGAACCTGGATGCCTTTGAGAAGGTTATCAGATGCATGAAGGAGAACGGAATAGGCTACGGTTCTGTAAACCATCCCGTAGACCGTGACCCTTGCTGCGGATATACCGGTATCATTGACAACGTATGCCCTCAGTGCGGAAGATCCGAGACTGACGGAGACGTGGGCTTTGAAAGGATCAGACGTATCACAGGATATCTTGTAGGAACCATGGATCAGTGGAACGATGCTAAGAGAGCTGAAGAACACGACAGGGTGAAGCATGAAACTTCCACAGGATTCGAAAAAATCTGATTTTAAAAGAATTTAAGAGTATAATGGCCCGGCGCACCTGCGCCGGGTAAACTTTGCTCAGAAGCGAATTCTGAGCCTCCCGGAGGGAATAATATGAAAGATACCATCAGGATCGCAGGCGTCGTAAAAGAATCCATCGTCGACGGCCCGGGTCTGAGATTTGCGGTCTTCACACAGGGCTGCGCACATCACTGCCCCGAATGTCAGAATCCCGAGACCTGGGATTTTAACGGCGGATATGATTGTGAGATAGATAAGATACTGAATGCCATGGACGAGAATCCTCTGCTGGACGGGATAACCATGTCAGGAGGGGATCCGCTGTATCAGCCGGAAGCCAGCTATAGCCTTTGTTCAAAAGTTAAGGAAAAAGGCTTGAACGTGGTGGTGTTCACGGGTTATACTTATGAGGAACTCATGGAACTCGAAAAAAAAGACCAGTGGGTAGGCAAACTGCTGGACGTCACGGATATCCTTATAGACGGAAGGTATGAGAAGGAAAAAAGAGATCTTACCCTTCTGTTCAGAGGGAGTCAGAACCAGCGCGTGATCGACATGAAACGCTCGAGAGAAGAGGGGAAGCCGGTACTTCACGAGAAATATATGTGATTTACAGGAGAATAAATTATGTCAACCTATAAGAAACCTAAAACATGGGCAACCGTGATAAAAGTGCTCTTTGCGCTTACGTTTCTGGATGTGGGGATAGCTCCGGATCCTGAATTCGAGGCAGGAGCCAGAGGGTTAAGCATCATAATAGGCATTGGATTGTTTTTATGGGCCTATCTTCCATACAGGAACTATAAAAGAAGCAGACAGGAAGTCTTAAAAGAGATGGAAAGGCAGGAGCAGGAGATAGATTCCATGAAGGCTGCAATCAATAACAGGCCTTGGAAATGCAGCCACTGCGGGGCTGTAACAAGGGGTGAAGTATGCGAATATTGCGATTCTCCCAGAGAGGGATGATGGTTCGTATGCTTTTTCTAAAAATATATTAAAAAAGTTCTTGCAATTCGTATATCCCCTGTGATATACTGTCATTTGTTCGAATGCGAACAGGTTTTATTATGCGATCAAGCCGTAAGGCTGGAAATATAAGAAGGAGGTGCACGGCATGTCAAAGAAATGCGAAATCTGCGGCAAAGGACAAGTTTCCGGCAACAATGTTTCTCACTCCATGAGACACACCAGAAGAAAATGGAACGCAAACATTCAGAAAGTCAGAGTCGTTGATGAAAACGGAACTGTAAGAAGAGCTAACGTTTGCACAAGATGCATGAGATCCGGATTAGTTAACCGTGCTCTTTAATCTGAATCATTGAAACCGCAGAGAACCTCTTAGGAGGTTCTTTTTTTATATTTTTTTATAAAACTGACTATTGAAAAGGGGATGCCGAATGCAATCAATGGGTTTACATAAAACTATTATCAAAAATTGCGAAACCCTTGAAAAATAAAGGGTTTTCTTTAAAAAAGATTTACATATTACTCTTGAAATCATCGAAATGCTGGTATATAATATAAGCGTATTATAAAATAGGAGGCTATTGATGGCACAGCTTTATTACAGATATTCCACCATGAATGCAGGAAAGTCCATAGACCTTATCAAGGTGGCATATAACTACGAAGAGAGGGGACAGACAGTAATGACCCTTATCCCTTCTGTGGATGACAGATACGGTACCGGAGTCATCACTTCCAGGATAGGAGTGCAGAGACCTGCTACCGTTGTTAATGATGATACCAACATACTTGAACTCTTTATGAGAGAGAATGAGCGCCATCATATCGATTGTGTCCTTATCGATGAGTGCCAGTTCCTTAAGAAGCATCATATAGAGGAGCTGGTTGAGATAGTAGATTCTTTCAACACGCCGGTATTATGCTACGGACTTAAGAACGACTTCAGGAATGAACTTTTCGAGGGTTCGTATTACCTGCTGGTTTATGCTGACAAGATAGAAGAGATCAAGACTATCTGCTGGTGCGGCCGCAAGGCCACCATGGTTGCCAGGATCGTTGACGGCAAGATCGTCAAATCCGGAGATCAGATAGTCGTTGGCGGAAATGACATGTATGTTTCCTTATGCCGCAAACATTACAATGACGGCAGACTGGGACCTACCAAATAGAGGAGGAGAGATGAATTACTTAAATCAGTTCAAGGGTGTGAAACGAACGGCGCTGAGGCTGCTCTGCATAACGGTTATGATAACGATGACAGCAGTGTTTACCGTTCCTGAGATGGCATACGGGCAGTCGTATTCCGAGGGAACGGGAACAATAAACAGCCCTGAAGGTGTATACGTCAGATCGGATGCCGGAACATCGAACAGCATTGTTACTTCAATCGGAAATCAGAATAAAGTCGAGATCCTCAGTGACAAGGAAGACAGTGAAGGCAATCTCTGGTATGAGATCAGATTTTCCGGTAAGACCGGGTATGTCATCAGTGACTACATTCAGGTAAGCGGACTCAAACCTGCAGAGGTATCAGAACCCGAAGAGGAGACACCTGCTGAAACAGGGGATACTGAAGTCAAGGAGGAATCAGAAACTTCTGCTGAGACTCCTGAAGAGACCGAAGAGAACAGCGAAGCAGCTGCAGAAGAAGAGACAGCTGCGGAACAGCCGGCAATGCTCATGGCGGCAGCATCCGCATCGTCTTCAGCTTATCCTGTAGACGGAGTGATCTCTACGGGAGACGGAGCTTATGTAAGAGCTGATGCTACGACTCAGTCCTCGGCTATCGCTCTGTTAAGCTATAAGGTAGGAGTTACCATCTACGGAGAAAAGACAGGATCGGACGGATATATCTGGTATCAGGTCAGCATCAGCGGCAAGACAGGATATATCAGAAGCGATCTGGTGAAGATCGTTAAGCCTGAAGACACTTCTTCAGGAATCGATGCTTCCGCGATGACGGATGAAGAATTCGATGCCTATCTCAAGGCGCAGGGATTCCCGGCTGATTATATCTCAGCACTGACAGCTCTCCATAAAGCACATCCTTCCTGGGTGTTCAAGGCAGCCAATACCGATCTTAATTTTGAAGACGTTATAACTAAAGAGAGTGCACCGGGAGTAGCGGTAGTGGCAAGCTCCTTACCCATATATTACAGGTCCAAGGCTGCAGGAAATTATAACTCAAGCACAGGTACATATATCAGCCACGATACAGGCGGATGGTATACAGCCACTCCTGAAGTGATCAGATACTATATGGATCCCAGAAACTTCCTGGATGAATACGGTATCTTCCAGTTCATGACTCACTCATTCGATTCGTCAACGCAGACGAAGAGTCATCTTCAGACTTTAGTGAGCGGTACGTTCTTAAGCGGAGCTTATCCTACAGTAAGCGGAGAATCATCCCCATTCTCCACTTACAGCGATGCGATCTACGAGGCAGGCGTACAGAGCGGAGTCAATCCTTACGTACTGGCTTCCATGATCATTGTTGAACAGGGTGCCAGCGGTTATGGCGCATCTATTTCCGGAACAGAGAAGGGATACGAGGGGTTATTCAACTTCTTCAACGTCGGAGCAGCTGCATACAGCGGAAGGACCGCAGTAGCAAACGGCCTGATCTATGCAGGATCATCCGGAAGTTATGGCAGGCCCTGGAACACCAGATATAAATCGATACTGGGCGGAGCCAGGTTCTACTATGATGAATATGTAGGATGCGGTCAGAATACCCTTTACTTCAAGAAATTCAACGTCAATAACGGACTTGGCAGTGTGGCAACACACCAGTACATGTCAAACGTACAGGGGGCAGAACTTGAAGCTTACAGACTCAGACAGGGATATGCCGGCACGGAAACGGCGATAACTTTTATCATACCGGTATACAGAAATATGCCTTCATCAGCTTGTGCACTTCCCACGGGAGACACAGGATCGACCGTAAGCGGAACTACTGCTACAGTTATAGATCATGAAGGCGTGAATGTCAGGGCAGATGCAGGAACTTCATACAGGATAGTGATGACTCTTGGATCAGGAAGCGTTGCATCAGTTTTGGGAAGCAAGAAAGGAACTGATGGCCACACTTGGTTATACTTAAGCTACGGCGGCAAGACCGGCTATGCAAGGGCTGACTTCTTCAGCGTCAAGGGAACTATACCTTCATCATCTGATAGTTCATCTTCAGGCAGCTCCTCATCCGGCAGTTCGTCATCGAGCAGCTCATCGTCAGGCAGTTCGTCGTCAAGCAGTTCATCTTCCGGCAGCTCGTCGTCCAGCAGTTCATCATCTGCTGCGGCTGTAACCAGTGCGACAGGAACGGTAACACCTTCCGACGGAGTAAACGTGAGGACCGGTGCCGGAACCAACTATGGAGTTATCATGGCACTCATGAAGGGTACCAAGGTAACAGTTACCGGCAGCAAGAAGGGAACAGACGGATACACATGGTATAGCGTCAGCTATTCAGGCAAGAGCGGATATATCAGGTCTGACTTCCTGTCAGTGAGCGGTTCAGTTTCGTCCACCAGCAGTTCATCAACCAGCAGCTCGTCGTCAAGCAGTTCATCATCGTCTGCGACTGTAACTAAAGCTACAGGTACGGTAACACCATCTGACGGAGTAAACGTCAGATCGGACGCAGGAACTTCATACAGGATCGTAACAGCGCTTTCCAAGGGCACGAAGGTAACGGTCACCGGAAGCAAGAAGGGAACAGACGGATACACATGGTACAGCATCAGTTACTCAGGTAAGAGCGGATATATCAGGTCTGACTTCCTGTCAGTAAGCGGTTCTGTTTCGTCTTCCGGCAGTTCATCTTCCGGCAGTTCGTCATCCAGTAGTTCATCTTCCGGCAGTTCATCTTCCGGCAGTTCGTCATCCAGCAGTTCATCTTCCGGCAGCTCGTCGTCCAGCAGTACATCATCTGCTGCGGCTGTAACCAATGCGACAGGAACGGTAACACCTTCCGACGGAGTAAACGTGAGGACCGGTGCCGGAACCAACTATGGAGTTATCATGGCACTCATGAAAGGCACCAAGGTAACAGTCACAGGAAGCAAGAAGGGAACGGACGGATACACATGGTACAGCGTGAGCTATTCAGGCAAGAGCGGATATATCAGATCTGATTTCCTGTCAGTGAGCGGTTCCGTATCATCCTCCTCATCATCTTCAAGCGTTTCCAAGACGTCCACGGGAACTGTCAAGCCCACAGACGGTGTATACGTCAGATCCGGTGCGGGCACTTCCTACAGGATAGTAACAGCGCTTTCCTACAGGACCAAGGTAACAGTTACAGGAAGCACCAAGGGCTCAGACGGATATACCTGGTACAGCATAAGCTATTCAGGAAAGTCAGGCTATATAAGGGGAGACCTTCTCAGCTTCTGATATAAGAGCAATCAAAAGCACCGGCTAAATGCCGGTGCTTTTTTTACCCTGCCAGCTGTCCAGCAGGTTCAGTCTTTCATTTATCGAATTCAATATGGTCCGCTTATTGAAACTCCATACCGGGGATATGAGGATATCTCTCGGAGCATCTCCTGTGAGACGGTGTATGGTTACAGATGGAGGAATGATCTCCAGACAGTCAACTGCGAGTTTCACGTAGGTATCTATATCAGGGAAGCTTACGTAGTCAGGATCCGTCTGGGCCAGGGATGAGCCTTTTACAAGATTCATAAGATGCAGTTTTATCCCGAAAAGACCGGGCTTTCCTGATACGTATCTTACTGACTCCTTCATCATATCAGAAGTTTCTCCCGGAAGGCCGAGTATGAGGTGGACAACTGTGCGTATACCGCGTCTGTTCAGTTCGTCCATTGCCTTATCGAATTCCGAAAGGCCATAGCATCTGTTTATATTCTTTGCGGTTTCTTCGTGGATGGTCTGAAGACCTAATTCTATCCATAGGAAGTGCTTTTCGTTGATCTCAGAAAGAAGATCCAGGACGTCATTCCCAAGGCAGTCCGGGCGGGTACCTATTACGAGTCCCTTTATCCTGGGGTCCTTAAGTACTGAATAGTATTTTTCTCTGAGATCACCTACAGGTGCATAGGTGTTAGTATGATTCTGGAAATATGCCAGATATGCTGCATCAGGCCATTTATCTGACAGAAGCCTGATCTGATCGTCGATATCGGAACTGAACTCACCGGAACCGGTATCTGAACAGAAAGTGCAGCCTCCGAAACCTTTGGAACCGTCTCTGTTGGGGCAGGTGAAACCTCCGTCTATGGCAAGTTTTATGGTTTTTTTGCCGAACTGTTCCTTCAGATACTCTGATATGGTATTTATTCTTTTTCCCCTTAGTTCGGGGGGCATT
>JAZQAY010000113.1:0-16929 GCA_045545455.1 Anaerovoracaceae bacterium | reverse complement strand
ATGTTGTGTACCTGCTTGAGTACGTTTTCCTCGTTGTATTCAGTGAAGGCTTCCTGACCTGCATTTATAACACCGCCGGCGTTTATGATGAAGTCGGGAGCATAGGCGATTCCTCTTGCCTTGAGTTCAAGTCCTGCCTCCTCGTCAAATATCTGGTTGTTGGCAGCACCGGCAACGGCTTTGCACTTGAGCATAGGGATCGTATCCTTGTTTATGATGGCTCCAAGAGCATTAGGTGAGAAGATATCGCAGTCTACGCCGTAGATCTCTTTTCCTGAAACGACCTTTGCGCCCAGTTCGCTAACAGCTCTCTCAAGCATGGCCTTGTTGGAGTTGTTGCACACGATCAGGTTTGCACCTGCAGCGTGGAGCCTCTGAGCGAGGTCAAAGCCAACCTTGCCGAGCCCCTGTACAGCGATCGTCATTCCGTCGAGATCATCCGAACCGAATACAGACTTCGCTGTAGCCCTTATCCCGTCAAAGCATCCTATAGCGGTGAAAGGAGAAGGATCCCCTGATACGTTGGCGCGTCCTACGACGTAATTTGTTTTTCTAAGCATGATGTCAGCATCGTGAGTATCGGTGTTGACGTCTTCTGCCGTGAGATACCTTCCTCCGAGGCTCTCAACGCATTCAGCATATGCTTCAAACAGGGCGTCCGTCTTCTGTGAAGGATCTGCGATGATAACTCCCTTTCCTCCTCCTATCGGAAGTCCGGCAGCAGCATTCTTGAAGCTCATTCCTCTGGAGAGGCGCAGCACATCAAAGAGCGCGTCCTCTTCACTTTCATAGGGCCAGAGTCTGCATCCTCCAAGAGCAGGTCCGAGCTTGGTGCTGTGAATTGCAATTATGCACTTCAGTCCTGCTTTCTCGTTGTTAAAAAACGCTACTTCTTCGTGTCCGTATTCACGGATCATTTCCAGAGTTTTCATCGATCATTCCTCCTGTCTGCTTAAATAGTCTTAATCAATAACGTTCGTTTTTTGTGATCACATCTATTCCCATATATTTCTTCAGCGCTTCAGGGATCTTCACAGTGCCGTCAGCCTGCTGATAGTTCTCCAGTATGGCAGCCGTAGTACGGCCTACTGCGAGTCCTGAACCGTTCAGCGTGTGAACAAACTCCGGCCTTCCGCCCTCACTTCTTCTGAAGCGTATATTGGCCCTTCTTGCCTGATAGTCAAGGAAGTTTGAGCAGGATGAGATCTCAACGTATCTTCCGTAGGAAGGCATCCACACCTCGATATCATAGGTGCATGCTGATGAGAATCCCAGATCCCCCGTCGAGAGCCTTACGACCCTGTAAGGGATCTCCAGTATCTTCAGCACTGCTTCAGCATCAGCTGTCAGTGCGTCCAGCTCATCCCACGAATCCTCAGGCCTTACGAATTTAACGAGCTCGACCTTATTGAACTGGTGCTGTCTGATAAGTCCTCTTGTATCCCTTCCTGCTGAACCTGCCTCAGCTCTGAAGCAAGGGGTGTATGCGGTGTAATGGATCGGAAGAGCTTCCTCAGGGATGATCTCCTGACCCAGCATATTCGTTACCGGGACTTCCGCTGTCGGTATAAGGAAGAAGTCCTTCTGAGGAACGTAGAACATGTCCTCTTCGAACTTGGGAAGCTGACCTGTTCCGGTCATGGCTGTGCGGTTTACCATGAAGGGAGGGAGTATCTCCATATAATCCTGATCGATAGTGTGAAGATCGAGCATGAAGTTTGCTACAGCTCTCTCAAGCCTGGCTCCAAGGCCCTTGTAGATAGTGAATCTGGTTCCTGCGATCTTGCCTGCCCTCTCCCAGTCAAGTATATTCAGATCAGCACCGATATCCCAGTGAGCCTTTGGCTCAAAGTCAAATGCCGTAGGTTCCATGAACTTTCTGACCTCTACGTTATCTGAATCATCCGCTCCGGTCTGCACGAAATCAGCGGGGATATTGGGAATGCCGAGAAGGCAGTCCCTGAGATCTGCCTCGACCTGGGATACCTGCTGGTCAAGTTCCTTGATCTTTCCCGAGAGTTCCTTCATCTCTGCCATGATGGCTGTGGTATCCTCTCCGGCCTTTTTCATTTTGGGGATCTGCTTGGACACAGTGTTCTGCCTGTTCTTCATGGCTTCAACTTCTCCCAGCAGTTCTCTTCTCTTATTATCCAAAGGCAAAGCATTTTCGATGCCGAAGCTACCCTTCAGCCTTCTCTCCACGCCAGCCCTGGCTCCTTCATAATCCTCTCTGATTCTCTTTATGTCTAACATAGACCTTGTCCTTCTTTCAATTAGTTATAGTTCAAAACAGATTTCTCTTGTAATCTGCGTATTTCTTCTTCAGTTCTTCGACCTTGGCCTGGATCGTGATCTGCAGGTCAGAGGCTTCATCGTATTCTCTTCTGTCGAGAGCTTCCCTGGCTCTGGTGAGGAGAGATTTGCCAGCAGTGGAGTCCTTTGCGATCTCAAACCTGAGACTGTTTATCTCTTTCCAGTTGTCTTCATCAAAGTCTGTGGCATCCGCACCGTGGAGCATCCTGCACTCCTTGATATCGTCCATTGCATTGGGGATATTCCTGAAGTGGTATTCAGTGGACCACTCATTGGTGATGCAGGTCCTGTAGGAGTCGAGTATCTGCTCGTCCATTATTCCGTTTGAAACAGCACTGACCTTATCCGGGTAAAGATCGAAGCTCTTAAGGTTCTCCCATACGGTTCTGGGAGGAATGCCGAAAAGCTTATTTCTCTCTTCGTTCGTGTAATCTTCGAAAACGTTCTTTTCTGAGCGGTACTCCCTCTCCGTTTCCAGATAAAAGTCTTCTTCGCCTGATCTCTTTGAAATGGAAGCCTCCAGCTCCTTAGGAGTCTTCTCATTGTCCAGAGCCGCCTTGATGCCGTCAAGCATCGCCATGAATCCGGTAGCCATGACCAGATAGGTATTGCTCTTAGGATTCGGCGATCTCAGCTCGAATCTTGTCGCCATGGGGTTGTTAAGGTCTCTCACCAGTCCCACGAGTATCGTCCTGTTTCTGGAGGGATCCTTCGGATCGTGTCCCAGCGATGTAACTATACATACAGGGGCTTCATAGCCGGGTTTAAGTCTCTTGAATGAGTTCGTGGTGGGACTGATGAAGGGATTCATTGCCTCGTAGTTCTTAAGCATCCCCATGAGGGAACCGTAACCCAGAGGGCTCATGAAATCTTCCGTCATATCGGGTGCGTTGAACAGGTTGATGACCTTACCATTCTTAAGTTTAGCGCTGACTCCGAAGTGAGTATGCTCTCCGGATCCAGCGACCCCTTCCACCGGTTTAGCCTTGAAGGTGGTGTTGAGCCCGAAGGCATTGAACACGTCTCTTACTATGTATTTTACGAGTTTCTCGTTGTCTGCAGCCTGGACAGGGGAAGCATATTTCCAGTCTATCTCAAGCTGTTCCATTATATGGTCCATACGGCCGGAGGATGTGAGTTTGGATTTGACCCCGCCGACTTCCTTATGGCCCATCTCCATGCCGATACCATAGCAGTCCAGTATCTCGATAGTCTTTTCAAGCGCGGTACGTACAGGTCCGTAGGTCCTTTTCCAGTACTGCTCCTTCAGTTCCTGCGACGTTGAAAGTTCTTCTCTGTCAGCTTTATCGTCAGGCGTCCTTACCCAGAACTCAAGCTCAGTAGCTGAGGTAAGCAGGATCTCCTGAATGTCCTCTGCAGAATCAAGGCCTCCCACGTGTTCAACTACGTAGGGATGAGCTTTTATCTCTGCCAGAAGGTCTTCTCTGAACTTGCTGAGAGCATCCTTCAGTATAGCCCTGGCTCCTACACTTTTGGAATTGTTATGGACAAGGATACTGGGGATCCTGAGTGTACCTACAGGAAGGCCGGTGGCCATGTCCGTATTCGAGTAGTTGTAATCAACATACCAGTTGACTTCAGGATCCGGAATGATGTCCACCTTGGCATTGTTCAGATCTGCTATCTTAGGGAGATTAACGCTGGAACCATCTGTCTGCACGCCGTGTTCAAGCATCTTTTCCATGTCTTCCATGAAAAGCTTGATGGGTATCCTCTCATCGGTATCGTTTCCCGCAATATCCACGCCCGCAAAGGACACGAAGCGCACTTCAGGATGATCCGTAAGTATTTCTGTAAGGTTCTTTTTATCATGCCTGTCTGCCGGGATGGTAAAAAGCATTTTGTCAGTTCTGAGTTCCAGCATAATTTCCTCCATGTTATTCAAGTTAAAACTAAAGATGTCTGTTAACCAGCAAGCTGGTTGAGATAATCCTCGAGCTGATCGAGGTATGTGCCGTATGCTGCCCAGTTGCCCTGCTGCTGAGCTTCCTGAGCCTTGTTGAAGGCTTCCTGAGCCTTGGCGATGAGCTCTGCCTGGGTCATTGTCTCAGGTGTCGCATCTCCGCTTTCGTCTTCGCTTCCACCTCCGTCGATTATACTGCTGCCATCCGGTTTCACTGTGGAATCAGCGTTCATGTCGTAACCGAAGAGGGTTATGATACAGTCAGCAAGAGTCTCGCCGTAAGCGATCTGATCCTTGTAGACCATGATTATACGCTTGACTTCAGGTATGGATGAATTCTGAGCTTCCAGATATACCGGCTCAACGTAGAGCACTGAGGTATTGATAGGAATTACGAACAGATTTCCTCTTCTGTATGTGGTTCCGCTTGAGTTCCACAGAGTGAATTCCTTGGATATCTCTGTGTTCTGGTCTATCTGAGCCTCGATCTGTTCTGTTCCGTAAACGGTCTTGGACTTAGGGAACTGATAGAGTACCAGCTCGCCATAATTCTCACCGTCATTTCTCGCGATCAGAAGAGCTGTCATGTTCTGCTTCGATCTCGGTGTGAAAGGCACGGAGTTAAAGAATTCTGCCTGGCTTTCTCCTGGAAGCTTAGCTATATAGTAGTTGGGGATGATCTGCTGCTTTTCTGTGCCGTAGATCTCGTTTGCAATATCCCAAAGGTCTTCAGACTGATAGAATACGTTCACGTCCTCCATGTGATACTTGCCGTATACGGAAGCCTGGATGGTGAACAGGGTATTGGCATATCTTAAGTGTGCTCTCAGTCCCTCCGGCATCTGATCCAGATCCTTGAAGAGAGTGGGATAAATCTTGGCATACGTCTGCGCGATGGGATCGTTGGAATCAACTACGTAGTAATCAGTATCTCCGTTATATGCGTCTATAACGACCTTTACGGAATTTCTGATGTAGTTGATGTTCGTCTCCTCGCTGTAAGGTTCGGAATAAGGATAGAGATTCGATACGGTGTATGCATCGATTATCCAGTAAAGCTTACCGTCAACGGTGACCATGTAAGGGTCGTTTTCGTAGCTTAAATAAGGCATTATGGTCCTTACCCTGTCCACTACGTTTCTGTTGATGATGATCTTCGAATCTCCGGTTATGTTGGATGAAACCAGAAGCTTGACGCTTCCCTCTCTGATGGCAAATACCAGA
Organism: Anaerovoracaceae bacterium; assembly: GCA_045545455.1. Classification (GTDB taxonomy): domain Bacteria; phylum Bacillota; class Clostridia; order Peptostreptococcales; family Anaerovoracaceae; genus RUG754. The sequence continues at coordinate 11,468 of JAZQAY010000113.1, read as the reverse complement.
CGATTGAAGAGATTCATCTTTATTCCGGCATTTCCTTCATACATCGTGTAGGAGTTGGTATCGCCGTTAGGATAGTCGAATTCCTGCTCCTTTGTGCCTACGATAACGTATTCGTTTGCCAGTTCTCCGAAGTAGATCTCGGGACGGGTGATCTCGATCTCGTCCACTGCCGATTCAGGAGGGATATTTCCCACAAGTACGTCCGGCTGTCCGGAAGATGTTACCTTATCTACCCTGGACATGGCAACTCCGTATCCGTGGGTGTACTTAAGGTGCTTGTTCAGCCATGTATCTGAGATCTTAGTCTCATCGATCTCACGAGCTGTGAGGAATGTCTGTGTGTACTCTCCGTTTACCCAGTATCTGTCGTTATCCACGTCGTTGAACGAATAGTACTGACGGATGGACTGGGTCTGATTATAGAACTGCTCCGCAGGCTCGAAATCGTTGATACGGATGTTTGTGATGGTCTCCATATTGTTTGCGATATCTTCAGCCGTAAGAGTGTTATCAGCAGCGAAACTCTTGATGTTAACGTCGTCAAGTCCGTAGGCGTACTGAGTATATTCAATATTATTAAGGAGATAAGGAGTCTCCTTCTGAAGTTCGTCAGGTGATACGATGAAGTTCTGAACGAGGAGCGCTCCGCCGTTTCCGATAAGTCCGATAATTATCATGATTACGGGAACGGTAAGGATCTTCTTATAGTCCTTCTTTGCCATGTAGACCACGAAAAGGACCGCTGCTACTACGGACAGTCCGCAAAGTATCCTGTACATCCACAGCGTTATATTAACGTCAGTGAAACCTGCGCCGTATACGACTCCGGTGTGGGCGTGGAGCAGGTCGAACTGCTTCAGGAAGAAATCGATCGCAAGCATGATGAAGAAGATGCAGCCAAGTCCGGCAAGTTTACCGGAAGCGATCTTCATAAGACGCTTGAAGTTATCGTCATCAAACTGTTTTTTTGGCTTGGGTTCTCTCTTCGGAAACTTGATGCCGAATCTTTTGAATACATCTTCTGCTCCGTTTGCAGCGTTTTCAAAGGGATTCGAAGACCCTGAATACCTTCCGTCATCATACTGCTGCTGTTCGTACTGCTGTTCTGCCTGATTCTCTTCAAACATATCCGGAGTGCGGACAGTTAGCAGGATCACGTAATAGATCACTGTCAGAGCCACGAAACCGATGATAACGCCTATGAGCAGCTCGTTCAGCTGCGTCAGGAAGTCAAGCTTGAACAGATAGAACGATATATCGAGGTGGAAAAGAGGATCCTGGATGTTGAATCCCGTGCTGTTGGCAAACTTCAGGATCTCGAACCAAAGCTGCGTGACCGCAAAGAACGTGGCTCCTATACCGAAAAGTACCGAAAGTATCACGGTGCTCCTCTTCAGCATCTTCATATTGGTATCTTCACCGGATGCTATCTGCTTGAAATATCCCTTCCTGAGGTGATTCAGGTAGAGATATACCAGAATAGTGACGACAACAAAAGTAGGTACACCTACCGTCAGCTGTGTCACAAGCTGTTTGAAGAATACGTCGAGGTATTCCATTTCCCTGAACCAAAGGAAATTCGCTATGAAGTTCACCAGTGAGAAGAACAGAGTTCCTATCACAACGATGATCGCAACTATCAGCAGTACTTTACGCTCGAATTTCTTTGAAGGATTGTTATCCATTTACCGTTTCTCCTTTAATTTCATCGATAAACATTGAACCTTCCATGAGAACCACATGGCAGGTCTGATATGAGATGGCCTTGTTTCCGTCTGCAGAAGCATAAGTAGTTTCGGTCAGGATGTAATATCCGTCCGTACCCTGCTTGATCTCTCCGAGGTCAAGGCTGTCTATACCAATGAGATTTTCATCGGTGTTTCTGTCTTTCCACTCATTGTAATAGTTGATAACGACTTCGAAAACTCCGCCGGCATAGGTCTTATCCTCGGTCCATGCTGAATCCACGAGGGTCTCCAGGGCTTCAGCACCTTCGAAGTTTGACTTGCTCACAAGGCTGTAGTTGAGGTTTTCATTGTATGATACCTGGCCGATGGTATCTGCACTCTTGGAGAGATCGGAAACCATGGCGATGTATGCGCCTGCTTCAGCACTGGAGCCATCTGCAGGAGAAGCGTCCGGAACGATGCCGTCTTCCTCATCTTCAGAAGTATCAACATCTTCGCCATGGATAAGATCCATGACCTTCTCTACTACTGCATCACTTATATGCGCGTATTTACTGTCTGGTGCAATGAGCTTGGCGGCAAGCACTGAGCCCTCGAACAGGATAAGGAGGATCAGCAGTATCATGATGATATTGCCCACGACGTGGCCCTTTGATCCTTCTTTATCTTTCTTTTTGCCCTTTCCTTTTGACTTTTCTTCCTCAAGTTCCTCTTCCTTAAAGAACTTGTCGAACTCTTCAGCTTTTCTCTGTTTCTCTTTCAGGGTCTCTTCATCTTCTGCCGGGCGATCGTATTCCTTCTCTTCCTTTTTTACCAGAGGGTCTCCGAATATCTGGGAATACGTCTTCTTTACCCTGTTAAGGGACTCCTCATCCTTCGCACTTCTGAGTTCCCTGAGCCAGTCACCGTCTGTCATGAAGTTGTGCTTGGTGTTTTCAGGCATCTTGTCTCCTGAAACATCAGCCACTGTCGTATGTACCGGCTGTACCACTCCTTCGACAAATACTCCGTTCTCTTCATAGGCTGGCTTGTCGATATCGCTGACTATCTTCTCAACGCTCGTTTCCTTATTTAAGGGCATATATTCAGCGCCCAGCCCGTTGAGTCTGTCTCTTTCCTTCTGCAGAAGCTGCTGGAAGGCATCATTCTGCTTATTGAAAGTATAGAACATGGGCTTCTCTTCAGCAGGGTTCTCCGATGATCCGATCAGTTCTTCAATTTCATCAGCCGGTTCAGCTTCGGTTTCTTCAACGGTCTCCTGAATTACTTCTTCAGTATTATCTTCAATTTCAGCCGGCTCTTCCTGAACGATCTCTTCCTGTTCAGCGGATCCGTTCGCATCCTCAGAAACAGCATCCTCTTCCGGTGTCTCCGTGTCGGATATAGGTGTTTCAGGAACTTCAGGGATCTCAGGCTCAGGAATTTCAGCTTCCGGGGCTTCGGCTTCTGTTTCAGTCTGTTCCTCTGTCACCGTTTCCCAGGGATGTATAAGTTCTTCCTGATAAGGGGGTCTCTCTTCCCTTACTATAGAAGATGCGGGCTGTACCGCTCCGGAGACAACATCTTCTCCGGCTCTTTCTTCTTCGAGTCTCTTTTTATATTCGTCGAGCATCTTCTTGATGTCAGCGTGATCGATCATCCTGGTTTTTTCAAGATCATCGCTTTCATCTTCAAGAAGCATGTCCTTGAACTCGTTCTCAACCTCTGTTTCAGTTGTTTCTTCTTCCTTTAAAGCTTCTCCTATATCCCAGGAAGGCTTTTCTTCTGTTTCATTGTCGAAGTTCGGTATAGTGAACTCTTCATAAGTTTCCTCTGTCTGAGGCTTCTTAAAGAGCTCCTCAGGCTCACCCTTAAAGAAGGGTTCGGGGATCACCGCGGGTTCAGGCTTGACGAAATGCACATCAGATACGACCTGTTCAGGCACGGATACGGTTTCCGGCTCAGTCACAGGTTCAGTTTTCACTTCAGGTTCCGGCATCACTTCAGGTTCAGACTGAATAACGGTCTCAGCCACGGTCTCGGGCTCAGGCTGCGGGATGACTTCCGGTGCTGGCTCAGCTGCAGGTTCCTCCTCTGCAGTCTCTGCAGATCCGGAATCGGTCTTATTTCCGGTATCCCAAACCATTTTCTTTTCTCTTTTGGCAGCATCCTTGGCGGCCTTGCGTTTGGCTGCAAGCTCATCAGGATCTATACCCCATACGAGTCCCATAGGGGCTTTGGAAACTTTAGCTCCTTTAGGTGCTTCCTCAGCAAGATTCCACTTCATAGGCCCGCCAAGCTTGACGGCTGCAAGTGCTTCTGCTTCAAGTTTCTCTTCCTCTTCATCCTTTTCAGTCTTTTTTGTCTTGGGGATACCATCGAGATATGCGTCGAGCTCCCCGTCATCCTGCGGATCAAAAGCCTGATACTGGTTGGTGCCTGCAGTATCGGTCTTCAGATCTTCCTCAAGATCATACAGTTCCTTCTCAAGTTCTTCAAGTGAGATCACTCTGCTGTCCTCAGGGGGCAGTCCGAGGTTTTCCTTAGCAGCAAGCTCAGCCTTGTTTGCCTCTATCTGAGCATCGTCGATTTTTTTATTCTCTATGGTAGAACTGAGATCGATCTTCTCCAGTCCCATTGATCTTCCGGAATTCCTTCTTTCGACTACAGAGCCCCAGTCAAATCCGGACTTGTTTTTAGCGGTGATGCTTTCAGGAAAGCCTTCAAGATTCCAGTCCATCTTTCCCTTGGACCTGGCATTTCTCTTGCTGTTCTCCCTGGCGATTTCCTTAAAGCCGTTGAATTCCTCGCGATTCTTCAGTATCTGCGCGGTTCTCTTATCCGCTTCCATCCTGAAAGGAGGGTTGAATACAACGTTGTCATACTGCCTCTTTTCGGTCTGGCTTGCTTTGACTTCACAGCCGCAGTTGGCGCAGAATCTGTCGCCGGGTTTCAATTCTTTTCCGCAATTAGTGCAAAACATATTTTTTCCTCCGTTACGATAACGTTCATCAGTCTCTGATCTGTTTCATCAGTTCTTCTTCGGTGAATTTTCTTCCCGATCTGTTGGTATCTCTGTTTCTCAGGCCGAACCTTCTCGGCGTCGCTTTTTTGGAGAGTCCTGCCTGCTGCTCCTGTCTGTATGCAGCCTCATCCTCATCCGAAACAATATCATCAGCAGCTGAGCTTACTGTATCATCTGAAGATGTATCCGGCTCCCCGGAGAAGTCATAAAGGGATACATCCTTTTCTTCTTTTCTTTCACCGAAATCTTCCGGCAGGGCCGCATCAGCTTCTATCTCTTTCAGAAGGTTTTCATTATCCATCTGCATGGCTTCCAGCCTTGCAAGTGTGGCCGCTACGCCCCACTCCGGTCCATCGTCTTCCATGTCACCGGGTCCGGTCTCCTCAGGCTCGCCGCCATATCCTTCGGCCTTGATCTCTTCAGCTTCCTTAAGGATCTTGGCAAGCGTATCGCTTTCGTGCAGAAGCTGTGTCTGAACTTCATTGATATCCTCGATCAGGTTCTCAGCCGGAGGTGCCTGTCCTTCATCGCCCTCTGTGACAGATGGTTCAGTATTCTCCGGGATATCCGGCTCAGGCTCCATAGGAGTCTCCTCAGAAGGAGCGGTATACTCTTCCTTTTCAAGGGGAGCGATCTTATCCAGATCTATCTTCTCTCCCTCTTCATGAGGATCCGTCTTTTCAAGTTCAGCCTGACGCTTCTTATAGTCTTCCTTGGCTTTATCACAAAGATCTATCTTCTCAAGGATCTCAGCTATACGCTCCACAGTAGCCTTTTCGACCTGCCTGTCGTGAGCCTTTGCCTCCTTATCCCTGAGCTGCTGTTCCACCCACTCCTGAGCATCCTGCAATTCTATATCATCCAGGCTCATGGTCTGCTTGGTCATCCACATGGGGACTGCTATGTCAGAAGTGTTGACCCGTATGCTCTTCATCAGGGCTTCGGTGACTTCAGGTGATAATCCTTCGTGCCCAAAGGTGTTCTTATCGACATCCACGTCTCCCACGCCGTATCCCTTATTTACCGCTTCAGCATAAGCATCTGCAGGCTTTTCACGGGTAACACCCGATTTAACTGCTTCAGCAGTTCCCTCCGGTGCAGTCTTCCTTACTGCCGAAGATTCCCCGGGAACCGACCAGTCGATATCATCATATTTGATCTTTTTTGAAGGCTTCTTCTCATCATCCTCTGCCCTTCTGGCCAGTAAGATAACGATGATCAAAAGCAGAAGCACCACAAAAATAGCTCCTACAAAGAACGTGGTGCTGTCTTCTTTATACAATTCGATAAGCGGCTTAAATACATCTTTAAGCCACGTAACAAATGAATCAAAGATGTCCAATTAGTGTCTCCTTAGCTGTAATAATAATTGGTGTATCAAAATGCTCTGAAAAAATCAGGACATAATAATTCCATTTTGACTATAGATGAGTGTATTATACAACAAATGTAACTCCAATGCAATGAATCCAAAAAGAAAACAGAAATAAAACAATGAAGACAAAAATAAAAAAATAAAACTTATCAAAAAACCCGTTGACAAATAACTAACGCGGTGTTAATATATCAAATGTTCCGATTGATTGCGGACCATTAGCTCAGCTGGAAGAGCACCTGACTCTTAATCAGGGTGTCCAGGGTTCGAGCCCCTGATGGTCCACCAGTTTCTAGAGACCCCGAGGAGAGATCCTCGGGGTTTTACTTTTCGTAGAACCCTTGATTTTCAAGGGGTTTGAGACTTCTAATTGTTTTTTGGAGCCTTAAAATAGCTCATCGGACCCAATTTTTACATTGAGTGGGTTTGAGTGGGTTAAGCGTTCACCCACTCAAACCTCTTAGAGAAGCGCTCAGCAAGACAGAGCTTCTTCTATTTTTTTAACTTTTTCTTTGTCTGTACTCCTGTCATAGCAGTAGTTGGCAAAAGTAGTTCTTTCATCACAGTGCCCTACCATTTCCCTGACGGAATTGATATTTACATTTCCGTCTATCAAGGAAGATATAAATGTTTTCCTTGCTTTGTGCGAAGTCTTTTTATCAATTCCCAGTTTCTTACAGTACTTCTTATACAGATCCCCTGTGGGAGTATAACCGCAGGGACGTCCGTCCACTGAGAAAATATACCCGTCACTTTCACAGTTATGTTCGATCTGATAGTTACGGCAGGTCTCTATGATCCTCTTTGCTTCTGATGTCAGGATAACTCTCCTGTCGCCAAAAGTTCCTTTGGTATACGGTACGACTTCCCCGGAATCCCTTCTGTACATCCTCTCTACATTTATGAAGTCACCATCGATGTCCTCATATCTGAGCACTACCAGCTCACCAAGTCTGACTCCTGTCTCAAACTGAAACAGCACTGCCAGCGGCGACAGGACATATACCTTTACTCTGTTCTCAAAGTCTGACCAGGCAAGTTTCTTGAGTTCTCTTTCTTCTTCCTTGGTGAATACCTCGACCTTGCTATCCTTTTTCTTCACCGGTTTGAATAGATGTTTGTTATCTATCTTCACCTTCGAGAAAGGATTACTATCGATCACTCCAAGATCTACTGCATACTCGAGCACCTGATTCATGATAGTAGCCACATTTACGAAGGCTTTCCTTGTAAGTTCTCTTTCCCTTATCAGTCTGTGCGCCCACTCATCCAGGTCAAGTTTCTTAAGCCTTTTGATGGGCACTTTTATTATAGGAGTATCTTTGTAGAATGATCTCCAGTCTGACTTGAGCCTGGTGATATACGTTGATGCACTTGTGTGATAAGATTTGTACTCAAGCCATTCAGGAAAAAGCTTTTCGATTGTGACCGCTTCAAGTTTTTTATGCTCAGCTATGCCGGTATAGAACTCATACAGAGCATGTTTGATGTCTTCTTCGGAAGTCCTTTCTATCTTCCTGCGCCTGTTCTTTTTAGTGTCGTCCGGGAGATAAGTATACCATCTTCCATTAGAACCCTGATAAATTGCGTACGGATGTTGATCTAATATCTGATCCATTTGAGATTTTCTCATTTCTTCTTCCGCACTGTTCAGGTCTATTTTACCATTCTGCGCCAGGTAGGACAATAATTCTTCAGCTGAAAAAGATGCCGAAGAAAGATTATTCCCCTGTATACCCAGGTTTTCTGCCATACTCCGGCACCTCCTTCCTTCAAATATTAATTCTTTTTATCTGGCAAAGCCTCTGGTCCTTTGCTTTTCTTTAGCCTGGGCCTGCTGTTCTCTAATGAGATCCTGCTTAATGGTCTCACTTCTGTCCAGCACCTGATGTGCAGTCTTAAGATTATTTCTCAAATCTCTGATAGTCTTTGTGAGGCTGTCCCTTTCAGATTTAAGCAAAAAAATCTCGTCAGGATCTTCGCATCTTCTCAGCTTGTTATATATTCCCCTTCTGCGTTCAGACATTTCTTCGATGCTGTTTTCACAATTTATTATGAAGCCTTTTACATCGTTTACAGTTTCAAGCTTCTCCCTTCCAAGGAGTCTCGCCTGCTTAGCGTACTCATCACATTTACGCATAGCTTCTTTCATTTCGAGAGTTATGGGCTGATAGTGAGGTCGTTTAGGTCTGTAACCGGCGACATAAAGATACCTGATATACATTCCATATAAGCCTGTCAGTTTCCTTTTCGTCCTGGGCTTGCGGATATATGAATGTCTTACTGGCGTGATCATCATGTTCTCACGCAGGAATCTGTTATAGTTTCCGCGGGCGTCATCACCATTTTCATAGATCCTTTCCATGATCCTTTGAGGCTCATAGTCATCTCCCAGACGGAATAATCTGGTGCTCTTTCCTCCATAAATGGATCTGATGACAGGGTACTTTCTATTGTCATCTACAGTGATAACATAGCCCTTCTTCCTGAGAACAGCATTGAACATCTCTTTGTTTGTGCTCATGGAGATGGAATCATCTATGGCTTCCCACATAAGATTGTACTTGGTGGGTTCACCATTCTTCTCCGCGAAATACAGTTCTCTGGGTGTTCTGCCTCTGGGATTATCTATCACAGAAAGATTTCTTTCACTGCAGATCCTGTCGGAGGCTTCTCTGAGATCGCGGTAAGTCTTGTAATTATCGTTGAATTTCCTGCCATCCACAAAAGAAACCGAGTTTATTATGAAATGGTTATGATGGTGTTCTTTATCAAGATGAGTGGCTATAAGGACCTGGAATCTGTCTCCCCAGAGTTCTTTGGCTAACTTTACTCCTATCTCATGACATTCTTCAGGGCTCACTTCTCCGGGTTTGAAACTCTGATATGCATGGTATGCTACGTTTCCATCAGTCTTTCCGAAGGCGAACTTCACATCAGACATCTCTTCGTATGCGGTTTCAGCGTTGCAGTTTATCCCTGTCGTAAGATAAATCTTATCTTCAGGTGACCCGGTTTTATTGTCATCTGCAGCGTATTCCAGTACAGCCTTCAGATCGTTAAACTCTGTTTTCTCCGGATTCTCCACATAATCCACTGCGTGTTTCAGACTGTATTTGACAGGCCAAATCTTAGTTGTTGCCATCATTCTCACCTGCCTTTTCTCTGAAATTCGACATCATAAGTCCCCAAAGTTTATCAACGGATGAATACATTTCTGTTATCGCTCCCTTGAAAGCCTCCTGCTTTGATGGATCATTAAGTTCTACGAGGCCATCGGCTCTTGCTATCCAAGTATTCAGATCCGCTAATTCCTTGAATATTTTCTTCCGGGGAAGCTCCTTAGGTTCATGTCCATTAGCCAATTTTCTCAGATATTCGGACACTGTAAGCTGGCATTTGGAAGCGTTCCTTACGATCTTTTCTTTCTCTTTTTCGCTAACTCTTATATTTATTCCTACATTTCTGTTTCTCATTTCCTTGATCCCTCCTTCTGATAATTGCTGAAATATCCCGGGGTTTTAGGGGCGAATGAGCCCCTATCCGAAGTGAAACAGGAAGCAGATTTTCGCTCCTTCACTTCGGCGGCAATACTTTGCCTATGCTCGCTACTATTAAGGACAGTGATTTCATGGCTATACATGTCAGCTCACCACCCTTCCCAGTTTTCTCATGGCCTCCTGAGCTAACAGATGGCTCTCCTCAGGAGTCAATCCATAGGAGTCATCAGTTTCAGAGACAGCATCATTGTTTCTGTCTGTGATGTTTTCTGCAGCATTCTCCGGACTTACCGTCACGGGTTCTTCTTCCTCATCCATGAGAGTGAAGATCATAAGTCTTTCTTTGGCTGTCCGTTTGATCTCCATATGCACACCCGAAGGATAAAATACATCGTAGTAGAGACTTGATATCTTAGCGCTCAGTGTATTGGGCTTCATGACAGTTTCATCCATAGCTTCCAGAAGCTGTGTAGCAGTTCCTTCCCAGGATCCTGCTTCAAGGATCATGTCTGCGATCCTGTAAAGGATCTCCGGGATCTCCTTCTTCGCCATCTCTTCTTCGGTCTCGATCTCCAGAACATGCCATCTGTAATTCTCGAAATTCATTTTCATCTTCCACTGAGGGCTGTCCCTTCCTACAGACAGAAGTTCTCCGTTAGTTCTGGTCCTTTCCTTCTTCAGGATCAGAATACTGTCGGCCACGCCGCTCATAGCAGTGGATCCAAGTATGTCGTTTAATGGATCATTTCTATCCTGGAGTTTCCTTAAGTGATGGATCACCAGGATGGCGATTCCTCTTCGGTCTGCGAACTCCTTCAGCTTCGACAGTTCATCATATTCTCTACCGTACATATTGGAATTGGATGATACGGCATCACTCCCTCTTATCTTCTGAAGAGTGTCCACGATTATCAGCTGGACTTCATGATTGTTATCAAGGTATTCGCTGATCTGTTTGATGAACCCTTCATCAAGTTTGCTGCACTTAGTGGCAAGATGAAGTCTTCTGTTCGATTCCTCCAGCGTAGTCAGTCTGTCATGCAATCTTTTATCAGTGTCTTCCAGAGCCAGATAAAGGACATCGCATTCTCTGGTAGCCTTGCCGAGAAAGAGCCTCCCTGCAGTCACTGCCAATGCCATATCGAGTGCCATCCAACTCTTGCATGATTTAGGAGATCCGGCGAGGACCGTCAGTCCCTTCGGAACCATGTCCTCGATGACCATCTCACCCTTAGCGGGATCGATCGGTGTTAAGAAGAAATCTTCGGCGTTATACGTTTGTAGTTTCGATATCATTTTTTGATCCTCCTTAAATTTTATTTCTGTGGTCAGGATGATGACGACGATGACGGTTATGACGATGCTTTTGCTATAATGGATATTGATCGTCATTATCGTCATGACCGTCATTTAAGGAGGCTTTTTGGCCACGAAAAAAAGCCGACCTACATGGATCGGATTTTTGTACGCTAAAATAGATGTACAAACCAATTCATGTAAATCGGCTATTTCTTAAAGCCTAAAAATTCTCAAATTATATATATGAGAATCAAAAACAATGAAGCAAACTTCTTAATCTCCCACTTCCGGAGATCCGTGTCCATCACGGGCATTATCGGGCGGACTAGGTGCGACCCTGTCCTCACGGGTTTTTAAACTCCCCAGAAGGATCATTTCTTCTGGCCGCCGCAGGTATCTTGCAACGGGAGTATCATTATCCCCTTCGCTGGTCATAGCACAATTGCAGGTGCAACCTGCCTTTCGATATTGGCTCGTTTTTCGCTCCCCTGAAACCTCAGGATCATGGCGCGTCCTTCTTACATGCTCGCAGGCAAAGGGAAAGTACCCAATAATGAGTCTATTTAGTTATAAACATATGTTCTTTCAGAACTTACGTTTGC
>JAZQAY010000112.1:0-18358 GCA_045545455.1 Anaerovoracaceae bacterium | reverse complement strand
GGTTCACCTTGCCCGGCATGATGGAGCTTCCGGGTTCATTCTCCGGTATGAAGAGTTCCCCTATACCGCATCTGGGACCTGATGCCAGCCATCTGATGTCGTTTGCGATCTTCATGAGATCAGCTGCCAGAGCCTTTAATGCACCATGAGAGAAAACCATTGCATCTTTTGAAGTAAGGGAATGGAACTTATTCTCTGCGGTAACGTAATCAGCCTCCAGCGCCTCAGAAATGAAGCCTGCCGCGAGCTCATCAAAACCGTCGGGTGCATTGAGGCCTGTACCGACAGCTGTTGCGCCGAGAGCCATTTCCCTTAAGTTCACCATTGAGTCTTTTATCATCCCGTCTGCGTGATCCAGCATGGACCTCCATCCGCTGATCTCCTGACCTAGAGTTATGGGAACAGCGTCCTGAAGGTGTGTGCGTCCGGTCTTCACTATATCCTTATTTTCCTCTTCAAGTCTCAGAAGTTCATCCCTCATCACCTTTAAGGCAGGCAGGAGTTTCCCGGACAGCGCCTCGTGGGCCGCTATATGCATTGCCGTAGGGAAGGTGTCATTCGAGCTCTGGGATTTGTTAGCGTCATCATTAGGATGAAGCAGTTTCTTCCCTGCGATCTCATTTCCGCGGTTTGCTATTACTTCGTTCACATTCATATTTGACTGGGTGCCGCTTCCCGTCTGATATACGACAAGAGGAAAGTGATCATCTAGTTTGCCTTCGATTATCTCGTCAGTTACTTTCGTAATAACTGCCGTCTTTTCCTCGCTCAGGACTCCCAGCTTGCAGTTCGCCTTAGCTGCGGCAGCCTTAAGTACAGCAAAAGATCTTATGATCTCCTTAGGCATTACGGAGTGATCTCTTCCGATGTTGAAATTCTCAAAGCTCCTCTGTGTCTGGGCTCCCCAGTATTTGTCAGCGGGAACTCTTACTTCTCCCATCGTATCGTGTTCGATCCTGTATTCTTTGTTATCCATCTTATTTCTCCCTGTTCAGCCAGGCATCTTTTACCGCAGCTGCTACCCTCTCAACGACCAGCGGATTGAATCCGTTGGGAAGCACGTACTCAGGTGACAGCTCCTCATCGGGTATGACTCCTGCGATAGCCCTGGCCGCTGCCTCCTTCATTTCCTCGGTGATCCTCTCAGCCCTGCAGTCGAGGGCTCCTCTGAATATTCCCGGGAAAGCGATGACGTTGTTCACCTGGTTCGGATAGTCGGATCTTCCTGTTCCTACTACGCAGGCTCCTGCTTCCTTTGCCAGATCCGGCATTATCTCCGGAACAGGGTTTGCCATTGCGAAGACGATCGGATCCTTAGCCATGGAACGAACCATATCCTGAGTTACAAGTCCGGGTCTGGAGACTCCGATAAACACGTCTGCTCCTTTCATGACCTCAGCCAGCGTTCCCCTGATTTTGTCCTTATTCGTTATCCTGGCCATCCTCTCCTGTTCTTCGTTGTTATACGGAGCCCCTTCATAAATGGCTCCCTCTTTATCCACAAGGATTATATCTCCGAAATTAAATCTCATGAGCATCTTGGCTATGGATATCCCGGCAGCTCCTGCTCCGTTTATGACTAGCTTCAGATTTCCTGCTGTTCTTCCGGTCACCTTTACGGCGTTAATTATCGCTGCAGACGCGATGATGGCAGTTCCATGCTGATCGTCATGAAATACGGGGATGTCGCAGAGTTCAATCAGCCTTCTTTCGATCTCAAAGCATCTGGGTGCTGAAATATCTTCCAGGTTTATTCCTCCAAAACTCTTGGAGATGAGTTTCACGGTCCTTACTATTTCATCGGGATCCTTGGAATCGATCAGGATAGGGACCGCATCGATCCCTGCAAAGGTCTTGAAAAGCGCACATTTTCCTTCCATTACGGGCATACCCGCTGACGGACCTATATCTCCTAAACCAAGTACGGCAGTACCATCCGTGATGACTGCCACGGTATTGCCCTTTCCTGTATATGTATATGCCAGTTCTTCATCCTTTTGTATCTCAAGGCACGGGGCAGCTACACCCGGAGTGTATGCCACCGATAGTTCCTCGCGGTTTGTGATAGGCGCTTTGCTCTCAATGCTTAATTTGCCCTTCCACTCCGCGTGCTTTTCAAGAGCCAGTTTACTGTAGTCCATTTTTTCCTCCGTTGCTAAAGAGACGGCCTTAAAAGAGCCGTCCCTTCTGACTTTAATATTTATTTAATGCTTTCAAGCCACTCGCGGCCTGTTCTTATCTGACGTTCTACTTCTGTAGGAGAAGTTCCTCCGAAGCTCTTTCTGGCTTCTACGCAGGCAGGGATACTGATATCTCCCAGCATTTCCTTATTGAGTCTTGCGTCTACCTCTTTAAGGGTAGCCTCATCAAGTTCTTCAAGCTGGCATCCTTTGACTTCTGCAGCCTTCACCATGCGGCCTACGATGTTGTGAGCTTCACGGAAAGGTATTCCCTGTTTGGCGAGATGCTCAGCCACGTCAGTAGCATTAAGGAAGCCTCTGGATAACTGTTCGTTTATCTTATCCATTCTGAACTCTGTCTTATCCAGCATCTTAGCCAGTATCCTGATGCTTGCCCTCCAGGTATCCGCCGTATCAAAAATGCCCTCTTTATCCTCCTGATAGTCCTTATTATATGCCATAGGCGTTCCCTTCATTACGGTAAGCATTCCCATGAGGTCTCCATAGACTCTTCCGCTCTTTCCCCTTAAGAGTTCCGCGATATCCGGATTCTTCTTCTGAGGCATGATGCTGGATCCCGTGCAGAAACTGTCATCTATATCCAAGAACGCGAATTCAGAGCTGTTCCACCATACGAATTCCTCAGACCATCTGGAAACGTGCATCATGGATATGGCTGCAGCCGACAGGAATTCTATTATATAGTCCCTGTCGCTCACAGAATCCATGGCATTCTCAGTAGGTCCGTAGAATCCCAGTTCCTCAGCAGTCATATGACGGTCCGTGGGGAAAGTCGTCCCTGCCATGGCGCAGGAGCCCAAAGGACTCAGGTTCATTCTTTCATAGCAATCCATAAGTCTTTCTATGTCCCTTCTGAACATCTGGAAATATGCCATAAACCAGAAACCTATCGTTATGGGCTGTGCATGCTGGATGTGAGTATAGCCAACAGTGATTCTATCCTTATACTGCTCTGCTTTTCTGAGGATCACCTCTTCCAACACGATAAGTTCGTCGATCATGGCACAGATCTCTTTCCTGGTATAGAGTCTTAAGTCAACCTGCACCTGGTCGTTTCTGGAACGGGCAGTGTGGAGTTTCTTGCCGGTATCTCCGATCTCTTCGATGAGTCTGGATTCTATACCCATGTGGATATCTTCATCCTCCACCGTGAAAGTTATCTCTCCTGATCCGATCTTTTCTCTGATCACATTAAGGCCGGCGATTATTTTATCCCTCTCGTCACAAGACACGATACCGCATTCAGCCAGCATTCTGACGTGAGCGATACTTCCGTCTATATCTTCGTTATACATTCTTTGGTCGAATCCTATAGATGCGTTGAACTCCTTCACAAGCTCATCCATTCCTTTTTCAAATCTTCCGTCCCAAAGCGCCATAATATGTTCCTCCTGTCCGGGTTAATAGGTTAAGTATACTCTTTTAGTTATTATTATTCAAGCATATACTTCCATTGTCGTACCAAAAAATGCGCCTTTCAAAGGCGCATTTTTATATTGAATTTATTCTTCTGTCTGCTCATCTTCCTGATCCTCTGTCTCATCCACGTAGTCTGCGATCATAGCTCCTACGTTCTTGTTCGAACCCATGATCCAGAGGATGTCATCCTTCTTAAGAAGCATGTTGGGGTCAGGCATGATCACGGGAAGGCCTCCCGTCTGAAGACCCAGGATACCTACCTTATATCTGCTGTTGATGCCTCCCTGACGGATGCTCTTGTTGCAGAAGCTTTCATCGCCTCTTAAACGCAGCGGACATACGGCGAGAGCGTTCGCGGTATCGGGATATCCGGTATCCATGAACTCCTTTAGAGTCCTGAGAGGCCTCGTCTGTTCGAGACCGTTCAGCATATAGAAGTTCAGGAGGGCCTGCTTCTCCCCTACGCAGAACAGCTTATCCCCAACCTCTATTACGGTATCCGGCGGCGGAAGGAGAATCTGCTTGTCCCCTTTCAGTATTTTTCTGATTTTTACCACGTATATGTTATACCGGCTTCCCCAGTCTGTCTCGCTGAGTTTCTTACCTATGTAATCGCCATCTTCCTTCGCTATGAAAGACATGATATGGATCTTGGTATCCAGCCATTCCTCACCGCCGTGGCCGTGAGCCTCTTCATGCTTTATCAGTCTCTCGTTGAAGTTCTTAAGGAACGCGGTCTCCAGGTTCAGATACCAGGTTGCTATGAAATTTGTCCTCATGAGTATCGGGATGACAGCCAGTATCACCAGGATGAAGACTATCGGGTTCACCCTGAAGAGCACTCTGAGCGGAATAACGAGAAATACCGCAGTGAATGCGATCTTGATCCCTGAAAGGGCCAGAAGCGGCAGCCTGAAGCTGAAGTGTTTCAGCCAAAGCGCCGTGAACTCGTTGCTGTTGGGATTTATGAGCGGTCTGAGGAAAAGCGCTATAACGGCGTATACCAAAAGCACTATCATCAGTTTAGACCATCTCACTCCCACTACGTCTGCGAGAGCAGGATAAAGCTGCCTCAGGCTCACCAGAGTGGTCACTGCCATTATTCCTCCAAAGATCACGAATCTGAGGAAGTAATCCTTAAGATAATCGATCCACTCCGTCGACTTCTCCTCTTCATCCTGTTTATCTGAGGTCATCCTGGTGAGCTTGCTCTTCAGACTTTCGGGAAGCTTCCTGTCGATAAAGCCGGCGATCTTAGGCGCATTCTTTATATATACCGGCGTAGTCAGTATGGTGATGACCGATACCGCCACCGCTATGGGGTACATGAAACCGTCCAGTATCCCCAGGCTTATGCCGAGGGACGCTATGATGAAGGAGAACTCTCCGATCTGTGCGAAGCTGAAGCCTCCGAGTACGGAGTTTTTCAGATTCTGTCCTGATATCAGCATTCCGATGGTGCCGAAGATGGGCTGTCCTATGACTGTCACGAAGAAGATTATCAGTATAGGCAGCCAGTATCTGACTATCATGTCAGGATCCACCATCATTCCCACAGATACGAAGAAAATGGCTCCGAACATGTCTTTTATCCCCTTGGTGAGGTGCTCCACCCTCTCTACGTGGATGGTGCCCGCAAGGAGCGATCCCGAAAGGAAGGCTCCGAGAGCTGAACTGAAGCCGAGCCAGTTGGCCAGCATTACCATGCCGAAGCAGATGCCAAGAGATGTGACTATCAGCATCTCGTCTGTCATATACTTGATGGTCTTATCAAGAAATGTGGGCAGCAAAAATATCCCGAGCACCAGCCAGATCACCAGATATATGAGCATCATGAACAGCTGTCCCGCCACTTCGATGCCGCTTACGTTCTTCGATACAGATATGGTGGACAGTATTACCATGAAGAAAATGCCTACTATATCCTCGACCACCAGGGTACCCATGACGTTATCAACGTGCTTCCCCCTGATGCCCAGTTCATCATAGACCTTGATGATCACCATGGTGGAACTCATGGCAAGCATTCCTCCTAATACCACGGAGTCCATCTCGCTGAATCCAAGAGCGGATCCCGCCAGATATCCCAGGGCCATCATGCCTATTACTTCCATAAGGCAGGTTATGATGGCGGTAGAACCGATCCTTGCCATCTTATGGAGATTGAACTCCAGTCCGAGATGGAACATGATGAAGATGATTCCTATCTCCGACCAGATCTCTATGCTCTCCCCGTCCGAAATGGTGCTGAACCATGGGAAATGAGGAGATACCAGAAATCCCGCCAGGATGTATCCAAGTACCAGAGGCTGCTTTATTCTTTTGAACACTATGGCGATTATTCCCGCCGTAAGAAGTATGATGGCGAGATCGCTTATGAGTGCAGGTATGTGCATAAACCGTCGCCCGGATCATTTCCGGACTTCCTCCTGCTATAAGTCTAACATATATTTATACCGCGATGTGATTATTTTTCGCTAAAATGATGGGATTTCAGTCGGGTATCCAGCTTACCATCTCCTTGACCTTAGAGAAATCCACCTCGCACTTCCCTTCCGATATACCTACAGGCACCTTATCGTCAAAGGTATATATGTGAGGCCAGTTCTCTCCTTCGAAATAGTATGTGGTGACCCTCTCGTTATCCGGATCCACTATCCAGACTTCCTTACATCCCGCATTCATGTATTTATTAAGTTTAAGGACCTGATCCTTGCTCCTGGTGGAAGGGGAAAGCACCTCCATTACGAACTCCGGAGCCCCGTATACCACCCTTTTAGTCATCAAAGACTTATCGCAGACGATTATCACATCAGGTTCCACCATGGTCTTCTCGTCCTTATCCAGCTGAACGTCTATCGGCGATATGAAAGGCATGCATTCTATGCCGTGCTTCTCCCTGCAAGTCATCAGCTGATAGTAAACCTCTCCTGCGATCAGCTGATGTGCCCCCGTGGGAGCGGTCATATCATAAATGACCCCGTCTATGAGCTCCACCCTTCTCTCCTCAGGAAGAGCATAATAATCATCCAGGGTATATTCTCCCTGTTTTTTCTTTTTTATCACAGCTTCGTATGCCAGCGCTTCCTCTCTCACGCTGTTCACGTACTGACTGTTTCCGCAGACCCACTCCGGCTCAAGCACGCTGGCCAGGGCCAGGAAGGTGTCGCGTCTGGGCTCCTTAGTGGTGTTCCCGAAAACCTTCTGTACCGTGCCAAGAGGCACCCCTGAAAGCTTCGCTATGTCCTTATTGGTATAGCGAAGTTCCTTTTTTCTTTCTTTTAATCTTTTGATATCCATCTTACCTCTCCTTTCTTTTGTATGTTAATAATATATCATTATTTGCCGTTTGTCAACCGTTTTAGTTCCATTTCAGTTCCATTTGTCCAAAACCACTCCATTTTTTTGCTGTTGCCTGCTTCTCCTTAGGTAAAGTATAATAACAGCATGAAATACGTATTGATCGCAATAATCATTATAATACTGCTGATCATGACTGCAGCGCTCATAGCTGCTTTGGCCTATAGGAAGACCTTCTACGTCAGGATGGCTGAACCAGCGGGTTTCGCTCCTTTCTACTTCGACGGACATCCCGGACTTCATCACGAGGTTTTCAGCTGCAGGTCGGACAGAGATGCCGAGATCAAGGGCCTTCTCCTCGTTCCGGACAGCGATCCCGAAGCGCTGATCGTCATGACCCATGGGTACAATATGTCCTGCGAGAACTACATGCCCCTGGCTCACCGTTTCTGCGATTCCGGTTTCGAGGTCCTCATGTTCGACGGTACCGGCTGCGGCATGAGCGGAGGCCCCACTGTCTACGGGCTCCCTCAGCACATAAACGATATGAAAAGCGTGCTGGATGCAGTGTCCCATGACGAAAGGCTCAGCCGCCTTCCCCTTCTGCTCTTCGGACATTCCTGGGGAGGATACGCTGCCTGCTGCGTTTCCCTTCTTTCATCCTATCCGGTCAGAGGGATCCTTACCTGCGGCGCTTTCAGGAAGTCCCTGTCATCAATGATCCCGTCGATAAAGAGGAGGTACTCCATTGCAGCCCCGCTTCTTATCAGCGCAGCCGAATCCATTGAGAAGATACTGTTCGGCAGGACCGCTTCATTCACCTCTTCAGAAGGGCTGAGAAAAGCAGCCTGTCCCGCAAGGCTATATCACAGCCGGGATGATTCTGTAGTGGGCTACGAGGAATCCTTCGAGGTTATGAAAAAGGAGCTCAGTGATATAAAATACATTTCCTTCATAAGCCTGGATGGCAGGAACCACGATCTCTACCTCCCTCCCGAAAACGACAGGAGGCAGAGGGAGATACACAGAGAACTCAGGACCATCAAGGATTCCTATGAGAGAGATCTGCTTAAGGAAGAACTGTGGAGCCTGATGTCTGAGACAGACGAAGACCTGGCCGACGAATTCATCGGCTTCTTCAGGGAATGTATAAGCTAAAGGAATACCGGGGCTCTTGTAAACTTTCAGGCCCGGTGGTAAAATTTAGATACATGAAAAAAACACGCGAGGTGACAACATGGAAGAAAAGTATTTTGTGAATAAAACAGGAGATCAGATATATTACCTTAAATGGGAAGCTGCAGATCCCAAGTGCGCCCTGGTCATCAGCCACGGCATGGCGGAGCATCCCGAGAGATACGATGACGTGGCACAGTTCCTTTCAGGAAAAGGCATCACCGTCTACGCCATCAATCAGATGGGCCACGGATTCCACGCGGAGATCCCGGGACACATGAAGAAGGGAGACTTCGACAAGTGCGTTTCAAACCTCTCCGAACTGGTTGAGATCGCAAAAGAAGAGACCGGCAGGGACGCCTTCCTTCTCGGACACTCAATGGGCTCCTTCATTTCCCAGCTCTATATCGAGAGATTCCACAACATCAAGGGTCTCATCCTTTCAGGCTCCAGCGCAGCGACTTCCGTCATGAAGATGGCGAAGCCCATCGCAAGCCTGGTATGCACCTTCTCAAAGGATACCTCCAGACCTTCAAACTTCATGAACAATATGTCCTTCGGCTCATACAACAAAGCCATTGAGAATCCCAAGACCCCTTTCGACTGGCTCTCAAGGGACGAGACTCAGGTACAGAAATACATCGACGATCCGCTTTGCGGCTATGTATGTTCCCAGTCCTTCTTCAGAGAGATGGCAGGAGGCTTCGCTGTGATGGCTCAGCCCTCTGAACTCGCTAAGATCGATAAGGACCTTCCAATCTTCATCCACGGAGGTTCAAAGGATCCCGTAAGCGACCTGGGAAAAGGCCTCTATGCTCTTGAGAAACAGTATAAGGACCTAGGCGTTAAGGACGTTACCCTCACGGTATATCCCGAAGCACGCCACGAGATCTATAACGAGCTGAACAAACAGGAAGTATACGACAATACCTTAGCCTTCATAGAAGCTCACCTTTGATATCAAAAAACAAAAGAGGCTGCTCTGCTGAAAAGCAAAGCAGCCTTATTTTTATCATTTTTTAAACAGCTCACGTCTCACCCGGTCGAAATATGAGATATTATGCATGTCTCCGGCCGGCAGCTCTCTGGGAAGAATGCCTCCGATATCAGCATATATGATGCTTTCACAGGAAGAAAAATCTTCAGCGATGACCTTCCCTTTATGATCCCAGACCGCGGCTCCCCCGCCTTTGATCTCATCTCCCCGTTCAAGCAAAAGATTGCAGGCTGCGATAAAGCATCCGTTATCCGACGCTCTTGCCGGAAGGTGCACCATCCAGTTTTCGCGGCACCTCTCGCCGCTCATTCCGCTGGCATAGGGAAAGAGAAGAACTTCAGCTCCCTTTTCACGATAGGTCCCGGATATCTCAGGTATATGAGACTCCCAGCAAAGCTGTATACCGATCCTGACCGTTCCTCCACTTACGCTGATATCAGCTATCGGAAAAGAATCTCCTTCTGAAAAGACCTCTTTTTCATGGCTTCCCAGATGGGTCTTCCTGTATATCACGGATTCTCCGGCTGAATACAGTTCCTGTGTGATATAGAGCTTGTCACCCAAACGCTCCATGTATCCGAAGCATACAGCTATGCCTAGTTCATCCGCAGTCTTTCTTACCTTTACAGCGCTTTCGCAGTCATCGGATCCCACCGAAAGCTCAGCTGCCTTGTCCGGTTCATAGCCTGTAAGGCTGCACTCCGGAAAGAGTACGAGCTCAGCGCTGGCCTCTGCGGCTTCCCGCATCAGACCTGCTGTCTTTTCCGCTCCGAAAGAAGGCATCATCGTGACAGCAGCCAGTTTCAGCTTTTCCATTTTGCTTCTCCTTTGCTGCCTTCTTCTGATCAGAACGTCAGAGTATCCAGCTTGTCGACGAGTTCAAGGATGTGTGCCTTAGCGTTCTCTATTTCTTTGCGGCCCTCTTCAGTGTCGAAGCCGTTTCTTCTGATCCTTCTTCTCATGATCCTTACGAAACCGATGAGTTTGGCTTTCTCTTCGACTTCGTTTATGCGTTCCTCGTCATCCGTTCCCAGATAGAGTCTCAGGGACTCTCTCCAGAAAGGTACGGATACTTCGTAGGGTATTCCTATGAAGTCCTTTACAACGTTGTGGTCAACGTCGGAGTATCCTGCATAGGCGTTATACATGCTGGCAAGTTCGAAGATGGGATGCCCATGGCAGAGGGTGTCCATATCGATCAGGAGCACCTCTCCGTTCTGGAGCATTACGTTCTTGATGTGGTAGTCTCCGTGCATCATGTGCATGTCGTCGGGAACGTCAGCTACCAGTTTGTGCAGTTTAGCCCACTTATCCTCAGGAAGATAATCCTTAAGGAAGTCAGCCCAGTCAAGGGCAACCGCCTTCATATCGGGCATGGTTCCCGGTTTGATCACCGTGGAATGGATCAGTTTCAGAAGGTCCACGCTCATGGCTGCAACTTCCATCGGATCCTTTTCTCCGTTTATGATAAGCTTGGCAAAGCTCGTTGCGTTCAGAAGCTCGAATACGGAACCGTAGCCGTCGCCCACCCTTACAACGTCATAAGGAATGGCTGTGGGTATTCCCAGTACGAAGGCCGCTCTTGCAAGCTCGCGCTCCCTGTGTATCTCAGGAAGGGAATCCGGGTTCATATATACCTTGACGATGGTATCGGGATCTATCCTGTATACCTTACCGTTGGCACCCTGTCCGATGACCTCACAGCCCTCAACAGAGATAACCCTGTAGGCCTTCTGGATGTCCAGGATCTCAGTAAAGCCGGTCATGTCGAAGATCTCGTAAACTTCGGGGCTTACGTTTATGACCTTCAGGTCTTTCATCTCTTTTCTGAGTCTGAGAAGGATCCTTAAGCCCGCACTGGAGATATATGTAAGTTCCCCGGCATCTATTATGAGATCATCCGGAGTCTCTCTGTCAAGCGCTTCCCCTATCTCTTTCTCAACGGTATTTGCATTGGCAGAATCGATATGTCCCTTAAGGAACACAGTCATGCATGAGTCTTCCATCTTGTATGTGATATATTCCATATCCCCCTCCTACATATTCTTGCGGATCCTGAGAATATTCTGTCCGTTCTTGTACTCGTATGTGATCTCGTCCATGGTCTTCTTGACCAGGAACACTCCCAGTCCTCCGATCTCGCGGTCCTCAGCACTCAGGCTGACGTCCGGATCCTTTCCTTCCAGCGGATCATAGGGTTTCCCGTTATCTATAAACGTGATTATGACCGCCAGGGGATCCTCATCGACCTCGACCCTTACAGTAGCAGGCCCGGTCAGAGGATCATACGCATACTGAGCGATATTGCCGAAAAGTTCATCGATCGCTATATCTATCTGCATCTGAGCCTTCATAGGGCAGCCCAGCGCTTCAAGTTCAGCGTTTACGAAATCCGTGACTTCCGGAATATTATTTACAGTTGCTTCAAGAGTCATTTCTTTCATGAATTTACCCTCCATCCGATACTTCGGCTCATCCGCCTGAGTACCTATGTAGTTAAAGCAAAGCATCGTTATATCATCGAACTGCGGCGCCTTCCCGACAAAGGAATTCACCGACTTCCTTACTGTTCTGAGCGCTTCCTGCGCAGTTTTTATCTCTGCGGAATTGAGCGCTTCCAGCATTCTTTCCGTTCCGAAAAGCTCCATCTTTTCCGATGTGGCTTCAGTTACGCCATCGGTATAAACGAAGATCATGGAGCCCGGTTCGATCATCATCTCATAGTCATGGTATTTTATATTTTCCATGCCGCCGACTACGAAACCGTGTTTATCCTTGAAAAGCTCATACTTTCCATTCCCCTGTCTGATTACCGGGTACTCATGGCCGGCATTTGCAGCTATAAGCTTACCGGTGCTGAGTTCAAGTATGCCAAGCCATACCGTTACGAACATCTCCTGGCTGTTATTGTCGCAGATCTGAGCGTTTACCCTTTCCAGTATTCCCGCAGGGCTCATGATCCCGGACAGGGCCGTGGTCTTTATGAGGATCTTTGACGCCATCATGAACAGCGCCGCCGGCACTCCCTTGCCGCTTACATCCGCGATAACCATGCAGATATGGTCATCATCTATAAGGAAGTAGTCATAGAAATCTCCGCCCACTTCCTTAGCGGGGATCATGGCGGCATAGATGTCGAAGTCCTTCCTGTTGGGGAAAGGGGGGAATATGTTCGGAAGCATGTCCTCCTGTATGCGGGTAGCAAGATGGAGCTCTGTTCCTATCCTTTCCTTTTCCTTAACGGCATTCGTAAGGTTTTCCTCATACTCCGCCAGGTCTCTTTCCATATCGGACAGGGTCAGATACAGATTTTCGATCTCATCTCCGGTCTCGATCCCCAGATCTTCGAAGTGTCTGGTCTGAGTGGAAGCCCCGCTTCGTTTATCCTTTGCATACTCCACAGCTGCTCCGGCTATGCTGTTTATGGGTTCAACCATTTCCTTCCTGATCCTGTTCGAAAGGAAGTATCCGAGAAGGAAGACGGTTATAGCCGTAGCTATGATGTACTGCAGAACGAAATTCCTCATACCGTTCAGGAACTCCGTCATGGAAACGTCGGCGAGGACGAAGCCTGAGATTGAACCATCCTTGGCATATATAGGCGTTCCGGTAGTGCAGAGCCATCCGTACTTTTCTGTATAGGTGATCTCGAAGGGCACCGTCTTGCCGTCCCAGCCAAGGAACTTGTCAACCTCTTTTCTCTGGACCTCTTCCCAGGTACCCGTCGGGCAGGGTCTGTCGGTGTCCGGATCCGCTACGTAGATAAGATGATCATCCTCTCTGCTGTATATACCTATGAAGATATCATTGATACCGCTGTTTCCCCTGAAGTCCCTCAGGACCTCCATGATGGTCCCGTAGTTAGGGTCTTCCTTTACTTCAGCATATTTCTCATAATACGCCTCATCCTGTACAGCGCGGTCTTCCTCCGGAATGCTTTGATAGATGTCTATGGTCTTCCTGCAGCTGCTGCTCACGTCTACCACGTTTCCCATAACGTTCGTAGCGTTCTTAGTAAGCTCAAAGGCCGAATGTATGTATTCCTGACTTAACGAATAAACGTAGAGTCCAAGCCCCGTTATCAGTGCCACTATACCAAGGATCAATGCTCCCACCAAGACCGCATGAAAAGTTTTTGCCTGCAGGGAAAAGTGCTTTCTTTCCCAGGCGGACATCTCTTTTATGGTCTTTTTAGGCATGGAGCCCTCCTTTTATTCTATGGTGAGGATATCGCTGAATCCGGTGATGTCGAAGATCTCGCTGATCACGTCGTTTACGTTTGTGACCTTCATACCTCCCTTAGCCGCCATCTTCTTCTGAGTGGCGAGAAGGATCCTGAGACCTGCTGAAGACATGTACTCAAGGCCCTCGAAGTCAAATACGAGTTCTTCAGCCTCTGCGAGAACCTCTTCCAGTTCCTTTTCAAGTTCAGGAGCGGTGGCTGTGTCAAGTCTGCCATCAACCTTAACGTTTAAGATCTTGTCTTCCAATGTCTTTGTTACTGTCATTTTCTCTACTCCTTTTAAATGTCAGATCCAAATATGGTTATTTTCTCAAAACATCCTTATCCAATATATTCAGTCTGTCCGCCTCTCCTATAAGGTCGAGCTGAAGCATCGCCTGATTGAACCCCGAAGAAGCAAAGCAGAAAATAATATCGCATACTATCGCCATGATCAGGGCCTCGGAAGGTATCCCCAATCTGGAGAATATGGCCACGTAGGCCAGGGTATCCACTCCGGATACCGGAGGGCTGGCAGCCTGAAGAGCTACTACCAGTATGACCGCCAGGATCATCCAGAGAGGTGTAAGCGTTATGTTATAGCAGTAAACGGCGTACAGAGTGCTTGCCATAAGACTCATGGTGCTGGCAGGCATATATATTACCAGTCCCAGCGGCAGTCCGTAATCCGTAAGTTTTTTATTGATGCCGAGCTTTCTTTCACAGCAGATGCGGTTCTCTCCGAAAGCTGCATCCACGCTTGCGTTCCTGAAAGCTATCATGAAGGACGGCTTGATCTTCTCCCATAGTTTCCTGACAGGAATACCGTATTTGCGGGAGCATATTAACATCATTACCAGGAAATATATGATGGCAAAGAGATGGAAGGATACGAGGGGTATCAGTATCCCTTTGAACCTTACGATGGTGCCATCCAGTATCCTGAATGCCAGAAGTATCGCTACGAAATACGGAATGATCCTGCTTATCCACTCAGCCACCAAAAGTCCCAGGGAGTTTGCCTGATTAGCTATCTTCACCAGTCTGTTTCCCTGACTTCCCAGAACCAGCAATGCGTTTCCTATTATAATAGCTACCAGGATAAGCTGCGGAGAATCCGTGTTAAGGAAGGGAGATACAATATCACCCGGTACAAATTCGAGGAACGAATCGAACACAGAGAGCAGCGTCATTCCAAATGGAGACCCTATGCGGTCCGGTTTCAGGACGATAAGCATTACGACTGCATATATAAGAGTCATAATGGTACTGGACAAGAGAAATCTCACTATCAGCCGCTTGCCGCTCTTATTCATCACGGCTGCACTTCCTATGCCGCAGATGGCGGTCAGCACCGTGAAGAAGATGACCGGTCCTGCCGTCGCCTGGAGCAATCTGAAGAACACGCTCTGCACAGGCATGAAGAACGAGTTCGTCAGCATCCCTATATCCGCTGCTCCCAGCAGGAACCTTGTGGACAGGCCTATGATGATACCCGCCGCTATACCGATGAGCAACCCTATACCGGGATTGATCTGAGGTTTGTTCAGCCTGAGGTGGAGTATGTTTATTCCATTCTCATACGTATATCTGGGGCTGAGTCCGATGTTTGCCATCGTCGTTCCCACCCAATCGCCTGCACCCTGACTGTCTTCGGCTGCATCGAAAGGATCTATGCTCTCGCCCTTAAGCGTGATATATATGACGGGTCTGAAGAAACTCTTTCCCGTATAGAACCTGACCTTAGGCATTTCACCTTTGGCACTGAAGTGGTCATGCCATCTTAAGAGAGATTCCTCTATCGACAGCCTGATCCCCATGACGTTGGCTCTTTCCATGCCAAGAGAATAGAGGAACTCCTCTACCTTGGCCGCCATCTCGTCGATGGAAACTTCGTTCAGGCTATACTCTCCTCTGAAATTGTCATACTTGATAATAGCCACAATTTCCTCCGTATGGACACAACTACCCACTATAAAAATACTATAACACATCCCGTGTTAAATTTCCACTACAAGATATATCCCCTCTTTTAAGCTCACAAAAAATCCCGCACCCATATGGATGCGGGAATGCTGTTTATCTGATCTTATATGTAGGCTTTCTCCACGTATTTTGAGGTTGCCAGCTTAAGCACTGCGCCGTACTCCAGCTTGAAGCTTACCACGTCTCCGACCTTGTACTCCCTGTCTGACTTTGTCACATCCAGGAGGGTGTGGTCTGATGATCCTCCCAGGATGTCGATCCTCTCATCGAGAGGGATCATTCCGCCGAGGTCGGTATCCTGCTTGCCCACTGCGATGATGGCACGCTTGATTATACCGCGGTCCTCGTATTCAGGCTTCTCACCGAAGGCGTCCACGCCCACTTCACCGATGGGGATCGAAGGCTTCTCCTTAAGTTCCACGATCTGAGCCTCAAGGATTATGGCGTCATCCGTGGTCCCGGGAAGCTTGGTGAGGTATGCGGTATCGTTTCCAAGAAGGAACGATTCTCCGAGTCTGAGGTTAGTGATACCCCCGGGAAGTTCTTTCTTTTCAGCGAGATAGATGGATGAGGAGTTTCCTCCGGAAACCATCTTTAACTTGACGCAGAATCTGTCTTCGATCTTCTTTGCGATGGCTGCCAGGCCTCCCAGGTTGTCCGCCTTGGGAATGATGGCGCCGTAACAGGTCAGGTTCACACCGATTCCGTAGAGTTCGATGTTTGACATCCCCAGGATCTCTTCTACGGTCTCCATGATGGTGTCCTCATTCTTGAAGAAGATGCCCTCTCTCAGGTCTCCCATGTCTATCATAAGAAGGATGGAATGAGTCTTCCCGGCTTTAGCTGCAGCTTCGTTCAGAAGCCTGATGGTGCTGAGTTCCGAGTTGAAGCTCAGGTCTACGTATTTTACCACCTGTTCAACTTCGCAATGCATGGGTATTCTTAAAAGGCAGGTCTTTTTAAGATGCTCATGAGCCATATCGCAATAGGACGCCAGATTCTGTACTCTGGAATCCGCCAGAAAATCCACCATCGGATGCTCGCATATCATACGGCTTATAACGGGATCTGCGCAAAGGCATTTCGTCACGATCATCATTGAATCGCAGCCGCCTTCTTCCTTGGTGATATGAGCTACGGCGTCAAGATTTGTCTTCAATTTATTTCTGTCCATTACCAGTATGGGATACATTTCTTTTCCTCCTGAAATCAGTAATTCGTATTTCTCCATCTGCAGTGCTTGCGGTAGCAGAGCTTGCACTTTCTGTCACAGCCGGGTTTACGCTTGTTGGGATCGTAGTCCACTTCTTCACCGTCTGCCGCCTGTGTGCCGTGGTGTCTGTCTATTCCGTCCATGGCATCCTGGGCAGCCTTATACGCTTCCGAAGGGCTCATGCCTTCAGTGTCGGGCCTGGCTATGCTCTCCGCCATGGCATCCTTTGCAGTCCTCATGGATCGGTCATTCATAAGAGCTTCCTTCTTGGCTGCTTCCACCTCTTCCCTGGTGGCTCCGCCGATATTTCCCTTTAAGGATTCCTTGTACTCCGTAAGGTCATAGCCCATGTCTTCCATCTCTTTGATGTGCTGCTGGAGCTCTTCCTGCTTTTCCTTATCGGCCTTGGCCAGGGACTGAAGTTCCTTGATGAACTTATCCTTCTGGATATCCTGGTGGCGCTCATGAAGCTCGATTCCGAGGGACTGGCTGAGGAGCTTGATGGCTCCTTCCCTGTGGGTCTTACTGAGAACTCCGAGAGAAGCCATGATGTAGTCGTTATCCACCAGGATCTTAACGGCGTCGGAGGGATAGAGCTTCATTCCGGTCTCGTTATCCTTGGGGATAAGCTTCATGATGTCCACTCTGTGAGGGAGCCTCGTAAGGGCTCCGCCTGTTCCCACGATGTATTTGATCTGGGTCAGGTCCTTACCCTCTGCAACGGTGGTCCTTCCGGAAGGTCCGTATACGTAGCGGATGGAGCCTGCGTGTCTTTCAACAGCTCTCAAGGTAGCCTCCTTACAGAGTCTCTCCACGAGCTTGAACTCGTTCTCCTTCTTAGGTATGGCAACGTAGGTCGAAAGAGTATCGTCAAGGTCTATTCCGAGTTTCTCGTCACATTCCTTTCTGAGTTTCTCCTCTCCTATGGATTCGATTACCTTGTATCTGTTTACATAGAGACCAAGGTCGCCTTCTACGGTACGCTTAGCCTTGGGCTCCGGTGCTACCAGAACTCTGGCAATTGCATCGCTGTCTTCGGATACTGCGTGCACGTCGGTAGTGGCTCCTCCTACGTCGATGGTCATTACCTCTCCCAGGCAGTCATAGAGGAGCTTGGTGCACTCCATTACAGCGCCTGGTGTGGGGATGATGGGCCCGTTTACCATATCCCTTACGTGTTCCATTCCGGGAGCCTTGGTGATGTTATCCTCGAAGGCATCCTGGATGACCTTTCTGCAGGGTTCCACGTTCAGGGTGTCGATCTTGGGATAAACGTTATCAACCAGATAGAGCCTCTGTCCGCTCTCCTCATCGAAGATCAGCTTCATCTCCTCCTGGTTCTCTATATTTCCTGCATATACTATGGGAGTTTTGAGTCCCATAGAGCGGATCATCTCCGCATTATAGATGGCGGTGTCCCTCTCACCGAAGTCAACGCCTCCGGCTATGAGGATGAGGTTAGGGTTGATCTCCCTGATCTTAGCAAGGTCAGTCCTTCTCAGTCTTCCCACCGTTATATCGTGAATGATGCCGCCTGCTCCGAGAGCTGCTTCCCTGGCAGCCTTGGCAGTCATGTCGTACACCAGGCCGTGGACCGTCATCTTAAGTCCTCCGGCAGCGGACGAAGTGGCCAGCATCTCATCATATTCCAAAGTATCTATGCTTTTTTTAGCTTTCAGGTCATCTATGGCTCCCTGAAGTCCGATCCTCACGTCGCCTTCCAGCACAGAGGTTGGCGCCTGTCCCTGTGCCCAGAATATGGGTTTCTCGGAATCCAGGCCTATAAAGGCGTATACAACTGTTGTGGTCGAGCCTATCTCGGCTACAAGTACGTCTACTTTCAT
>JAZQAY010000111.1:0-4567 GCA_045545455.1 Anaerovoracaceae bacterium | reverse complement strand
ATTTTCAAGGATTTTGGGGTTATATGCAGATATTTTTACATGATTTGTCACGAGAAATATCGAAATGTACCGGCGAAGTGCCGTGAAGCCTTGATTTTCAAGGGTTTCTTACTCGATCGGCTTCATTGTGGGGAACAGCATGATGTCCCTGATGGAAGGTGCGTCGCAGATCAGCATGATGCATCTGTCGATACCTACGCCGAGACCTCCTGTAGGAGGAAGACCTACTTCGATAGCGTTTACGAAGTCCGTATCCATAGGATGTGCTTCGTCATCGCCGGCTTCGAGAGCCTTCTGCTGTTCAGCAAATCTCTGATACTGGTCGATGGGATCGTTCAGCTCGGAGAATGCATTAGCGATCTCCCAGCCGTTGATATAAGCTTCGAATCTCCTGGTGATCCTGGGATCTTTAGGATCGCGCTTGGCAAGAGGCGAAACCTCTACAGGATGTCCGATAACGAATACAGGTCCGTCCAGATATCCGGGCTCATCCTCTACGAAATGGTCGAACATCTCAGCGATGATCTTGCCTCTTGAAAGCCCTTTGATATCTTCTGGGTCCATACCGGCCTTGATTGCTGCTTCCTGAGCCTCTTCGTCGGTAGTGATCTTCTCGAAGTCGACTCCTGTAAGGTCCTTGATGCCGCCTTCCATGGTGATCCTTCTCCAGGGAGGTGTTACGTCGAATTCCTTACCCTGATACTTCATGATAGGGGTTCCGTTTACCAGCATCTGTGCCTTGTATACGAGCTGCTCTGTGACTTCCATAGTGAATTCCATGTTCTGATAAGCGGCGTAGCATTCCATGTTCGTAAACTCGGGGTTGTGGCGTCTGTCCATACCTTCGTTACGGAACATCTTGCCCATCTCGTATACTCTGTCGAGACCGCCTACGATGCAACGCTTCAGGAAGAGCTCGTTGGAGATCCTGAGTTTCAGGTCAAGGTCGAGGGTGTTATGATGTGTATTGAAAGGTCTGGCATTGGCTCCACCTGCGATGGTGGTCAGGATAGGAGTATCAACTTCCATGTATCCAAAGTCTTCTTCCAGAACTCTTCTGAATTCCTTGATGCACTTAGCGCGCTTGATGAAGGTCTCCTTGACCTCAGGATTGATGATGAGGTCAACGTATCTCTGACGGTATCTCTGATCCTGATCCTTAAGTCCTGCCCACTTGTCGGGAAGCACCTGGATGGACTTGGAAAGAAGCACCACCTTGCTGGCCTTGACGGATGTCTCTCCGGTCCTGGTCTTGAATACGGTACCTTCTACTCCGAGGATATCTCCTCTGTCATAGGTCTTGAACCACTGATACTCATCAGCTCCGATCTGATCTCTTCCTACGAAGATCTGGATCCTGCCCTGCTTATCCTGAAGATCAACAAAGGATGCCTTGCCCATGTGTCTGAAGGCCATAAGGCGTCCTGCCACGGATACTTCCTGTCCGTCCATGGCTTCGAAGTTGTCCTTGATATCCATGGAGTGGGCTGTGACGTTCCAGGTCTCGTGAAGGAAGGGATTCCTTCCTGCTTCCTGCAGAGCCTTCAGCTTTTCTCTTCTGATCTTTCTCTGCTCTGTAAGCTGTTCTTCCGTAACTTCGGCTTCCTGCTCAGGTTCCTGATTTGCAGTCTGTCTGTTATCTTCTGTACTCATTAAAAGTTCCTCTCTTTATCTTTACTCCTGCCGGTACGCCGGCTTCGATCCTTATCTGGTTATCTCCATTATCTGAAGCTTGAGAATGCCGTCGGGTACGACGAACTCTACCTTTTCTCCCTTTTTCTTGCCGATCAGATGCTGTCCTACCAGGGATTCATTGGAGATCTTGGGGAAGGGTTCCGCAAAGGGATCCGCTTCCGTAGTTCCCACGATAGCGTAGGTGGAAACTTCCTTTGTCTTGAGATTTTTGACTTTGACCTTGAGGCCTACGCCGACGAAATCGTTGGAGATCTCATCATCGTTTACGATCTCGGCGTTCTTGATCATATTTTCGAGTTTATTGATCCTCTCCTCGATATCAGCCTGTTCATCCTTAGCTGCGTCGTACTCTGCGTTTTCGCTGAGGTCTCCGTATGATCTTGCTTCCTTGAGTTTCTCTGCGACTTCCGCACGCCTCACGGTTATCAGTTCGTCATATTCCGCAACTATTTTGTCATACCCTTCCTGGGTCAAAGTGAATTTTTCTGCCATTTCTGTTTCCTCTCTGTTTTTTATCTTAAGTCTGCCTCACAGCAGGCCGTGATATCTTATTTATATACTATATGAACGTTCCTTGTGTTGGTAAGGAATACCAGGGATGCATAGTTGATCTCGAACTCAACGATGTCTCCCACCTTCCACTCTCTGGGTGAATCCTCAATGTCGAGGATGGTGTGGTCTGAAGACGCTCCAAGGATCTCGATACCCTCTTCCATGGGGAAGAGTTCGTCGAAGCTTGCATAGTCAACCTTACCGATACCGAGAAGAGCTCTCTTTCTGATACCTCTGTCAACGTAGGTGGGCTTGTGTCCGAATGCGTCAACTGCGATCTCTCCAACGGGATGTGAAGGCTTGTCTTTTACTTCGATAACTTCTGCCTTGAGTCTGAAGTTGTCTTTCATGAGCTCCGGCTGAGGGCAGTTGTAGAAGATCTCAAGGTCTCTTGCCAGGATGATGCCTTCTCCGACTCTCAGCATGTTGATCCTTTCGGGCATATGTCCCTCCCAGATCCTCGGAAGGCTGGTGGTTGCTCCGCCGGAGATGATCTCAAGCTTACGTCCGATTACGGCTTCGATCTTCTCAGCAACGTCCACGAGCTCCTGCTCCTTTTCAAAGGTAGGATTGATGGATCCGTAGCAGCCGAGATTGGTGCCGATACCTGCGAGGTGGAGGTTCTCCATCTCATCCTCTACGCGTTTGCAGACTCTCGCCATCTCGTCCTTATCCCAGAAGCCTTCTCTCAGGTCTCCCATGTCAGCCATGATAATGACGTTATGTACCTTGCCCTGCTTTCCTGCTTCCTCGTTAAGAGCTTCCAGCACTACTTCCTCGCTGTTCAGGCTGTAGTCGCAGAGTCTGATGACTTCCTCAACTTCTGAAAGCATGGGAACTCTGATCATCATCATGGGTTTCTTGATACCTGCGTTGATGGCATCCTCGATCTGCTCAAGCCTTGAAGATGCTATCCACTTGGCTCCCTCTTCATCGTATGCCTTCGCTACTTCAGGAAGACCTGTGGCCCCTTTGATGACGCCTGCTATGTCAATTCCCATAGCTCCGCACTTCTCTACCACGGTCTTGATATTATGTCTTAAATGCGCGAGGTTGATCTCAACTCTTGGGTATCTTTCCTTCATGATGATTCTCCTTCCGAAACTATTCAGTCAAAGGCGGTTCAATGTGCTTCAAACCGCAAAAAACTAACACAATGGCCTTATATGCCTATTGTATTGTAATATTTTAACACTTTTCCCCTGGAATGACAACATTTAAAGCCCATTTATTATCCAAAAAAGGCAAGCAAAAAGCGCCGGAACAGGTCCCGGCGCAGTTATCCTTCTCTTATGCGATCTCGAGAGCGATCTTCATCATGGTCGTGAAGGTGTTCTGTCTCTCTTCTGCAGTTGTTGCTTCTCCTGTGAAAGGGTTATCTGAGATGGTACAGATAGCAAGGGCGTTCTTCCCTGCACGTGCTGCATTCATGTAGAGGGCTGCCGCCTCCATCTCCGTTGCCAGCACTCCCATCTTCTGCCATTCCTTGAGACTTCCGGCATCATCATAGAAGATGTCAGATGAATAGAGGTTTCCTACGATGGGATCGATCCCCATATCTCTTGCTGCCTTGACTGCCTTCTCAAGGAGTTCAAAGGAGCAGATCGGCGCATAGGTCCCGGGAAGGTTGTACTGTCTCTGATAGTTGGAGTTGGTGCAGGCACCCTGACCGAAGACCACCTGCCTCACCTTGAGGTCAGCCTTCACGACTCCCGCCGTGCCGACTCTGATGATATTGTCAACATCATAGAAATTGAACAGTTCATATGAATAGATGGCCATGGAGGGCATTCCCATACCCGAAGCCATAACGGATACCGGTTTACCCTTATATGTGCCTGTGTATCCATGTATGCCCCTTACATTGTTCACCAGTCTGGCATCCTCAAGGAAATTCTCAGCTATAAACTGAGCTCTCAAAGGATCACCGGGCATCAGTACCGTCTTCGCAAAATCTCCAAGTTTAGCCTCATTATGAGGTGTAGGTGTGTTAGCCATTTCTTTGCCTCCTTTTTGCTTTTCAATAATTATATCAGCCCGGGGTCTTTGCCCTCAGCTCTTATAATGCTTAATCAACCGGGTTCCATTTATTGCCTTCGAATATGGTATCGAACCTGCAGATACCTTTATAGTCGCAGAATGTGCAGGCGGATCTTTCCCTTGTCTTCATTGGATGTATGTCGACTCGTCCTCTCAGGAGTTCCGCAGTCTTTTCTGCCACCGTTTCGGCGACCTTCTCGCGAAGGGTCTCAAAGTCTTCCTCCGAGAGGATCTTCTCTCCTCCGCCCGTGGCAACTATGCCTTCCTTGGTCCTCCTGAG
>JAZQAY010000110.1:0-19558 GCA_045545455.1 Anaerovoracaceae bacterium | reverse complement strand
TGAACAAAGAGAAAGCTAGCGCCTTGAGACGCTAGCCGGGTAGCACTTGGGCTTATAGCCCTTGAGCAAACCACCCTTTTTAAGGGTGGTTATGATTTTCTTATAAAACGTTGTTGACAAAACATATGAAAAGAATTATTATTTAATTGAACAGTTGAACGATTGTTCAATCGTTGAAAGATTTATTTAAGGTGACGTTATGATTAATATCAATTATGAAATAGAAAAGTGTGAAGTGAATACCATCCACGAGGAAATAGTAAAACAGGTGTCTTCAAAGATGCCTGAAGACGAGGTACTCATGGATCTCGGAGACGCCTTCAAAGTATTCAGTGATTTTACAAGGCTTAAGATATTATATGCACTTCTTAATCACGAGATGTGCGTCTGCGATATCTCTGCGCTTCTCGGTATGACTAAGTCCGCCGTATCTCACCAGCTCAGGGTCCTCAAACAGTCAAACCTGGTGAAGAACAGAAGAGAAGGCAAGGTAGTATATTATTCAATAGCAGACGAACACGTTGAGACCATCATTTCCAATGGAATGGAGCACGTGCTCGAATAAAATGTCAATTATTCCGTTTGATAAGGACAGCTATATCAAGGCTGCAGAACCCAGCAGAATGGAGACTCATTATGAAAAAGACTTACAAGATCGACGTTGATTGTGCAAACTGCGCTAACCTCATGGAAGAGACAGCTAAAAAGACAGATGGTGTCAGGGATTGCACCGTAAGCTTCATGACTCTGAAGATGAAAGTGGAGTTTGAAGAAGGAGCTGACGTCGACGAAGTAATGAACAACGTTCGCAACAATTGTAAAAAAGTCGAAGACGACTGCGAGATCTTCTTATAATATCGAAGGCCGGTCATTACCGGTCAAATGGAGATTTCTATGAACAAGAAGCAAAAAAATCTTTTGATCAGGATAATATCAGCTGCGATATTCTTCGTACCGCTGTATCTGATATCGGAAGGGATCATTCCGGTTCAGGTACCCGAATGGGTGATTATAATACTGTTCCTTATCCCGTACCTGATAGTGGGACATGATATTATCCGGAAGGCGATCAAAGGGATCAAAAATAAACAGGTATTCGATGAACATTTCCTGATGACAGTTGCGACTATCGGAGCTATCGCCATAGGAGAATACGGCGAAGGAGTAGCTGTAATGCTGCTCTATCAGGTAGGAGAACTTTTCCAGAGCTATGCTGTCGCTAAAAGCAGAAGGAACATTTCCGAACTCATGGATATCCGACCGGACTATGCCAATATCGAGACTGAAGACGGTATAGAAAAAGTCGATCCCGACGATGTGGAAGTCGGATCTGTTATAGTGATACAGCCCGGAGAGAAGGTTCCGATCGATGGTGTCATAGAGGAAGGAACATCTTCTCTCAACACAAGCGCACTTACAGGTGAAAGCAGACCTTGCGATGTACATCCGGGAGTTACAGTTCTTTCTGGAAGCATCAATATGACAGGGGTGCTCAGGGTACGCACCACGAAGGAATTCGATGAATCTACTGCTTCCAAGATACTGGATCTGGTTGAGAATGCTGCATCCAGGAAGTCAAAATCTGAGAATTTCATTTCGAAGTTTGCCAGAATATATACGCCTATAGTCTGTTATCTGGCACTTGCGCTGGCTGTTATCCCGCCTTTGTTCATCATGATCACAGGTATCGGAATGAGCGGCTATGAGACTGTGGGTTCCGTTTGGGGCGACTGGGTACTCCGTGCATGCACTTTCCTGGTAATCAGCTGCCCATGTGCTCTGGTCATAAGCATACCTCTGAGTTTCTTTGCGGGACTCGGCGGAGCCAGCAACCAGGGTATCCTTATAAAGGGCTCCAACTATCTTGAGACTCTTTCAAAAGTCAAAACGATTGCTTTCGATAAGACGGGTACCATAACCAAGGGTAACTTTGCTGTAACAGCCGTGCATCACAGCACGATGGACGAGGATAAACTCCTTGAATACGCAGCCCTTGCTGAATATAATTCATCTCATCCTATAAGCCTCAGTCTCAAGCAGGCTTATGGAAAGGAGATCGATCACACAAGAGTATCCGACGTAAAGGAGATAAGCGGAAACGGCGTTATCGCTTCAGTTGATGATAAGGAAGTAGCAGTTGGAAATGAGAAGCTGATGAACACCTTAGGTGTGAAGTTTGATCACTGTCACAGCGTCGGAACCATAATCCACATAGCAATTGACAAGGAATACTGCGGACATATAGTTATTGCGGACGAGATAAAGGATAATTCCAAAGAAGCAATATCACAGCTCAGGAAGGCCGGAGTGGAAAAACTGGTGATGCTGACAGGAGACGCTCAGTCCATTGCGGAGAAAGTCGCTTCTGAGGTAGGGCTTACCGACTTTAAGGCTGAACTTCTTCCTGCTGATAAGGTTGAAGCGATCGAGGAACTCCTTAAAGAGTGCTCTGATTCAAGATGCCTTGCTTTCGTGGGTGACGGAATTAACGACGCACCGGTACTCTCAAGAGCTGATATCGGTATAGCAATGGGCGCTTTAGGATCGGATGCAGCTATCGAAGCCGCAGACGTGGTACTGATGGATGATGATCCCCTTAAGATATCCAAGGCTATAAAGATATCAAAAAAATGCATCGGTATTGTAAGACAGAATATAGTATTCTCACTTGGAGTAAAGATAATTTGTCTGATACTTGCAGCCATAGGAATCGCCAACATGTGGGTGGCTATACTCGCGGATGTGGGCGTCATGATACTGGCAGTACTGAATGCCATCAGATGTCTCTTTGTTAAGAATCTTTAATAACAAATAACCCCGAAGCATTAAGCTTCAGGGTTTTTTTTACAATATAGTCTGTTTGTTTGAGGAACTCATATAATCATCTATATGAAGATCGGTATTTTTTTTATTTACCAGCGTCCCGTTACCTTTGATGCATCCGCCTTCGCAGATCATGCCTTCGATGAAGTTACCATTAAGTTTGCCTGCCTTTGCTTTCATGAGGGCGGCACGGCATTCTGCTACTCCGTTAGCTATAACGGGTTTGAATTCAAAGTCATCGTAACCGAGTTCTTTTACAGCCTGGGTGATAGCGCTCGTAACTCCGCCGGACTTTGCGAAACCTCTTCCGTAAGGGGAAGCGTCCTGCACGTCCATCGGCTCCATGGATTCGATCTCGATATCCTTGCTGTCAATAAGTGCCATCAGTTCAAGGAAGGTGAGCACCCTGTCGATATATGGCTCGGCACGGTCGGTCTTGCATTCGTACTTCTTGGCTATGCAAGGACCTATGAAATAGATCTTGGAGTCGGGATACTGTTTCTTTATCGCACGTCCTGTAAGTGCCATGGGTGAAAGGGTCGTCGATACGTGGTCTTTCAGTTCAGGGAATTCTATATTTACGTATTCCACGAAAGCGGGGCAGCAGGAACTGGTGAGAAAACCTTTCTCTTTAAGTTCCTTTGCTTCTGTAATAGCTGTCTCATCGGCGCCCATAGCAACTTCGTATACTCCGTCAAAGCCGAGAGCCTTTATAGCGCTGAATACCTGTCCGACGGTGGTTCCCGGGAACTGAACAGCTACAGCAGGAGCTACGATTGCAAATATCTTTTCTTCGGGACCTTTGTTTTTTATGGCGTCTACGACTTTCATTATTCCCGAGATATCGTTTACGGCACCGAAGGGACACTCGTAAACGCAAGCCCCGCAGACGATACATTTATCCTGATCGATCAATGCAGCTCCTTCTTCGTCCATTCCGATGGCACTGGTGGGGCATACTCGTTCGCAGGGACGGCGCATATTTATTATAGCGTTATATTTACAGGCGTTTGCACAACGGCCGCATTCCACACAGCGTTCCTTGTCTATATGAGCATAGCCGCGCTCATCGATGGCTATGGCGTTTCTGGGGCATGCCTCCTTACAGTTGTGAGCGACGCAGCCTCTGCACAGATCTGTTATCATGTGGCCGGACTTGGGACATTCGTCGCAAGCGATAGAAACGACCTGAACTGTATCTTTGGATCCGTGATATTCGCCGAGACCGATCCTCATACGTTCGGCGATTATGGCTCTGTCCT
The DNA here is from genome assembly GCA_045545455.1 of Anaerovoracaceae bacterium. GTDB lineage: Bacteria > Bacillota > Clostridia > Peptostreptococcales > Anaerovoracaceae > RUG754. The sequence goes on along the minus strand of JAZQAY010000110.1, from coordinate 15,473 downwards.
TATATATGCAGCAGCTCATTGGAGGTTCGCCTTTTTTTGCTACAACGTTTGCTATCTCATCGAATGCCGTGAAAGCATCATGTCCCTCCCATGCATGGCGGGCGAGCTCTCTCAATACCTGATATCTTATTACTTCAACTCTGTTTTCAAATATTCTCTGTTTCATAAATACACACCTTTCAAAAGCAAAATAAAGAGCCCGAAAACACGGGCATGCTCAAGCACAATTTAATATTATCATTGAATTACAAAAAACTCAATGATTTATAGCCATTTTTTAGCAAAATACCACTTAACAGAACTGAAAAGATTTGCTATAATTTATTAGTTATGTTTGGACTTTCATTTTTTGTGACCAGTCTGGCTTTAGGTGCGGGCCTGGCAATGGACGCATTCAGCGTTTCTGTCGCCGATAGTTTGAGAGAACCGGAAATGTCAAAAGGCCGCAAAGCAATGATAGCCGGTACGTTTGGACTGTTTCAGTTCATCATGCCGTTCGCCGGATGGTTTTTTGTTCATGAACTGGTCAGCCTCATAAACGTACTTACCGGGTTCACGCCCTGGATATCTCTTTTTCTTCTCCTTTATCTCGGTATCAGCATGATAAGGGAAAAGGATGAGGAAGGTGACGGGACCTTAAGGAAGATAGGTGTGCGTGAACTTATCGTACAAGGCATAGCTACTTCGATAGATGCTCTTTCGGTGGGTTTCACTATTTCGGACTATAACATATATATGGCGCTTGTATCCGGCCTAATCATCGGAGTCACGACTTTCGTTCTTTGTATGCTGGCTCTGAACACAGGCCATCTCATCAAAGGAAAGTTAAGAGTTAAAGAGACCACCATCGGCGGTATCATTCTGATAATTATCGGCATCAAGGTATTCCTTGACGGCGTAGTTTTATAAAGGAGCTTATTATGCAGAAAAATTTAGCAAAAACCTATGATCCCAAGGATTTCGAGGATCGTATCTATCAGACCTGGGAAGAGGAGGGCTGCTTCAGAGCGGAGATCAATCCCGATAAGAAGCCTTTCACCATCGTTATGCCTCCTCCGAACATCACAGGACAGCTTCATATGGGTCACGCTCTGGACCATACTCTCCAGGATGGCCTTACAAGATATAAGAGGATGCAGGGCTATGAGGCTCTCTGGGTACCCGGTTCCGACCACGCATCCATCGCGACCGAGGTTAAGGTCGTACAGAAGATCCGTGAGGAGGAAGGCCTTGAAAAGGAAGATCTGGGACGTGAGGAATTCCTTAAGCGCGCATGGGCGTGGAAGAAGGAATACGGCGGCAGGATCACCCGTCAGTGCCGTAAACTCGGAGATTCCTGTGACTGGTCAAGAGAACGCTTCACGATGGATGAAGGATGCTCCAATGCTGTTAAGGAAGCCTTCGTAAGGTTATATGAAAAAGGACTCATCTACAGAGGCAACCGTCTCATAAACTGGTGTCCTGTATGCGGAACTTCATTATCAGACGCAGAAGTTGAGCATAACGATAAGGACGGTAACTACTGGTATTTCAGATATCCTGCTGAGGATGGAAGCTTCGACGGAATTATAATCGCAACTTCCAGACCTGAGACCATGTTCAGCGATGAAGCCATCGCAGTTCAGGGAGATGACCCCAGATATAAGGATATCATCGGTAAGAAGGTCCTTCTTCCCATAATCAATAAGCCCATTCCCATCATCGCAGACCCTTATCCGGATCCTGAAAAAGGTACCGGTGCAGTAAAGATCACTCCTGCACATGATTTCAACGACTTTGAAGTAGGGCAGAGACACGATCTCCCTTGCGTAAGCTGCATCAATGAGAACGCTACCATGAATTCTCTTGCAGGCAAGTACGAGGGAATGGACCGCTATGAATGCCGTAAAGCCTGGGTAAAGGATCTTGAAGATGCAGGATACCTTGTTAAGATCGAAAAGATGGTAATTCCCGAAGGGGAGTGTTACAGATGTCATTCAGCTATCGAGCCCATGCTTTCAGATCAGTGGTTCGTAGCTATGGAAGAACTTGCCAAGCCCGCCATCAAGGCTGTCAAGGACGGTACTTCCAGATTCATCCCCGAAAGATTCGATAAGACATATCTTCACTGGCTTGAAGGCATCAAGGACTGGTGCATCTCCCGTCAGCTCTGGTGGGGACACAGGATCCCTGCATACTACTGCGAAGACTGCGGTGAACTGATCGTTTCCCGCCAGGATCCTACAGTATGTCCTAAGTGCGGAGGAAAGCACATCCATCAGGATGAGGACGTTCTCGATACATGGTTCTCCTCAGCTCTCTGGCCGTTCTCAGTTTTCGGCTGGCCTGAGAAGACTCCCGATCTTGAATATTTCTATCCTACGACCACGATGATCACAGGATACGATATCATCTTCTTCTGGGTAGTAAGGATGATGTTCTCCGGACTTGAATATATGGGTGAAGTGCCTTTCTATGATATTTACATCCACGGACTCGTAAGAGACGCTCAGGGACGTAAGATGTCAAAATCTCTCGGAAACGGCATAGATCCTCTGGAGATGATAGATAAATACGGTGCTGACGCTTTAAGATTCATGCTTTCAACAGGTATCAGCCCCGGAAACGATATGAGATTCCAGACAGAGAAGATCGAATCCGCCAGAAACTTCGCAAACAAGCTCTGGAACGCTTCCAGATTCGTTATCATGAACATCCAGGACGAAGACGGAAACTTCAGGGAAATGGCCAAGTGCTGTTCAGACTGCTGCGGTAAGGTCTGCGCCAATACCACGGATTTCTCCAATATTCCTCTTAAGAACGAGGATAAGTGGATGATCAATAAGATCAACGACGCTGTGGAATACGTTAACCAGGCTATGGACAGATATGACCTGGCTCTGGCAGGACAGAGGGTATACGACCTTATCTGGAACGAATACTGCGACTGGTACATCGAGCTCGTCAAGCCCAGACTCTGGTCTGATGACGAAGAAGACAAAAAGGTAGCAAGGTTCGTACTGATCATGTGCCTTAAGAATATGCTTAAGATGCTTCATCCCTTCATGCCTTTCATCACAGAGGAGATCTGGGGATTCCTTCCTCACAGCGAGGATGAGCCGAAGTATATCATCGGTGCTGAATGGCCTGAGACAAGCCTCAGCTACATCTATCCCGAGGCTGTAAAGACCCTGGAAATGTCCATGGACGCTATCAAGGCCATCAGAAATATCAAGGCTGAGAAAGGCGTAGTTCCTTCCAAGAAGATCAGGGTTACCGTTCTTTCCGAAGGCGAGAAGGCTGCTTACATAAAGGCAGGAGAACCTTATCTCGTAAGCCTTGCAAACATCTCAGAACTCACCTATACGGACAGCAAGTCAGACATTCCTGAGGATGCAGTATCCGCAGTCATCGACGGTGCTGAGATCTACGTTCCTCTCGATGAGCTCGTTGATTACAAGGAAGAGTTCGAAAGACTGACCAGGGAAAAGAAGAGACTTGAGGGAGAAGTAAAGCGTTCCAACGGAATGCTGAACAACCCCGGCTTCGTATCCAAGGCTCCTGAGGCCAAGATCCAGGCTGAGAAAGAGAAACTTGTCAAATACGAGGAAATGCTCGAAAAGGTGACCAAACAGCTTGAAAGCGTAAGTGCTAAGATAAAATAAAAAGAAAGAGAAGGGCGCAAAAGATTCCGAAAGGTGTTTTTTGCGCCTGTGTAATGATATGGACGCGATTTCAAAGATACATGAATTCGAAAAATTCGGAAGCGTACTGGGACTTGAGAGGATGACTTCTCTCATGCATGAACTGGGAGACCCTCAGGATGAACTTAAGTGCATCCACGTTGCAGGGACCAACGGCAAGGGTTCAGTGTGCAAGTACATATATGAGATCCTTGAAGTTCAGGGTTACAGGACAGGCCTTTATACCTCACCGTTTCTCGAAGTATTCAACGAGAGGATAGAACTGGATCACAACTTTATCTCCGACGAAGATCTTCAAGTCTATACTGACAGGGTCCTGGAGAAGGTAAAAGTCCTAACAGACAGGGGAGAGGATTCTCCTACGGAGTTCGAAGTTATCACTGCAGTGGCTTTCCTTTACTTCAAAGAAAAGAAAGCTGATTACGTAGTGCTGGAAGTGGGTCTCGGAGGAATAGGAGATTCAACGAATATAATCAAGGATCCGCTTGTAAGCGTCATAACTTCCATATCATTCGACCATACAGACAGACTTGGAAATACCCTGAAAGAGATCGCGGGAAATAAGGCGGGGATAATCAAGACAGGATGTCCTGCTGTTACTTCAGCCAAGGCTGAGGAAGCCCTTGAGGTCTTCAGAGACAAGGCTTCAGAGTGCAGCGCTGAATTATATGAAACAGCAGATATCGCCCCTGAGATCGTATCTGAGAGCCTCTCAGGAACTGTCTTTGACGTGACACTTGGTGCCCAATACTACGGACTCAAGGTTTCGATGCTGGGAGAGCATCAGATAGAGAATGCCGTATGTGCTCTTAAGGCAATAGAAGTGCTTCAGGATGAAAGAGAGATCGAGATAGGGATAGATGCTGTCTATGAAGGCCTCTTCAGGGCTAAGCAGATCGGAAGGTTCGAAGTGATGAACGCTGAACCTCTCATCATAATCGACGGGGCCCACAATCCCGACGGAGCAAGGACCCTCAGGGAAGGGTATGAAAAACTGCTTCAGGGAAAGAAGCTCCTCATGCTCACAGGTATGCTAAGGGATAAGGATACAGAACATATAGTCGGTGAGTTCAGGAGGATCGCAGATGACTTCATCGCAACTGAACCTGAAAACCCGAGAAAGATGAGCGCATCTGAACTATCGGAATTAATTGTAAAAATGGGAGGGAAGGCAGAGAATTATCCGGATAACAGTGAAGCTTTAAATGCCGCATTGGACAGAGTTGAAGATTATGAAGGCATAATCTGCTGCGGTTCACTGTATCTTATCGGAAAGCTCAGAACTCTCATAAGAAAGAGGTTTGATCTATTATAATTCAAGTGTTATTTACATAAATGGACTACGGTAAATTATTACAGACAATTTTAGACATAGCTGAAGAAATGCTGGTGGCCGGGGCCGAGGTCAACCGAGTTGAGGACAGTATCGAGAGAATGGTGTCCTCCTATGATTGTCCCTGGGACAGGGTGAACGCTTTTATCACGACTACTAATATCCAGGTGACTTTTGAGGACCCCAGCGGCAATATCATAACTCAGATCAGAAGGGTCAAGCGAAGCGACACCAACTTCGACAGGCTGGATTATCTCAACAATCTGTCCAGATATATCTGTACTTACAAGCCTGATATAACTGAGATGAGGGAGAAATACATTGAGGTCATGAGCAGGCCTGTAAACCCCTTATGGCTCAGATATCTGAGCGGCATAATGGTAGCAGGCGGGTTCACCGTGTTCTTCGGCGGATCCATATTTGACGGACTTATATCTTCTATCGTGAGTATTCTGATCATCAATCTTCTAGGAAACCTCAAGAGATTCAATATCAACCAGATGGCGATAATCTTCTTCACTTCCGTGATATCAGGCGTGATATCCATACTGCTTTGTTCATTAGGACTGGCCAATCTGGATAAAGTGCTCATAGGCGAAATAATGCTGATGATCCCCGGCGTAGCGATGACTAATGCCATAAGGGATATGCTTATCGGAGATATCGCTACAGGACTACTCAGACTTGCAAAAGCAGTATTGATAGCAGGGGCAATAGCTCTGGGATTTGCTGCGCCTCTGGCACTTATGAAGGGACTTGCAAACCTTTCCCTTATAGAGATACATGTGCCTTTTATAATGATACCTATAAGATCAGGAGCCCTGGCTGTAACTATACAGATAATCACCGCTTTCATCGGATGCATAGGTTTCGCGCTTTTCTTCAATATGAAGAAACGTCAGGTAATATATTCAGGTGTCGGAGGAGCTGTCGCCTGGGGAATATACCTTATTTTTGCACACCTTATGGGAAGCGTATTTATCCCGACTCTGATAGCTTCCGTATTCATCGGTATATATTCGGAGATAATGGCCAAGGTGAACAAGGCTCCTGCTACCATATTCTTCACGTCGGTAGCCATAGCTCTTATCCCCGGTGCTTCGCTGTATTATGCGATGGAAAGTCTTCTGGATAAAGACATGGAAGCCGCCGCATACAACGGTAATAATGCCCTTACCATAGCGCTTGCCATTTCGATGGGGATAATATTCGTCGCTGTAGCAGGCAAGTTCAGGACTGAATTTAAAAAGAGGTTGAAATAATGCTCAGATTCTATATCAAACAGACAGATGAATACGAACGTCTCATCGAGTTCCTTAAGCCTATGGGCCTTGAATTCAGTGATGAAGAGATAAGAAGCGACGAGTATCTCAGGGCATGGAAGGTCATACAGGAACCTGACTACCTTGTGGGCTGCGCAATACTTTCAAAAAGAGCAGGAGAATTCTACGTAAGCGGCATTGGAGTGGATCTTCCAATGAGAAGGACCGGAATAGGCAGGATCCTGATGAATAAGCTTATAAATGAAGTAAGGAAGATGGGAGGTGAGAGGATTTACCTCATAGCCAAGGTGCCTGAATTCTTTGAGACTCTGGGGTTTGATAAGGTGGAACCGGAAGATGCGCCGGATGTCAGCAAATGCCCTGAATGCGAACAATATAACGTTAAGTGTTATCCCGTAATAATGAAAAAGGAACTCTGATGAGTTCCTCTTTTTTACATTTCTACGTATCTGTATTCGGGATCGAGTTCTTTTATCAGTTTGACAGCCTTGGTTATCTCTTCAGCGTCCTCTCTGATCTTGTCCTGATACTCTTCATAAGGGCAGACCAGAGGTTTTTTCATATAAGGCACTTCGTATCCTCTGGAGGTGAGAGCCAGGTGGGATGAGATAAGGCTGTTTCCGACTTTGATGAAATCGCTGATGTGGTTAACCATATCGGAGACTTTAACGAAGGTGTCGTGATCAGCTTTCTGTGAAAGCCTGTACATTGAAGCTACCAGGTCCGGAGCGTAGTTGCATGCTCCTGCGATCATAGCCTTGACTCCGATGGAATTGAAATAAGGCCAGTCCTTGGTCGAACCTGAAATGTATTCAAATTCAGCTCCTTCATTCTCTCTGAATTCCTTTATGGCGTTGGCGAGATCTCTGTTGAGGGATGAATCCTTCATAGCCCTGACACCGACTGCAGAGAATTTCTTCACCAGTTCGATATCGATAACTTTTGATGTAAGGGAAGGGTTGTTATATGCAAATACGGGCATTTCACCGGCTGCTTCGACGATATCCCTGTAGTAACCCACCAGTTCATCATCCCTGTACTTGAAAGTATACGGATTGACAGCGCTTACAGCATCCAGACCGAGGTCTCTGGCATATTTGGTGAGATATACCGATGAGTTGGTGTCGTTTGCTCCAACATGAGCTACTACGAAGCTTCCGGGATGAGCACGGGACGCTATCTTGGCCATCTTGAATATCTCTACACGCTGTTCAGGCGTCATGAGATAACCTGATCCGTATGTTCCTGTAACGAACAGACCGTTCACACCGTTTGCCAGCACCCAGTCCATATGCTTCAACTGATAATTCTCATCTATATTTCCGTCCTTGTCGAAGAAGGTAAGGGCGGGAACCAATGCTCCTTTGATTTTCATACACATTCTCCTTTTTGAATATACGCTGAAATTGTATCACATCGTACTGAAAAAACCAAGTTTGAAATATAACTTTTTGCCAATGTTTATATTATGTATTTATTGACCGTTAACCTTGATTTTTTAATCGGCTTGGGATATATTTATATTAAACTGGGGTATAAGGGGCATCAAACTAATCAGCTGTGAATAGCTGACAATTATTAATTTGAAAGGGCAGGTTTAGAAAATGTACGACAAGTATAACATTGAAAACTATGAACTTATCATGAAGACTTCTCCCAAGGTTGGAGAACTTATCAAAAAGGAATTCGAGAGACAGTCAAACAACGTAGAGCTCATCGCTTCTGAGAACTATTGCTCCGATGCCGTTATGGCTGCCGGCGGAAGCTGTCTCGTATGGAAATATGCGGAAGGTTATCCCGCTGCACCGGTAGAGAGATATTCCGGAAACAAGGGAAGATACTACGGCGGAACAGAATTCGTAGACCAGATCGAGGAATACTGCTGCGATTTATGGAGAAAGGTATTCAATACTGATTATCACGTAAACGTACAGCCTCATTCAGGATCACAGGCTAACTTCGCAGCCTATAAGTCAGTGCTTGAACCGGGAGACACCATCCTGAGCTTCGACCTTGACCACGGCGGACACCTGACACACGGATCAGCCGTAAACTTCTCCGGCAAACTCTATAACATGGTATTCTATGATGTGGACGAGAACGGATTCATCGATATGGAAAACGTAAGGAAACTTGCTCATGAGCATCATCCCAAGCTCATCCTTGCAGGTGCTTCCGCATATTCCAGGATCCTTGACTTTGAGACATTCGGAGAGATCGCCAGGGAAGTAGGAGCATACTTCATGGTGGATATGGCTCATATCGCAGGCCTCGTTGCGGGCGGAGTTCATCCTTCTCCCTTCGGTATCGCTGATATAATCACGACCACTACTCACAAGACATTAAGAGGACCCAGAGGAGGACTTATCTTCGCTAAGAAGGAACTTGCCAAGAAGGTAGACTCCGCTGTATTCCCTTATGCACAGGGAGGTCCTCTGGAGCACGTTATAGCAGCTAAGGCAGTATGTGCTGAGGAAGCTTTAAGACCTGAATTTAAGGACTATGCCAAGAAGGTAGTCGAGAACTGCGCAGCTCTCGCTGACGAGTTCCTCAAACTCGGATACAAGATAGTTACCGGCGGAACAGATAACCATCTGATCCTCCTGGATCTCTCTGACGAGCCGTTCTCCGGCAAGCAGCTTCAGGAGAAGTGCGATGCAAACGGCATCACACTGAATAAGAACTGCGTTCCTAACGAGAAGCGCTCACCTATGCAGACATCAGGCGTTCGTATCGGAACCGCTGCAATGACTACCAGAGGCTATGAAGCAGAAGACTTCAGGAAAGTCGTAAGAAGGATCGATGCTCTCATCAAGGAACTGAGAGAAGAATGCAAGGAAGCATAAAGATTTAAACCAGAGGTATACTTAATGGTTATATTTTACAGGATCGTGGCCATGCTGGGAGGCTTGGCCATGTTCCTTTATGGAATGAGAATAATGGGGGACGGACTGAAGTCCAGTTCCGGCGGTGCTATGAAGACAGCCCTTGCGAAGGTCACCAATAAACCTTTTCTCGGTTTCCTTCTTGGCGTTCTCGTTACCTGCGTTATCCAGAGCTCCACAGCCTGTATCGTGCTTACGGTAGGTCTTGTAGGAGCCGGATTCCTTACTTTCAGGCAATCAATCGGGATCGTTCTGGGGGCTAACGTCGGTACGGCCATCACCGCTCAGGTAATCAGGCTGATGGACCTTAAATCCGCTGAAGACAGTATATTATACTTCTTCAAGGCGGATAACTTGGCTCCATTGGCTCTGGTGATAGGTATCGGGCTTATAATGTTCTCTAAGAGGGGCTCCCACAAGAACATGGGAAATATCGCCTGCGGATTCGGAGTTCTTTTCATGGGTCTGATATACATGTCTGGTGCTGTAAGCAACTTTTCAGACAGTCTGTCAGGGCTGCTGACATCCTTTGAGAACAACTATTTTCTTCAGTTCGTTTCAGGCGTAGGTGTCACTGCCATCATACAGTCATCTTCGGCCGTCGTCGGTATAATCCAGTCCATTGCCTCATCGCTTGGTGTTACATTTGACGGTATATTTGCAGTTATTATAGGCGTCAATATCGGAGACTGTATCACCACGTACATTGTGAGCAGGATAGGAGCTACACCTGAGCAGAAACGCACGGCTACTGTTCACGTTATCTATAATATTTTTGCAGCTTTACTTATCATCATCGTGCTCTTCATTCTCAGGATGACAGGGATCATCAGTGACGAATTCTGGACGATGTCACTCAACTCCGGAGGAGTTGCAAACGTACATGGCATCTTCAGACTTGTCCCTGCGGTATGTCTTCTTCCTCTGTCAGGACTATTTGCCAGGATCGCTGAGAAACTCATACCCGAAGTCCCGAAAGAACAGGAGGACCTGGATGTGGAAGAAGCTCTTCAGGAACTGGATCCCAGACTTATAACGTCTCCGGTACTGGCTCTTTCACAGGTATCCCACCTTATCGGACATATGAGCGACATAGCTGCACATAACTATGATGCCTGCGTCAAGCAGATATATGAATTCGATTCCGAAAGGGACAATCGCATCAATCAGAGGGAGATTCTGCTGGACAGGGTGATAGACCAGGCAAACCAGTACGTTGTGTCCATATCACCTTATATCAAGCGTGACAGGGACAACAGAAACTCCAACTTCCAGATCAAGGCGCTGATATGCTTCGAAAGGATAGGAGACCTGGCAGTCAATATCAAGGATGACGTGGCCGGCCTGAGAGAAGACGGCGCAGAACTGACGGATTATGCCAAAGCTGAACTCAAGCTCGCAATCGATGCTATCTACGATATCCTGGATCTTACGATAAAGGCATATAAGGAGAACGATAACGAGCTTGCGAGAAAAGTGGAGCCTCTGGAAGAGGTAATAGACGACCTGATAGATGATCTCAATTCCAGACACGTGTACAGGATGATGAGAAATATCTGCGATCCTGTAGTAGGTATTCGTTACCAGAGCATACTTCAGAATCTGGAGCACATATCTGACCAGTGTTCAGATCTTGCGATCTATATCATAGAACTTACAGATATGGACGTAATCGGTAACGAGCATGATTATATCCACAATCTGCACCACGCAAACAACCCTGAATATCAGAGAGCATTCAGAGAAAACTATCAGAAATACTTCACGCTTCTTGAAAAATTACCCTTCACAAAAGAGGGTATTCCCAAGGATTGATAAAAAAATAAAAATATACAACAAATTGTGTAGAAAAAGCCATTTTATAGTGGCTTTTTTCTATTACTTGTGGTATTATGGATTATGTATATATATGTCTATAACCATGGAGGATTTCTTATGAGAGTATTGTTGGATGGTATGGGCGGAGACAACGCTCCTTACGCTGTCTGCGAAGGTGCGGTACTTGCTTTGAAGGAAACAGATCGCGAGATCGTAATTATAGGTGATGAAGAGAAACTTTATGAAGCTCTTCACAAGATCTGCGGAAAAGACGGCATCCCATCGGGTATTACAGTATGCCATGCTTCAGAAGTCATCACCAATAACGAATCTCCCGCTTTGGCGATCAGAAGAAAAAAGGACTCTTCTATCGTTAAAGGAATGAATATGTTAAAAGCCGGGGAAGGGGATCTCTTCATTTCAGCCGGATCCACAGGAGCGCTCCTTGCCGGAGGACTTCTTCTGATAGGCAGGATAAAAGGTATCGACAGGCCCGCGATCTGCACGATATATCCCATTTTAGGAAATAAGGCTTCACTTCTCTGTGACGCCGGTGCCAATGCAGAGTGCAAACCCAGGAACCTTCTGGATTTCGCTGTGATGTCTTCCATATACATGGAAAAGGTCCTTGGACGTGAAAATCCTACGGTCAAGCTCGTTAACATCGGAGAAGAAGAGGAGAAGGGAAGTTCCCTTACCAAGGAGACATTTGAACTGCTGAGAAATTCGGGTCTGAACTTCAAAGGCAACATTGAAGCCAGGGATGTTCCCAAGGGAAGAGCTGACGTCATAGTCACCGATGGTTTTACCGGTAATATAATTTTGAAACTTACCGAAGGCATGGCCTGGAACATATTCAAGACCATAAAGAAGAAGTTCACCGACGGTCTTCATGCAAGGCTCGGATCACTTCTTTTGCTCGACAAGCTGAAGGAACTGAAGACCGAATTCGATTATTCGTCATACGGCGGTGCCCCAATACTCGGTATCAAAAGGCCTGTTGTAAAGATGCACGGTTCATCCAGTTCCAATGGAGTCAAGAACACCATTCTTAAGGCTCTGGTCTTCGCGGAGCAGGACGTTATAGGTATAATAGAATCTTCGATCCGGGAGAATAATTAAACTTTGGATATCAAACGGTTAGAAAACAGTTTAAGCTACAGATTCAATGACGAACATCTCGCCCTGACAGCTCTTACTCACAGCTCTTACAGAAGAGAGCATGCTGATGTAAGAGAGGATAATGAAAGGCTGGAGTTCATCGGTGACGGCATACTCGATGCTGTTATAGCCCTGTATCTGTATAAGCATAAGAGAAATCTTCCGGAAGGCGATCTTACCAAACTGAGGTCACTCATAGTCTGTGAAAGGGCTTTGGCTGAAGCCGGCAGGGGGATCCATTTGGGAGAACATCTGTATCTGGGTACAGGAGAATCCAGAAGCGGCGGTGCTTCCAAGGATTCCATAATTGCTGATGCGATGGAAGCTGTCTTCGGAGCAATTCTTATAGATGGCGGATATACAGCGTGTGAGGAGACTATCCTTAAAGTTTTATCCGATACCATAGAAGCAGCACTGAAAGGAAAGCTTTTCAGCGACTATAAATCCGAATTCCAGGAAATCGTACAGGAAAAGGGTGTCCAGAAGGAGATACTCTATGTAACGGACGGTTCAGAAGGACCGGACCATGACAAGAGATTCTTTGTTCATGTGGAGCTGGATGGCAGGATCATGGGAAAAGGATCAGGAAAATCAAAAAAAGAAGCCGGACAGAACGCTGCCAAAGCGGCTATAGAAGGCTTAAAGAGGTAAAGAATGTATTTTAAAAGAATTGAGATGCATGGGTTCAAGTCTTTTGCAGACCCTGTAGTAATAGACTTCCATCCCGGCGTCACCTGCATAGTCGGACCTAACGGTTCGGGTAAATCAAACATAAGTGACGCTATAAGATGGGTCCTTGGCGAACAGAGTCCCAAGATGCTGAGAGGCGGCAAGATGGAAGAGGTCATATTTAACGGCACTGCTTCCAGAAAGTCCCGCGGCATGGCTGAAGTCACCCTTGTGATAGACAATTCAAACAACATCCTCCCGATAGACTATAACGAGGTAGCTATTACCAGAAGGATGTACAGATCCGGAGAATCCGAATATCTGATCAACAACAACCAGTGCAGGCTCAGGGACATAAGAGAGCTCATCATGGATACCGGTATCGGAGTTGACGGATATTCCATCATAGGACAGGGAAAGATCCAGAATATCGTCGACGGTAAGCCTGACGAAAGACGTGAGATCTTTGAGGAGTCCGCGGGCGTAGTTCTCTATAAGACCCGTAAACGTGAAGCAGAACGCAAACTTGAGAACACCAATATCAATCTCGACAGAGTGAACGATATCATCGGTGAGATCGAAGGACGTATCGGCGGGCTCAGAGAGGATAGCATCAAGGCTAAAGAAGCTCTTGAACTCAGAGCTGAGAAAAGGGATCTCGATATCAATATCACCCTTAGAAACATAGATAAGTTCACTGATCAGGATGAATCCGGTGCAGAGGACGTCAAGCAGCTCAGCGAAAGCATTTCTTCTCTTGAAAATAAAAAGACTGAGCTCGATTCCAGGATCTCCCGATCCAGAGAAAGAAACGAGGATCTCCAGACTCTGGGCAACAGATCCAGAGAGGATCTTCTCGAAAAGGTCAATCTCATAAATGATATAAGAAGCCGTTCTCAGCTCGATGATGAGAAGGCAGCATCCTTTGACAGGGACATAGACAGGCTGACTGATGAAATAGACGCTCTTTCAGAAAGGCTTGATAAGGAGATCGCTACCAGCGATTCACAGGAACAGAGAAAAAAAGAACTTTCGCAGGAACTTCAGAAAGCTTCTGATGAACTCAGCAGCAGAATAGATGAGTATAACAAAGTCACTGCTGAATCCCTTGAGATCCAGAATAAGACGGATGAGCTGAAGGAAAGGATCATGGACCTTACCGGTAAAGCAGCGACTCTTCGTTCCGAAGCCGCATCTGTTGAAAGCATGAGAGAGGTCCTTATCAGAAGGAAAGAACAGATAGAGAAGGATTCCGCCGATCTTATGGATAATTCTCAGGCTGTCAAAAAGGAGATCCTTAAGGCGAAAGAAGAAAAAGAGAAAAATGACCTGAAGGGCAGAGAAGTCATGGAAAGGGTCGGTGCGTTCGAAAAGAGCATCAACAGGACCTACGAAAATACCAGAGCCCTTTCACTGAAGATAGAAGACCTTAAGATCAGCTATTCCAGAGCTTCTGCCAGAAAAAAAGCGCTGGAAGAGATGGAATCCAGTTACGAAGGCTATAACGGCGCTGTTAAATTCATAATGAAAGGTCCAGATCATGGCCTTAAGGGCACTGTTGCCGAACTTATAGAAGTACCTTCAGGATATGAGACAGCAGTTGAAACAGCCCTCGGCCAGGCTCTCCAGAACATTGTCTGCGAAAGTGATTCGGATGCCAAGAAAGCCATAAACAGACTTAAGGAAGCCTCAGCAGGAAGGCTTACTTTCCTGCCTCTTGAATCCATAAAGGGAAGCAGGACTCAGCTTGACAGGGCTGTCACTTCTGCAAACGGATTTGAAGGTCTTGCCTGTGACATTATCAGTTTTGATCCTGTTTATAAAAAAATCTTTGACTATCTTCTCGGAAGAGTAGTAATCGTAAGAGATATGGATACTGCTGTACGTCTTTCCAAGAATACAGGTTCAGCTGTCAGGTTCGTCACACTGGATGGAGAAGTCGTAAACGCCAACGGAGCTATCACCGGCGGACGCTTTAAAAACAAGACTTCAAATATCCTTTCAAGAAAAAATGAGATTATCAGTCTCGATACCGAGATGCGAAGGCTCATGAAGGATCAGGAACATCAGTCCGATCTGTTAAAAGCGGACGAGGAGAAACTCGCTGAGCAGAGGGCATCATTAAAAGCCCTTGAAGATGAACTTAATTCGCTGAAGATAAAGGACGTTGACCTCCAGTCAAGGATACGTTCCCTCGAAGAAAGCATCAGAAATTCAGAAGAAGCAGATAAAAAGAGAGAGCGTGAACTCAGATCCATTGAAGAAGAATTCGCTAATACAGAAAGTCTGATCAGGGAATCTAACCAGAAGGCCGATGATATAGATGCTGAGATCGCTGACTGTGATAAGCGTTCAGGAGATTTACTTATCAAGCAGGAAGAGATCAGTGAACGTGTCACGGTTTCCAATGAAGCTATCACGAATTCCAGGATCGCTAAGACGGAGATAAGCAATAAGATGGATGCCCTGGACGAACTCATGGATATCACCCAGGACAATATAGACGATCTTACTGAGCAGATCGATGACAGGATGGAGAAGAGAGATGCCATAGAAGAGAAAAAAGAGCATCTCATGTTCGGTTCCGAAGATTCTGAAGATAAGTTCAAGACCCTTCTGAAAGAAAAGGATGATCTTGAAG
>JAZQAY010000109.1:0-22004 GCA_045545455.1 Anaerovoracaceae bacterium | reverse complement strand
TGCCTGCTGTTTCTCATGCTTTTCTCCACAGGCTTCGCCTTCATCGCACAGTCCATCGCACAGCAGTACACCGAAGCCAGCCGCGTCGGCGTCATCTATACGCTGGAGCCCGTATTCTCCAGGATCGGCGCACGCCTGATCCTCCACGAGATGCTGCTCCCAAGAGCCATAATCGGCGAGGTCATCCTGGTGGTCAGCATGATCGCCATGGAAGTGGACTTAAAGAAGATATTCGTGCGGAAGAGTGAGTGAGGCGTGAGAGCGGTGTGTTTTGCGCCGCGCAGAGGTTGTCGTGTACGAAGCAAATCTTTTGGTGGAAATGCACGACCCGATTTCCGTATTTGCATAAATCAATATCAATATTCAAAGAAAATAACGGCCTGAACAGCAAAATATGCCATTCAGGCTGTTTTTTATATTGCCAGGCTTATGAAAGCGGTAAAAATGTCGTGTATATTTTTTCTAAAACAGGGCGAATACACGACAAGAAGATTTTTTGCGCTAATTGGAGGTAGTAATGATGCTTGTATACGAATAACTATTCGGCGATCAATGCGAATATCTTTTCCCAATATTATTGCCACCGGATAGTGCGGGCGCTTCGACATTCCGGCGCCGTTTTGTATCCCACCTGTATTTTGCCAGCGGGCTGTCCCTTAAATCACCCTCAATCCATGATAGACTTGAAACTGGGAACAGGGTTCCTGCAAAGGGAAAGGTTTCGCGGGGCGTCACGGGGGAGACGCCAGTGGATCGCAGGGACCCGTCCCGCCCTAAGAAGAAACAACTGAAATACTCGAAAGATCTAAATAGTTATGATATAATATACCAAATTCAACACTTAAAGGAGAGACTACCATGGCATACAATAAAGAATTCAAATTTGAGATAGTCAGGAATATCGCAGTTCTCGCCGAGGAAAACAGCGGCTGGACCAAGGAGCTCAACCTGGTCTCATATAACGGCGCGAAGCCCAAGTACGACATCCGCTCCTGGGATCCCGACCATCAGAAGATGGGAAAGGGCGTGACCCTGTCCGACGAGGAAATGATCATCCTGAGGGATGCCATCGAAGGCCTGTCCCTCTAGAAAGGACGCGCCATGTTTTTTAATAAGATAAACAAAGGAGTTAAAGAATACCGGGCCACTCCCGGGGCTGTACTGATCGACGTCCGGGAGCCGGGCGAGTTCGCGGCAGGCCACATCCCCGGCGCTATCAACATGCCGCTTTCAGGGAGCCATAATCTTAACTTCGATAAGGATACGCCTTTGTACCTCTATTGTCTCAGGGGCTCCAGAAGCCTGAAAGCTTCCGTGATACTTAAGGGTCAGGGCTACACGAACGTGAAGAGCATCGGAGGCATCACCGGGTACAAGGGGGAGCTGGAGACAGGAGAATAAGTCGCAAAAAACCGTCCGACCAAAGGAGGCTTACACCAAAGGTGAGATAAGGAGAGCAGCATGGGAAAACTTAATACGGCACAGGCACTCAGGGAATACATCGACTTAAGCGCATCGATCATCGAGCCTTGCATCGAGGACATCTACATCTCGAAGAGGATCCTGACGGATGAAGGACATTCCCCGGACGAGGTGGACGACTTCATTTCCGAGAGGATCAGCCACTACGATGGCTACTATCAGGGGCTGGATGAAGAAGCCTACAACGAATGTGTGGGCAAGGAGAAGGAGAGGGTCCTGGCGAACCTTGCGAAGCCTATCGAGGAAAGGATCGGGATCGATCCGGATCATTTGCCGGACTCCGATGAGATCGCTATCGAAAACATCAGAAAGATCTCTAAAAACATCCGCCAGATAATGTTCATGAAGCGCGGAATGGAGAACATGGGGGTCGACGCGGGAGATCTCGCCTTTGCGATAATGGACTACGCGAGAGAGTGCGACGAACGCTTCGCAGTAATGCCCGAAGATGAACTCGATCAGCTGATGTTCAACAGAATGCTGGAGTCACTTTTAGGTGAAAGGCTGGAAGAAAGGATCGACCCGGAGACGGCCGCCTGAACCTGAGACGACGACTGGGGAAAGCCAGCGGAGCAGCCGACAACCAAAACCAAACAAATAAATACCATAACAAAATAACCATAAAGAGCACGCGAGAGACAAGCTCATTGACCGTGCAGCAACCTGCAGATGGCCGGCCGAAAGGCCGGGGCCGGATGCAAGGTGCTAAAGCTTGAACGATGGGACCATATATGGCCGACCAAGACACGGCTAGAGTACATATGTATGCCGCAGCCCGCGGCGCGAGTACATATCCATGCCGCAGCCCTCGGCGCGAGTAAGAATCAGAAGTCCCATCCGACGATGGGACTTTTTCAGTGCTCTTTTTGGGATAGGCGTAAACGCCGGAAAGGAGCAAAACATGTTTACCAGATTATATTACAAGAGAGAATCCGACAAAAGGAGAGTATTTCCATACCTGATCGTTTTTCCATCAATGGAGGCGATGTATGATTTCATGACTTTTCTGAAAGAAGAGGGATTTGAACAAGTCGCATATCCAACAGATTACAGAGGGCTATTTGTCAACATGGAATTCAAGACTTTTGGGCCGATACAGAAGGCGGTCAAACCTGTCTGCGTCGGTGACAGATACTACACACCGGAAGAGTTCATGGAAGAAGTGTTTAAACCATACAAAAGATATATTGGAGAGTAAGTGTGATGAAGATGGAATTAATAATCAAGCGTGCCTAATTGAGTTTATAAGAAGATTTGACAATATGGCATATATGCCATATAATCGATATAGAAAGGCAAGGTGAAAGCAAATGAGAACTTTTCGTCAGTTTTTGGATGAGCAGATGAAAGATCCGGAATTTGCCGCTGCGTATGAAGAGATACAGCCTGAGATGGATGTGATCAGAGCGATAGTTGAAGCAAGGACATCCCAGAACCTTACGCAGAAGGAACTGGCTGAGAGAACCGGTATCAACCAGGCTGATATCAGCAAACTGGAGAACGGCACGCGCAATCCATCGCTTAAACTTTTGAAGCGGCTAGCGGATGGTATGGATATGACGCTTAGAATAGAATTCATACCTAAGAAGAACAGTATCGGTACTGAGTGAGCGAGTCACGTACGAAGGCCATTTTTGGAGCAAAATACACGACCCAAATCACTGATTTGCATAAAATAGCACAATATACACAGCAAAAAACAGCATGATCAGCTCAATATGCCATTCAGGCTGTTATTATTTTACGAACATTGGGCTTTCACAAAGAAAATCAATGCGAAAGGTCGTGTACGGGCCCTCGAAAGCAGGGGCCCGTACACGACCGAGGCTTTCCCGGGGTATTTTGGGCTGAATATTGATGAGACTCAAAGAATAAAGATGCGTACGAAAATGCAAGCACCGCCCCAACAATAAAATATGTGTGCTGCACGGTCATTTGTGGTATAATTCCATATGTCTATTTATAAGCGGAAGGAGAACCCCATGAGTTATCTCAGGTTTGAGCAGATTTGTAAATACTATAAGAATGGCGATAACATGATCGCTGCGGCGGATCACGTGGATTTCACCGTGGAGAAGGGCGAGTTCGTCGTGATCGTCGGGCCCTCCGGCGCGGGAAAGACCACGGTCCTCAACATTCTCGGCGGTATGGACACTGCCGACGAGGGCCACATCTGGCTGGACGGCACGGACGTGGCGGCCTTCAGCGAGCGGCAGCTCACCGAGTACAGGAGGTTCGACGTGGGTTTTGTGTTCCAATTCTATAACCTGGTGCAGAACCTTACCGCAAAGGAAAATGTGGAGCTGGCTTCCGAGATCTGCAAGCACCCGCTTCCCGCGGAGGAAGTTTTAAGGAGCGTGGGGCTGGAGGACAGGATGGACCACTTCCCGGCGCAGCTTTCGGGCGGCGAGCAGCAAAGGGTATCCATCGCACGCGCCATGGCAAAAGATCCGAAGCTGCTGCTTTGCGATGAGCCGACGGGGGCGCTGGACTACGCCACCGGCAAGCAGATCCTGGGGCTCCTATATGATACGTGCAGGAACACGGGGACGACGGTCATCGTTATCACCCACAACCAGGCGATCTGCGGTATGGCGGACCGCGTGATCAAGATCAGAAACGGCGGCGTCCGGGAGGAGACCATAAATCCGAACCCGATGTCCGCCGACGAAATAGAATGGTAGTATGAAAAGGCGCGCGGCGCAAAGCATGTGCCGCCGACCGAAGCGACACCGCAGGCAGGCGCCGCCTGCCGGAGAAACAGCAATTAATCTATGAGCAAAGCATTCATAAAACAGATTTTCAGGACCATCGTGAGGACCCGCAACAGGTACATGGCGATCTTTGCAATCACCGTACTGGGGGTGGGATTCCTTACTGGGTTGCTTTGTACGGGCCCCGACATGAAGAATTCGGTGGACCGATATTATGATGCTCAGAATTTCATGGATATAGATATCAAGTCCACCATGGGACTGACGGACGAGGACCTCGATGAGGTACGCGCCACCCCCGGCGTTCATCACGTGACGCCCCTCTATCAGGAGGACAGGGTGCTGAACGACGCATCCGGCGAGGTCAAGACCGTGCGCATCACCGCCCTGGACCTTAGAAAACTCACAGAAGACGATGTGAACCTTACGACCCTGGTGGCCGGCCGCCTTCCGGAGTCGGAAGACGAGTGCGTGCAGGTCCTGATCGGACCTTTCAACGACTCCGGCAAAGTAGGAGACAAGATCGAGATGGAGCCTCTGGAAGACCCGGAGGGCGAGAACTTCAAGTTTAAAGAATTCACCATCGTGGGCCTGGTCTCCGTTCCCTTAAGCATGTCCATCGAGACGGAGTACACCTCCGTCGGAAGCGGCAGCATCTCGGAGTACTACTACGTGCTCCCGGAGGCAGTGGACACGGATATATATATGGACTTTTACGTGACCCTGGAGGACGCGAAAGCCCTCGACACCTTCTCGGACAAGTAACAGGATATGATCGATGAGAAGACGGACAGCCTGAAAGAACTCGGAGACGACCGTGAAAAGGCCCGCTATGACAGCATAATCGCAGAAGCAAATGACAAGATAAAAGAAGGCGAGGACGAGTATAAAGATGAGCGCACCAAAGCCGAAAAGGAACTGGCGGACGCTGAGCAGGAACTGACAGACGCAGAAGCCGAGATCGCTGATGGCGAGAAGTCCCTTGCGGACGGCAGGGCAGAGCTTGACAGCGGTTGGGCTGACCTGAGAAGCTCCGAAACAGAACTCGCAAACGCCAAGGCCCGGCTGGACGACGCTAAGGCCCAGCTGGATGCGAACGCCCCTGAGATCGCAGATGCCAGGAAGGCCCTGGAAGAGACTCCCGCGAAGATCGAAGAAGCCAAAAAGTCCGTCGCCGACTATGAGGCAGCCCTAAAAGAATACGAGTCCGGAAAGGCAGCTCTAGACGAAGCCATCGCTCAATATGAAGCAGGGGAGGCTGCCTATGAAGAGGCCTACGCAGCCTATGAGGCGGGGCTCATAACTGAAGAGGAAATAACCGCCATGAGAGCGGCCCTGGATAAGGCAAAGGCCGAGATCGAGGTGAACCAGACGGTGCTGGATGAGACCAAAGCGCATCTGGATCAGGTGGCGCCCCGGATAGAGGAAGCCAGAAACGCCATCGCATCCTGGGATAAGACCTACCCCGAGCTGGTAAGCGCCATCGCCCAGTATGAGGCAGCCGAAAAGGCATATAACGACGGCCTCGCGGAATACCAGAACGGCGCCGCAGCCATAGAATCAGGCCGCGCTAAGCTGAATCAGGGCGAGACCGAATACGCCGAAAACTACGCTAAACTTCAAGATGCGAAAACAGAACTGGCTGACGGCCGCGCCGAGTACGAGAAAGCAAAAAAAGAAGCCTATGACAAGTTCGACGAAGCAGAGGCTGAGATCGCAGACGCCCGTAAGAAACTGGACGACATAGAGTACCCCGAGTGGTACGTCCTCGACAGGACATCGAACCCTTCCTACTACAGTTTCGTCGGAAATGCTGACAAGGTAACAGCCATCTCAAAGGTTTTCCCCTTCTTCTTTTTCCTGGTGGCAGCTTTGGTTGCCCTCACTACCATGACCAGAATGGTGGACGAGGAAAGGACCGAGATAGGCACCATGAAGGCTTTGGGCTATCGCAGCAGGACCATCGCGTCGAAGTATATATTTTATGCAGGGACTGCCGGCTTATTCGGAAGCATCGCAGGTATCCTCATTGGTCAGTGGATCTTCCCCACGGTCATCTGGAATGCCTACGGGATAATGTACTACTACCCGGGATTCAAAACGGAGTTCATTCCGATATTCGCGCTTCCGTCAGCCGCAGCAGCCATCATAAGCGTGCTGCTCGCCACCTGGTGGGCGGTATACGACAACCTTAAGGAGAAGCCCGCGACCCTCATGCTTCCCAAAGCACCGAAGGCCGGAAAGCGCATCCTTCTCGAATACATCAAGCCCGTATGGTCGCACCTGACCTTCACCTGGAAGGTCACCATGAGGAACCTTTTCAGGTACAAAAAACGTTTCTTCATGACAATCGTAGGAATCGCGGGCTGCACCGCGCTTCTTCTCACGGGCTTCGGCATCAGGGACTCCATAGGTCATATAGTCGAGAACCAGTTCAGCGAGATCCAGACCTACGACCTTACTGTCCACGTGAACGACGACACGACGGATGACAGCAGGGAAATCTTAAAGAAATATTTCAGCGATAAAGGCGAAGCCTTCACAGGAGTGTTCGCAGAGAACGGAACGGCGAGAAAAGGCCGCGCCAAGGAAAGCGTCAGCCTGGAAGTTCCCACCGACATCGATAGCTTCAAAGATTTCGTCCTTCTCCGCGACCGCGTAACCAAAGAGACCGTAGAGTTCGACGGAAACTCCGTGGTGCTCGCGGAGAAGCTTGCGGATAACCTGGGCGTGGAAGCAGGGGATACCTTCACCTACGAGAACAACGACGGAAAGCAAGCTGATTTCAAAGTCACCGGAATCACCGAGAACTACATATTCGGATACGTGTACGTAGGCGAGGAGGCCTGGAAGGAAGCCTACGGCGAAGCACCCATTGCAAACACCTATTTCGTGAAGTCAACGACCGAAGAAGGGAAGAATTCCCAAAGGCTCACCGAGATCCTTAAAATCGACGGAGTCCGCACCGCCCAGTTCTCAGGCTCCGTAATCGAGACCTTCTCCAACATGCTGAATAAGATCGATTACATCGTTATCGTGCTCATCATAAGCGCGGGGCTTCTGGCCTTCGTAGTCCTCTATAACCTGACATATATAAATATCAGTGAGCGCCAGAAAGAGATCGCCACCATAAAAGTCCTGGGCTTCCACCACGGCGAAGTGAACAAATACATCTATCGCGAGACGCTGCTGCTATCGATCTTCGGGATCTTGATCGGGCTGGTGCTGGGCATCTGGCTCCACAAGTTCGTTATAGTCACCGTTGAGGTCACCGAAGTGATGTTCGGAAGGGAGATCCTGCCGCTCAGCTTCGTATACGCAGCAGCCATCACCCTGATATTCACAGGCCTTGTATGCCTCGCCCTGGCCCCCAGACTCAGAAAGATCAGCATGGTCGAGAGTCTGAAGTCGGTGGATTAAATGATAAATTTGATTTTAGACTGATGTATTTTGCTGCTTAAAGCAGTCCGCTTGCAGGAATTAGATTTTAGACTTAAGTATTTTGGCGGTGCAGTCAGTCGACTAGGGGAAAACCTATTTCAGACTGATGTAGATCACCTTATTAATCAGTCTGATTCCAGATATCACTATTAAGACTGATATGTTCGAAGCAAATGATCAGCCTCATTTTAAAATATCTCATATAGACTGATATGTTCGAAGCAAATGATCAGCCTTAACTTAAAAAAATTCATTTGGACTGAACATCAGCCTCAGAATTGTCAGTCTAATAATATAATTATCAATACAGACTGGAAACACCTCCGAGAGCCACATTCAAACGCAAAAAATCTCATCCGGACAAGTAGACTGTTAAAGCGTGAAGCGGTATAATCAAATCACGAAATGAGTATCAGGTTAAAAAAGAACCAATTTACAAGGGTGACCGCCATGAGAAGAAAAGACAGAGAGATAACTGAATATAATGAGATCGTTGACGTGATCAAGAGCTGCGATATATGCAGGCTTGGCCTGATAGACGGCGGGTACGCCTACGTGCTTCCTCTTAACTTCGGTATGGATCAGGATGAAGAGGGCAAGGTCACGCTCTACTTTCACAGCGCCCTCGAAGGGCACAAAACCGACCTTCTTAAAGAGGGCGGCAAAGCATCCTTTGAGATGGATACCAGGCATGAGCTCAGCTACGATGAGAGCAAGGGATACTGCACATACTACTATGAGAGCGTCATGGGAAAGGGAACCATCCACATTCTGGGAGAGGACGAGAAGTTCGCAGCGCTTGAGAAACTCATGGACCACTATCACCCGGGAATGAAGGCCTACTTCAACCCGGCAGCCATGCCGAGGACTTTGGTCTACTGCCTCAAAGTGGAAGAAATGACGGGCAAGCGCAAGCTGCCGAAACATATGTAAAGAAAACAGCCTGAACAGCAAAATATGCCATTCAGGCTGTTATTTTTATAGATGTTAAATATAAATTCACAGCGTGATCCCAAGAGCTTTGATCAGACCGTCCTGCAGAACTTTGGAGAAATTCAGGCCTGCCTTGGATGCGGCTTCATTCAGCCAGCCGGGGATGGTGCAGTTCTTTCGAACAGTTCTGGTGTCATGCTTTCTGCGATAATCATCAAAGTCAACTTCAACAAGCGCCAATGTCTCGTTCACAGCAAGACTGACATTCTCGGGTCTTGAAGGTAAAGGTAAAGCCTTACCGTCGTCTTCCATATCATTTCCCATCATACAGATAGCATCGTTTGCCATGAATAGTGCATCGTTCAGGTCTTTTCCTTCAGTATTTATCTCAAAATCCGGGACGTAGACCACATATCCGAAGTCAGACCCGAGTGTAAGTACAATAGGATAAATCGTTTTCATATCAGCACCTCCTGATCAGTCTCATTTGAGACCTCTTCTTTATTATACGCATAAATGCGCATTAATCAACTTGTGAATGCAAAAAATATCAAAAAACTCTAAAAAATACATTGAAAACAAAATTTCCTTTTCCGGAATTCATATAATTAAATAAGAACTAAAGAAAGGAGACAAATATGAATAGTAAAGAAAATGAAGGGCTTGAATACGACAAGTTCGTATATATCATCGCTGAATTCATAGAAAACATCTTCACTCACAGGAGCATGTGCAAGGTCATGGGCTATGACATCGACGCCCTTGATGAATTCATCTGCAAAAAATGGCAGATCGAAAAAGATCGCTTCGACAACATGTCTGTAGAGCAGCTTTGCAAGATCATTGGTGAAAGCACTCGGCAGAGAGAGGCATTCTTCGAAGAAATCAGGAACAGCGACTGATCATAGTACAAGCCCTCGCACACTCCCCATTTGTATTCTCCACCGCACTATGGTAAAATCATATTATCAGTTGGCGTTGAGTATAGAGATACTAAAGGAGGCCATGGAAAGATGATTACAATATTTAACAGAGCGGAACTCTTCGTAGATGTGAATCAGGAAGCGGCGGCCAAGGTATGGTCGACGCTTGAAGCTAACGGCATCGAGTATGAGATGAATACCAAGCAGAACGTCTCTGCGTTCAGAAAGAACATCCACTACGCACAGGGAATGAGTTCTACCATGTCCAGCGCACCATCCTCATACTACGGCGATAACGTCAAATACGTCTATAAGATCTACGTGAAAAAGAGCGACCTTGAAAGAGCAAAGGAACTTTGTTCGCTTTAGGCACACCCGTCTGCGAATATCACAGGCAGGGTTGCCGCCAATCAGCGGATCTCAGGAAACGCCTGGAACAAGGGAGGATCAATAATGAAAGATATCACTAAAATAGTTATCAAAGGCAGATCGGGATACGTACCGATGGAGTTTTACTTCGATGAGAAGATCACCATCACTCCCGGATCCATCGCATATGAGAGCAAACCGTACCCGGGGACCGATGATGACGTAGCCAGGAAGTGGAAGTACACCAGCGACACTCCGGAGTTCCAGGAGCAGTTCGACGCTATAGCCTTTGAGATAGAAGAGGTGCTGGCGTGCAGGCCGGACGTTCAGATCACTGACATGAATGAGGCGGAGTTCCAGATAACCTACAACGATAAAACAAGGAAAAAAGAAAAGACGCTTCTCTTCGGCGACTGGTACTACGATCTCTTCGATGATATCAAAGCCATGGTGCCCTTTACTGAATATGTCCCTATGACGCTCATCACAGACGAGGACTTTGAAGAGGAAGAATAGAAACACCTGAAATACGTTTAACCAAGACAGACATACTGATATGTCTGTCTTTTTATATGTTCGAGTCCCGAAAACCACCCTTGCTGTATGGGATAATGGCAGTGTCAGAAGGACCGGGATGGCGCAGATATAAAGGAGGTACCGAAATGTCGGACACTATAAGATTTGCAATTAAATGGACGATGATCATAGACGGATTCATATTACTCTTACCGGTACTTATACTCAGGAAACTGGTGAAGATGGGGAATTGAAGTTATTGTAACTAGCTGTTTGGAATGGTATAATCTTTACGGCTATATGTAAATGTGTTCAGATACTCATTTTGAAAATATAATTATCAGTTATCATGCAAACCAACTTCTATACAAACTATACAGAAGAAAAGTTCATAGATAAACTTAAGCGAAATATAGATACATGTAAGTCTTTCGCTTTTTCGGTCAGCTTTATAAAGAAGCCTGGCCTTCGTTTGCTTGCGCCGAATATTGAGGCTGCGCTTGCACGCGGAGCGAAAGGGAGAGTCATCACGTCTACTTATCAGAACTTCACTGATATAGAATCTCTGAGCTTCTTTTATGATCTTCAGACCAGATATCCGAATTCATTCGAATGTCATCTTGATAAAGAATGCTTCGTAGATAAATATGGAAACGTTGTAGGTTTTCATAGCAAGGGATATCTCTTCGAATTCGAAGATCATAATGAGCTACTAGTCGGTTCTTCCAATATAACTATATATGCTCTTCTAAAGAACATAGAGTGGGATGTTTCTATTATCGATGAAAATGATTCTCGGACTTATGCAGAAGCATGTGATGAGTTTATGGCGCTTTGGAATAAAACTGAAACTCTCACCAAGGATCTCATAAGCGAATACAGAACTAAACTCTACTATTCCATTGAAAGATGGGATATGGACTATGAGATCGCAAACTCTGAGATCAAGCCAAACTATATGCAGAGAAAGGCTCTTAAGGAACTGAACAGAATTAGAGTTACCGGTGCAACCAAAGCTTTAATAGTTGCTGCAGCAGGATCAGGTAAGACCTATCTTGCTGCTTTTGATGCTCAGAATTTCAATCCTCAGAGACTCTTATACATCGCTCATGAGGGTTCCATTCTTATGAAGTCATATGAGACTTTCAGTAAAGTATTTGGATCCGACAGATCATATGGCTTATATACCGGAGACTATAAAGAGTCTGATGCTGATTTCGTATTCTCAACAAATATTTCCATGGCTGGCTCGTTAGAACTTTTTGACAAGCATGCTTTCGACTATATCATCATTGATGAGTGCCACCATGCGACGGCAGAGACATATAAGAAGGTTATAGATTACTTTGAGCCTGAGTTTCTTCTTGGAATTACTGCTACTCCTGAACGTATGGACCAGGAGGACGTGTTTGGATTATTCGATGAGAATGTTCCATACGAGCTTAGATTAAGAGACGCCATTATAAACGGACTTGTAGTTCCTTTCAAATACTATGGAATTAGAGATGAGCTTATAGAGTATGGAATTAATGAAACAAAAGGCCATAAGTTCATTGAAAAGTTCTCTGATGAGAATCACTGCGATTTCATCTACAAGATGATAGAGCAGCATAGGATACCGGGACAGAAGCTAAAAGCGTTAGCGTTCTGTAGAGATATTTCTCATGCTAGAAGAATGGCTGATGCTATGTCGGATTACTATAACACCAGATATCTCACAGGCGGTAATTCTGTGGGTGAGCGAGTAAGAGCATATAAGGATTTACAGGATGATAATGCTGATCTTGAGATTCTTTTTACAGTAGATATTCTAAATGAAGGTGTAGATATCCCTGGGGTCAACATGGTTCTCTTCTTAAGGCCAACTGACTCCCAGACTATATTTATTCAGCAACTCGGGAGAGGTCTTAGAACATATGAAGGCAAGAAGTTTGTAACTGTATTAGACTTTATCGGTAATGACTACAAGAGGAGCGTACAGATTGCATTTGCGCTCGGTAGCTTAGCAGAGAATTTCGTAGTTGAAAAGCAGCTTGTAGCAGAGCTCATCAAAGATGATTTCAAGAGTCTCGGATTACAAAAATACGGTGTAGAAATCAACATAGATGAGCTGAGCCAAAAGGAAATATTATCTTTCATAGACAAAGAGAATTTCAATACTAAAAAGTATTTAGCACAGGACTATAAAAACTTTAAAAAGTACATAAGCGCTGAAAGATATCCAGCACATGTAGACTTTTTGAATAACGACTTTGCACCGGATTTGATTAAGTTTATGCAATCAAAGATCGGTAGTAAGAAGAACTTCTCATATTATGGCTTCCTGAAGGCTATAGATGAGGAAAACGTTCCTTCATTCGACGATAGGCAGGTTGCATTCATCAATTACTTATCAGATATGCTTCCGCTGGTAAGGCCTTATGAATATGTTATTGTTAATAGCATTTTAAATGGTGCTGGTAGCAGGAAGTATAGTGAGATTGAAGAGTATGCGAAAATAAATATAAATCATTATTCGAAGGCAGCTCTTGATCATGCAATTCATTATATGATCCATAATGGATACTTCGCTCAGATTGATAATGAGCTTACACTTGATAACGTTAACCTTACCGCAGAGCTCGATGAGTATTTAAGAGACCTTACTGAATATGGCTTAGGCAAGTATGATATCGATTTCGGAGATATGAAAGAGGGAGAACTGTTCCATCTCTGGAGAACATACAAGAAGGAGCAGGTACAGCAGCTGCTATTGAATAACCCGAAGGATATAATGCTTGGAACTAAGATATATGATGGAGTTGTGTATATCTACGTAACAGTAATAAAGGGTGAAGCAACCAAGGAAACACTTAAGTATGCTGATGGTTATTTAGATCCGAAGACTTTCCAGTGGGAGACTGTTGCTAATGTAAGCAACAGAGAACTTGAAAATCTGAAGAATAGCAAATCAGTCCATATCTTCGTTAGAAAAGTGGACAACGAAGATGGTATACAGCTTCCGTTCACTTACATAGGGCAGGGAAAGATGGAGTACATTGAAGGCTCAAAAAAAGCTAATGGTGCACATCTGTTTAGAAATACTATGGAGAACGAAGCTCCTGAAGATATCTACTTTGACTTTAAATTACCGGACTAAGGAGAATATATGAAAACCATACACGTAGTAGCTGCCATAATCAGACGCGGTGATGAGATCTTTGCCACCCAGCGTGGCTATGGCAATTATAAAGACTGGTGGGAGTTCCCTGGAGGAAAGATCGAACCCGGTGAGACACCTGAAGAAGCACTTGTAAGGGAGATCCGTGAGGAACTGGCCACAGAGATCACAGTAGAGAAGTTCATAACCACTGTAGAATATGACTATCCGGAGTTTCATCTAGTGATGGATTGTTTTTGGTGCAGCGTTAAAGAAGGTCATCTGACACTTTTGGAGCATGAAGCTGCAAAGTGGCTGCCCTTAAATGATCTGATGCAGGTCAAGTGGCTGCCGGCTGATGTTGAAGTGATCGATGCCATAGAAAATAATCAATAAAAGCGATGATTTAAGGAATATGATGATGGGAGCAGAGCTCCTAGGATAAATACAGGGGAAAGGCGATACTTTATGTACTTAAACTGGTTTAGTCTGCCCATCGGAATAGAAGACAGACTCATAGAGCAGAGGATGGCATATAACGGAGGTGAATTCGGATATATCGATAACATATATCCGTGCCGCATCTTTAGTGAAAAGGATCTTGAAACCATATATTTTTCTCCTGTCACAATCTTCTACGGTGGGAACGGGTCCGGGAAAACTACTTTGCTCAACCTTATAGCGAAGAAGCTTGAGCTTAAACGAATAGCGCCTTTTAATTCCAGCGAGCTCTTTGATTCCTATGCTGAACACTGTGAATACTCCATGTGCGATGACGAGGAGGGCTTCATGCAGCGCATCCCTGACGGAAGCAGGATCATATCGAGCGATGATATCTTCGACTATATGCTGACTGTCAGGACGAATAATGAAGACATTGCTGAGAACATCGAAAAAGCCCGTGACGGATACATGGATCTCAAGCATGGCGAGACTGTTAAAATGCAAGGTATGGATGACTATGAAGCGCTGAGGCTCCAGGTCATGGCACGAAGCAGATCCAAATCACGCCGTCAGTTCATCAGACAAGTCGTAGGGGAAGAAGTCAAACTGAATTCAAACGGCGAGACCGCCCTGGAGTACTTTAACAGCAGTCTTAAGGATGATACACTTTACTGCCTGGATGAGCCCGAAAACAGCCTGTCGCCGAAGCTTCAGCTGGAGCTTAAGAAAATCATAGAAGAAAAGGCACACTACTGCGGATGCCAGTTCATAATCGCGACCCATTCGCCATTTATCCTAGCTATGGAGGAGAGCTTCACAACGATTTATGATCTGGACACCATACCCGTGGAACGCAGGAAATGGTGGGAACTGGAGAACACCAGAACATACTTCGAGTTCTTTGATAAGCACAGGAAACTGTTTGAGGGGAGATAATATTAAAAGGATCAAATTGTTTGATATGAATAACGATATCCGCTCCCGGCTGCTTGCCGGAAACAAAAAATACATAGAGACAGTTGACAAGCTGAAGCTTAAGGACACTGCAGATAACGGACAGCATCCCTTTGCGATCGTTGTATGCTGCTCGGATTCCAGGGTAATACCTGAAGAAATATTTGATGCATCCATCGGAGATATCTTTGTGATACGAGTAGCGGGAAACGTTCTGGACAGACATCAGCTTGGAAGCATCGAATACGCTGCAGGACACCTGCACTGCGACCATATCATCGTGCTGGGGCATACCGGCTGCGGTGCGGTCACAGCAGCTCTTACCGGAGGCGGTGACGGATTCATCAAGTATATTACGGATGATATCCTTGAAGCGATCGGTGAAGAACGTGATCCGTATAAAGCCTGCTGCTTAAACGTGGAGCACGCTGTAGCAAGGCTTAAGGCGGAGTTTGACGAACACCCTGAAGTTGGGACTGCCATCATAGAAGGGGCGGTATATGATATAGCTACCGGGGAAGTTGAGTGGCTGTGATTACCATAAAGCAAATGGAGAGCTAGAAGGCTGTGCCATCTAACTGACGAAGATTTTTCAGACCAACGTTTTTTGCACTGAAAGGAGCATACATATGAAGACACTTTTCAAAAACGGGACAATTATCGACGGGACCGGGGAGAAACCTTACGTAGGCGACGTGCTGATCGGGGATGACGTGATCCTTAAGGTAGGCGGGGAGATCGATGAGCCCGCTGATAAGGTGATCGATATCACTGGTCTGGAGATCTGTCCGGGTCTGATCGACGCTCACTCTCATAACGATTTCTTTTATGATTGTGACGACGCTGAAAAGTTCTATAAGCCTTTCATCCAGCAGGGCATAACCACCCAGGTCACGGGAAACTGCAGTTTCTCGCCTTTTGGGATAGATCCGGATACGCCCTACAGGGACAAGGTGGGAGGAGGTCTCTTTGACGCTAAGGCTCCTTGCAGCTTCGCAGAGTTCAAAGACCGTGCGAAGGGCAGGCTCTTTGTGAATCTGGTGCCCCTTATCGGACAGGGATCCGTCCGTGCAGGCATGACGGGGTATGATCCCACGCCTTACACTCCCGAGCAGATCGAGGAGGAGCTCTCTCATGTCAGAGAGGCCATGGAGGGCGGTGCCTTTGGAGGGTCTCTGGGCTTCATGTATGAACCCGACAGATATGCGAAGATGGACGAGATCGTTGCTTTTGCGAGGGAGATCGCGAAGTACGACGGTACTCTTACCATCCATCCGCGCGCATGCTCCATCGTAAGCGCCGACTATCCTTTGTTGACCAAGAAATCTCACCTGGAGATGGGCCTGGACGAAGCGGTGGACATCATGCATCAGTCAGGGGTAAGGACCGTATACAGCCATCTGATCTTCACCGGTCAGAGGAGCTGGAAGCTGCTTCCGAAGATGCTGGGAACTCTTCACAGAGAGAGGGCTGAGGGTAACCGCATAGCATACGATAACTATGCTTTCCACTACGGAGCGTCCGTCATCACCGTGGTGTTCCCTGAGTGGTATGCGCAGCTCACTGAAGAGGAAGCGGCGAAACCCGTAAACCGTTTCAAACTGAGCATGACCATCCTCATGTACAGAAAGGTCCTGGGAATCGACTGGGACGACATGGTGGTGGCTTACATATCAGACGATCATCCTGAGTACGAGGGATATACCATTCCGGAGCTTGCAAAGCGCGAGGGCCTGTCTGAACTCGACATGTATCTCAAACTGGTGAAACTTTCGAACCGCGCAGGCTCCATCTATCTCGGTAAGTACTATAACGCAGAGATCGTAAGGAAGCTGATGGAGGATGACATGTCAGTCTACATGACGGATGCCTGGGTAGAGGAAAAGGGCCTCCAGAACATAGCGGCCTTCCAGACTTTCCAGCAGTTCTTCTGCCTGGGAGACAAGTACGGCATCCCCGTGGAGAAGACCGTCCGCAAAATGACCGGAGCCACCGCTGACCGCTACGGCATCCCTCAGCGCGGATACCTGCGCAAGGGTTACAAGGCGGACATCACGGTGATCGACCGTTCAGCCATGAAGGTAGATGAGAAGAAGCCGGATCACAACCCGGGAGGCATTTGCTACGTTTACGTGAACGGACAGGCGGCGGTTTCCGGCGGGGAGTACGTCGGAGGCGTGAGATCGGGAGTTGTGGTGCTGAAGAAATAGCTTCTAAGGTAGGCAAGATGAAAACATACACACCGCATGCCACAACTGAATACAGCTCATACCTCGATTTGCCGAAGAGGCAGTACTTTGGGGATCTGGTTAAATATCCGATGCCGGATGGACTGCGGAACACCTGCGGCTGGTTCGAGGTCAGGGAGATGCCGGGGCTTGGGGTCTACGCTGTGGCGGAGCCTTATCACGAGCAGAATGGCTGCTTCTACGTGGTGCTCGGGGATAAGAAAGCGATGGTGTTCGATACAGGGCTCGGTATCTATGATCCGAGGCCGCTTGTGGAAGAGCTGGCAGGAGGGCGTGAGCTTATTTTGGTTAACAGCCACTTCCACTTTGATCATACAGGCGGGAATCATTTCTTTGGGATCACTGCGCATATCCATGCGGATGAGCTGGTGCGGCGCGTGGCTGAAAACGGTCTTCATACCGAGGTGATCAGCGAGCAGGTACGCGACGAGGCATTACCTATGGGTGTTCCCGAGGGGTTCGATCAGGAGGCTTACGGGACGGAGGCTTTTGAGTTCGAGAATGTGGCCGATGGTCAGATCTTCGACCTGGGCGGAAGGCAGCTCGAGGTGATGTTCGCTCCCGGGCACAGCCCGGACGGCATCGTGCTGATAGATGAAGCGAATGATCTGGTGCTTGCGGGGGATACTTTCTATCTCGGTGCGCTTTACGGTCAGTTCGCGTCGGAGGAGTTCGGCTACTCCGACATGGAGGCCTATCGCGTGACCATGCACAGGCTGGCCGCGAGAGTGAATGATGAGACGAAGGTGCTTTGCTGCCATAATGAGTTTATGGCGGACGGCGCTAAGATAAAGCAGGCTGCTGAGCTGTTCGATCAGATACTGGATGGCCTGGTGTCGGCTGCTGCGCGGGAAGATGGCGGCCTGAGCTATGGCGAGGAAGGCGAAGTGCTTCAGGTGTTCGGTGACGGGTTCTCGGTAATGTATGTGTGAGACAGCAGAGGTAAGGCAATGAAGATAATTTTTTTCAGCGGAACGGGAAACAGTAAATATGTGGCTGAGCGGATCGCGCGGGTGGTCGGCGCGGATCAGTCGGACATCATCGACGCGGGGCGCGGGATGAAGACGAACAGCCCGGCTATCGTGAATGATCCGGACGTGGTGGTCTGTACGCCGGTTTACGCCTGGAGGACGCCGGAGGTCCTGGAGGACTGGCTCAGAAGCTCCAACTTCAAAGCGGTCAGGCGCATCTGGTATGTGATGACATGCGGTGATCAGATCGGAGGCGCGGATAAGTATAACGCGCGTCTTTCGAAGGATCTGGGCTGCCAGCACATGGGGACGGCCGAGATCATCATGCCGGAGAACTATATAGCCATGTTCAACGCGCCTTTTGAGGAGGAATCGAGGAAGATCATAGCGGCAGCCAAGGGGGCCATCGACAAGGCAGGGTGGCTGATCGCTTTGGGCGAGCCTATACCGCCTGCGCATCAGGCGCTGGTGTGGAAGCTGGGCAGCACGGTTTTCAATCCGGCGTTCAAGGCTTTGTTTATAAAGGATAAGGCGTTCGTGGCGGGTTCCGGGTGTACGGGGTGCGGTCTGTGCGTGGAGAAGTGCCCGCTGAATAATATAACTCTGGTCGGAGGTAAGCCAACGTGGGGCGGCAACTGCACCCACTGTATGGCGTGCATCTGCTACTGCCCGGAGGAGGCCATCGAATACGGAACGGCTTCTAAGGGCAAGTTCCGATACAGCCTGGAACGAGTGATGGAAGAACAGAAATAGAGATCAATTAAAAAAGCCCAATGCATTTAGATGTGCATTGGGCTTTTCTGGTTGGTTTGGGTGTGAGTTCATATCTGAAATAAATAAAAAGTAAAGAAAAAGGCTTGATAAATACTTTATTATTTATTATAATTACTGTGTAAAGAGCTTGAAGCAAATATTTTGCGATAGAAGAGGTGACTGAAATGTCTAATGCAATAAATGTAAATTTTAAACTGGATGCTGATGTTAAAAAGAGCATGGAAAAGGCATGCCAGGATATGGGACTGTCGATGAGTGCGGCATTTACGATCTTTGCTAAGAAAGTAGCCAGAGAAAGACGCATTCCTTTTGAGATAACTGCAGACCCGTTTTATTCAGAAAGCAACGTGCGCTACCTCGAGAGAAAGATGGACGAATATAAATCCGGAGCAATGAGGGTGGCAGAGCATAGTTTGATCGAGGAGTAAAGTTTAAAGCAGGGGACATTATGAATAAAATTAAGCCCAATGCATTTAAGTGTGCATTGGGCTTTTTTAGTAGCTGCATTAAAATGCTGGAGA
The DNA here is from genome assembly GCA_045545455.1 of Anaerovoracaceae bacterium. Lineage (GTDB taxonomy): Bacteria > Bacillota > Clostridia > Peptostreptococcales > Anaerovoracaceae > RUG754. Next base: position 2,574 of record JAZQAY010000109.1, on the reverse strand, counting down.
CGGGAAAATGCTTATAATATGTTAGAACCCGTCCGGTTTTAGGTGCATGGAGAAGTAAAAAGGACGGGAAGCCTGGCTTTAGAGGACCGATTCCCGTCCTTTTGCCATGATGAACCTAAATAAAGGGACGGGTTTGAGTGCTTTTGCGAATATTTCCCGTACCACGTGTATTTTGATGCCGTTACCGAGAAAAAATGTTTGTAATCTGCGGGAATTGTGATATAATAATGCATTATATTTTTGGAGAGACTAGTTATGGCGGAGAATTTTACAAAAGATACGATTGATTACGGCGAAATACAGCTGAGCCTTGCGCATGAGCAGAATGACCTGTCGCATGAGCGTACGGAGATGTCCGTCGACAGGACGAACATGGCCAAGAAGCGTACCAGCATGGCGCAGATAAGGACGGACATGGCCTTTGAGAGGACGGAGCTTTCGAACTCGCAGACGCTTCTTTCGTATCTGAGGACGGCCATCGCTGTTTTTGCGGCTGGGATCGGTATGTTTGAGTTTTTGAGTGATCCGACTATCGTTCAGATCGGTATCATCATGATGGCGGTGTCGCCGGTGATCCTGATAGTGGGCGTGGTGCACTTCTTTATCGTGCGCAAAAGGATCAACCAGTGGAAAGAAGAAACGGATAAAAAGAGCAAGTAGCTTATGATATATCTTATAAGACATGGACAGACGGATCAGAACGTGGCCTGGAGGATCCAGGGTCAGAGGGACTTCCCGCTGAATGAGACGGGGGTCGCGCAGGCAGAGGCCGCGAGGGATGCACTCAGGGAGCTGGGGATCAGCTTCCAGCGGGTGTACTCGAGCCCGCTCGTGAGAGCGGTGAGGACCGCGGAGATCGTGATCGGGGACGGCGATGCAGGGACTTCCGACGACGCTTATGATGCTGCAGGAGCAGAGGCTTCGAAAATGCCTGAGATCATCCTGGATGACAGGCTGAAGGAGATGGACTACGGCCCTTACGAGGGTGCGGATCTTAAGAACCTCCCTGAGGCTCTGAAAGAGTTTTTCAGCGACTTTAACCGCAATCCGGCACCGGAGGGCGTGGAACAGCTTCCGGACCTGGTAAAGCGTTTAGGGGGCTTCCTCGAGGCGGTCAAATCTGATATAATGGAGATGGCGCCGGGGGAGAATGTTTTGCTCTCCACTCATGCCATCGCTCTGAAGGCGGCGCTTGAGTATCTCACGCCCGGGTCCAACGGGGCCTACTGGTCGAAGTACCTGCCGAACTGCGGTATGTATGCCTTCGACCTGGTGGACGGCGAGTACACGGTGCCTGAGGAGTTCGTCTATGAAATAAAGGACAGCGTGGGATGAACGTGCTTTTGGCGCGTTCATTGTTTTTTGTAGCTGTGGTTTGGGGGTTGCGTGGCTGGCGGTTGTCGGTTGGCGGCGGCCGGCTGCCCGATGATATAAAGGAGTTGTTATGACATTTAAGATCCACTTAACAGATGAGGATTACATCAACTATAATCTGCTTTACAGCGTTTATTCGGAGCTGGGAAAGAAGAACATTTTCCGCGGGAGGATGATCGCGCCTGTGGTGTCTTTATGCGCACTTGCCATCATGGCGATCACAGGCGAGAACTGGGCGACGCTTCTCGCTGAGGCGGCATTCCTTCTGGTGATCTGCCTGGCTTGGTGGTTCATCTATCCCAACATCTTGAAAAAGATGGTGAGGAAAAATATAATGAGGATAAAGGCTGCAGGACGACTGCCGTACTCGGATGAGGAGACTCTGGAGTTCCTGGATGAGGAGATCGTGGGGACCACCGAGCGCGAGGTGAAGCGCTTCAGGTATGAGGACATCGAGAAGATTGACGTCTTCGGAGAATACATCCTTATCTGGATCGACTCTGTAAGGGCATGGATCCTGCCTAGTGCTTCACTGGAGGGGCGCCGCGGGGAACTGCTTGAGTTCCTTAGGGCAAAGGCAGGGGATAAGGTAAAAGAAATATAAGTTCTTCAATCAGGAGTCGGTCATGGTGGCCGAGGGCATGATGGAAGTGCACTTCATTTATAACAGGCTGGAGTAGGCGCGGCGTTTGAATCTTTTGCGCGCTTCACAATCTGTGCGAAAAGGACCTTATAAGAACAAAAAACAATAGTTAAGCAAAAAAATGTGAACAGAAAAGGTCTGTAAAGGCCTATTCTGTTCACTTTTTTAATTTATTGCAGGATTTATGAATTATACAGAGCTTAAATAAAAAAATGTGAACAGGATGTCACCATAATGGCTCATTCTGTTCACAATTAAGATCTATAGGTGGTTTTTTGTACTAAATAGCAAGTTCCTGCAAAAAATGTGAACCGCATTCAGGAATATGCTAAGGGTTTATTTGTATGGGGCGATGCTCTGCTACAGGTTCAGCAGAACCAGGGCTGTGAGGATCATGGCGATGCCGAGGGCCTGTTTTTTAGTGGGGCGCTCTTTGAAGAAGGCGGCGCTCAGGGCCATTACCACGATGATGGTGCCCGTGCTGAAGATGGGGTACACCAGAAATGACGGCATGCCGGTCAGCGCCTTCAGCAGGAAAAATGAACAGAAGTAGTTGG